>CAVBQD010000149.1:0-5020 GCA_963597385.1 bacterium | reverse complement strand
CATATACACAAGTCGGAGAGCAACTTTATCCGAACCTGATTATGCCGACAAAGACGGAACAAATGGGATATTACGCACAGAAAAGACAGGAATATCTCAAAAATCACAAGAAAGCGACATTCACAACTTTATTGACAACCTGCAAGCTGACGGAACACCTGATGTCGATTCAGGAGCAAGCACAGCAGATGGAAGAACAAATCATAACGCAGATGGCAAAAGCACAGGGAGTGACCGAGAAACTCAAGCAAACGGATATGATGACTTGGGTGGAAATGATGAACAATATCAAAAACTCGGCGAGAGAAACAGTCTTGAACGAACTGATTTACACAATGTAACCGATGAACTGCCACCCTTTGTTGACGAACAGGCTATCAGGTATATGCTCAGCAATCCCGATGATGATTTGGTACAAAGAAAGCCTGCAATCATCAAGACTTACCAAACCACCAAAAAGGATAATGAACTCATAAACTATACCAAAACGCTGTATCCAAGACGGTTTGACGAGTACGATAAATTCAATAAGCACTTTGGCTTTACATTAGCCGATAACGGACTTCTTATGTATGAGGGTAATTACAAAACCCGAACAAAGGAGTCCGTTTTTTCGTGGGATATTGTTATCGGTATCATTAAAGAACTTATCAATGACGGCAAGTATCTTGATACGGAAAAGGAAGAAAAAGCACAGCTTGATTTGTTCAGCTTTTCTTATGATAACGAGCCTGTATATGATGAGGCACCTCAAACATCACTTTTTACCGATTTTGGGATGTCACAGCAGATTATTGATGAAGCACTTTGCTGTGGCTTTAATGATAAAAACAGCAGAGTACAAATTGCTATGCACTTCAAACGAGACAGAGGTGTTGAGTATAACGCAAGGATGCTTAAATTTCTTTACGGTACTAACGGTGCAGGCTTTGTCTTTAACGGCGAAAAAGTATCCATTTGGTATGACGAAAACGGTATAAGTATTGCTAAAGGCACATCGGCTAAAACAAGTACGGCAACACATCTCACTTGGGAGCAAGCTGCTGTTCGTATTCGTGAACTTCTTAATGTCGGCAGATATATGCCGCAGTATGAACTTGATACGGTTGATGACTACGAACTCAACAAAGTTGCCGATAGGCTTACAGAGTTTATTCGAGATTTGAGTGACGATTATCCCAATAAAGATAATTGCCTGCAATCAATACAAAAAGAAATTGACGGTGTTTTCGGTTATCCCGATATGGTTGAAAAAATTACCGATATGCTCAAGGATGACGAAAAGCGTACGCAAATTTTCAAAGAGTACGGCAGACTGATGGATGACTACAATGCCGGTATGAAAATCATTCGCTTTAATTATGCCCCTCAGTATTCTATACCATATATTGCTGAAATTATTGAGGGTATGAAACGAGAACCTATTTTGTTTAAAGCTGAATCGGGTTATCTTCCTGACAGAGAAATGTTCATCACACAAGACGAGATAGATAAGATTATCATAAACGGCAAAAACAATCACGCATACAGGCTTGAAACCTACACCTACTTTGTTAATCACCCCGATAAAGTCGACAGAATTAAATATGTAAGCAGAGACAGTCAAAGCGGATATTTAGCCGGTAATGACAGTGTTAATAAAACAACAAAAGGTATCGAATTCAGCCACGGCTCGGTTATGGAACCTTATGCAAAAGTTCTTATTAAATGGAGTGATGTCGCAAAGAGAATAGATACTCTTATCAAGCAAAACAAGTTTGTAACGCAAGAGGATATTGACGCTATACCCGATATATACAAAAATGACATAACAAGAGATTTGGAATCGTTCTTTGAAGGCTTATCCGAAAATGACGCTAAGCCTTATCCGAATGATATTGAGCCATACAAGATTTCAAGAGTTATCAAGGCTCAACTTGATAATCCACAGGCACTCGATGACATTGAAAATATGATGTCTAATGCTTTGGCACTTATGGATAAAGAGGACAGAATGTATCAGTACCGTAAGCAAACTTATGATGACTTTATTGCTTACAAAAACGGCACATTCAAACTATATGATTATCCAAACCTTGCACCAACGGTTAAGCAACCGAGTAAGTTTACCAAATCGGCAGAAAAAAGTATTGATAACAAAAGTGATACTCCCCAAAATGAAATTCAAAAAATCGACTTTGATTTAACGGCACATCCTGTTGAGGTTGTAGGCAAAAAAGAACGCTTTCGCAGGAATATGGAAGCTATACGGGTTTTAAAAGAATGTGAAGCCGATAAGCGTTTTGCAACATCTGATGAACAAATCGTTCTTTCAAAATATGTCGGTTGGGGTGGTATTCCCGAAGCGTTTGATGAAAACAATTCGTCTTGGGCAAATGAATACAAGGAACTCATATCTACCTTGTCTCCCGAAGAATACAATGCTGCAAGAGAAAGTACATTAACTGCTTTCTATACTCCTAAAGAAGTAGTTAAGGCTTGCTATGATATTGCCGAAAATCTCGGTTTCAAGCAAGGCAATATTCTTGAACCGTCTTGCGGTATCGGTAATTTTATCGGTATGAAGCCAAAGAGTATGGCTGATAGTAAGGTGTACGGTATTGAACTTGATTCTGTTTCGGCAGCTATTGCACAACAACTTTATCAAACTGCAAGTATTGTTAATAACGGATATGAAAAGGTGGATTTACCCGATAACTTCTATGACCTTGTAACTACCAATGTGCCTTTTGGCGATTTCAAAGTATCGGACAAGAAATACGATAAGCATAACCCACTTATTCACGATTACTTTTTTATGAAGTCACTTGATAAAGTCAGAACAGGCGGCATAATGATACTCATTACCTCCAAAGGTACTATGGATAAAGAAAACAGCAATATCAGGAGATATATTGCTCAAAGAGCAGACCTCCTTGGAGCTATCAGACTTCCTAACGATACTTTTAAGGGCAATGCAGGCACAGAGGTAGTATCGGATATTCTTGTTCTTCAAAAGAGAGATAGAATGCTTGATATTGAGCCTGATTGGGTACAGCTTGATAATACCGAAGACGGTATCAGAATGAATAAATACTTTGTTGATAATCCCGATATGGTGCTCGGTAATATGGAAACGGTTTCGGGTCGTTTCGGTCCTGAATCGACCTGTATTCCATATGAGGATAGAAGTCTTAAAGAACTGCTTGATGTGGCTGTTAAGAATATTCAAGGACAGATTACTGAGGCTCAAATCGGTGATGAATTTGAAGAAGATTTATCTATTCCGGCATTGCCTGATGTTCGTAATTTTTCATATACTGTTGTAGACGGAAAGATATACTTTAGAGAAAATTCAAGAATGATGCCTGCCAATGTATCCGCTATTGCCGAAAACAGAATCAAAGGTATGATTTCCATTAGGGACAGCACCCGAAAACTCATCGAACTTCAGACCGATGATTATCCTAAAGAAGATATACTCGCAGAACAGAAAAATCTTGATGGACTGTATGATAAATTTACGGCTAAGTACGGCTTAATAAACAGCAGAGCAAACAAGTCGGCATTTGGCGAGGACGCTTCATACCACCTTATCTCTGCTCTTGAAATACTCGGAGAAAACGGAACTCTTGAACGCAAAGCAGATATGTTTACCAAAAGGACTATTAAACCTCATATTCCCGTAACAGAGGTTGATACTCCTTCGGAAGCACTTGCAGTATCTATGGGTGAACGGGCAAAGATTGATATTGAATATATGAGCAGTCTTTGCCATGAGTCTGAAAAAGAAATTTATGATGAACTTCAAGGCGTAATATTCCTTAACCCTGAATACAATGCCAATAATTCTACTGCTCAAAAATACTTGATGGCAGACGAATATCTTTCAGGTAATGTAAGAGCAAAGCTGCGTTTTGCCAAGGCTATTGCAAAGGCACAGCCTGAATATCAAATCAATGTTGAATCACTTGAAAAGGTGCAGCCTAAAGACCTAACGGCAAGTGAGATTGATGTCAGGTTAGGCGCTACTTGGCTTCCTGTTGATGTTGTTGAGGATTTTATGTATGAATTACTTGAAACTCCGTACTATTGCAGGTTAAATACCAAGGTGAATTTTTCACCGTTCAGCAGTGAGTGGAACATTACAAACAAAAGCGGCGACAGAGGAAATGTTAAAGCAAACAGCACTTACGGTACAAACCGTATCAATGCTTATCAAATTATTGAGCAAACATTGAATCTTAAAGATATCCGTATCTTTGATTATGTTATTGATGACGACGGTAAGAAAAAGCCTGTGCTTAACAAGAAAGAAACGGCTATTGCTATGGAAAAACAAGACGCAATTAAACAGGCATTTAAGGACTGGATATGGAACGACCCTGAAAGACGTAACCGTTTATGTGAAATGTATAACGAGAAGTTTAATTCAATCAGACCCCGTGAATATGACGGCAGTCACCTTATCTTTCCAAATATGAATCCTGAAATCACTTTAAGACCTCATCAGCTAAATGCTGTCGCTCACAGTCTTTACGGTGGTAACACGCTTCTTGCCCACGCTGTCGGTGCGGGCAAGACTTATGAGATGATTGCAATAGCCGAAGAATCAATTCGTCTCGGTTTATCAAGTAAATGTATGATTGTTGTGCCTAATCATCTTACCGAACAATGGGGTGCAGATATTCTCACTCTCTATCCGAATGCGAAGGTACTTGTGGCAACCAAAAAGGATTTTGAAAAGAAAAACAGAAAGCGTTTTCTTTCCCGAATTGCCACCGGTGATTATGATTTGATAGTTATAGGTCATTCACAGTTTGAAAAAGTGCCTATGAGTATTGAAAGACAGCAAACAATTCTTCAAAGACAACTTGATGAAATTATCGAGGGTATTTCCGAACTCAAATACCAAAGAGGTCAAAACTTCACCGTAAAGCAGCTTGAAAAGGCTAAAAAGAGCATTCAGGCAAAACTTGATAAATTAAACGACCAAAGCAGAAAAGACGATATTGTGACCTTTGAGGAGCTTGGTGTAGAC
>CAVBQD010000148.1:0-5039 GCA_963597385.1 bacterium | reverse complement strand
AAGTGCCGTAAACATCGAGTTTGCGGCACTTTTGGCGTTTTCCGTTTTTTGCTCGGGGGCATATGCAAGGCTTCCAAAAAAATCAGTTGATTTTTTGGAAAGATGAAAAACATACGAAGTATAATTACAAAACTTTGTTTTGTTCTATACGGAATATGTGTTGACGATGTACAGCTCCCGCTCGCAAGAAAACAAAATTCAGAACCTTTCTCAACAACCTACAGCGTGTCGAAAATACTTTTTCGACACGCTGGCTATTATTAGTGTAAATGATTTTCCGGATACACATACCGCCGAGATTGTAAACAGTGTTTTAGTATTTTTGCAAAAAAATTAGTCTATTTGTTAGTTTATTAAGTTTAATTGCGTTTATCTGTATTTGTATTAAGTAAAAGTATAAACTCTCAAAACACGCATAAATAAAGAGTTTTCAAGCGTCCTAAATACAAATAAAATAACTACGGATAAAAATTATCCGTAGCTACAAAGTGTCTTTGTACCACATGTTTGATACAATGTGAACACCTGTCCAAAAATGTGACCACCTATACTAAGTTACGAGTATAATCAAAGTGGTGGTAAAGTTTACAAAGAAGTGATATAATTTGAATAGATTAAGAGTGATAAATCTGCATTTGGAGGGATGAAGGTGTCAATATTTACAAAGATTGCAGAAAAATATGATTGGAAGATAATTGGCGAACCGGTGTGTTTGAGTGGTGGATTTATGCACAAGATGTATAAGATTAGCACACAGCAAGGGCCTTTTGCTCTGAAGTTGCTAAATCCGTTTGTTATGCAAAGAGAAACCGCTATGGATAATTATGCAAAAGCTGAACGGATAGAACTTTTATTGGAGCAGCAGGGTATTCCGATTCTTCCTGCGTTGTCTTTGGGTGGAAGAAAAATGCAGGAGATAGACGGTGAATATTTCTATCTGTTTGACTATTTTCCCGGAAAAGCCTTAAAAAGTAACGAGATAACAGCAGATCACTGCAAAGAAATGGGAAAGGTACTTGCTGAAATCCATAGTGTAGATAAAAAGTATAAAAATGAAGATTTTTATGAAATGTCTATTGATTGGAATTTCTACCTTGCAGAAATGAAACACACCGATATGAAGTTATATGCAATGCTGAAAGATGCTTTTCCTGTAATTAAAGATAGTCAAAATAAAGGTAATCGAGCACGAAAGAAACTACCACCTATCGTGTCAATCTGTCATAACGATATGGACTGCAAAAATGTTCTCTGGAATGGTAATGATTATCGCATTATTGATTTAGAGTGTTTATCTTATAACAATCCGTTTATGGAATTGTTTGAATTGGCATTGTGTTGGTCGGGATATGAAGATTGCAAAATTGATTTTCAATTATTTCAAGCTTTTTTGCAAGGATATAAAAATGCCGGCGGGGAAATGCCCATAGACTGGGAAACATTATATGACTGCAATAATGGCAGATTGGAGTGGTTAGAATATAATTTTAAGCGGGTTTTAGGTATTGACTGCGGGAATGATGAAAAAGAAATCGGAATAGAACAGGTTGAAAAAACAATTCAGCACATCATTTATTATGCAAAGATGAAGAACCAAATACTTGAGTATTGTATTAAATGAACAAGGATATTCCTTAAAAGAAAAATGGTTGGGACACGCAGATATTCAAACCACAGCAAATATTTACTTACATCTTGATACTAAAAGAAAAGAGAATATAGCTAATTCAATTTCAAGCGTTTTGATAGAGAAATAAAATGGTAGAAAAACATAAAAAATAACAAGCCACAATCTTACGAAAGTGGCTTGTTTACTATGGTTGCGGGGACAAGACTCGAACTTGCGACCTCCGGGTTATGAGCCCGACGAGCTACCAACTGCTCTACCCCGCGATATTTATTATGTGTTGTGCATTGCCTCAATGCGTATTAATATTATAGCAGATAAATCTGAAATGTCAAGAGAAATTTTGTACATTTTTTTAAAACAAAGAACGGGTAGTCTAAGTATCGTCTTAAACTACCCATCTTCGCTGTTTAATAAAAACAATTTCCGTGTGTTGTGAAGTTGCTGATAACACAACACGAGACGCTATTACCATCACGCCAACCATTATTGTGGTTATATATATACTACAACATTAAAAAAACAATGTCAAGATTTTTTGACATTTTTTCATATTTCGGCAAATGTGCTGAAAAGTGTATAAAAATTCTGTAATTTTGCACAAAAGCAAACAAAAGGTTGATTTTACTTTTAAATCTATATATGTTACAATACAATCACAAATAAATTGAGGTAATCGATTATGAAAATACTTATTGTTCCGGATTCGTACAAAGGCTCATTAACATCATATGAAGTGGCTGATACAATAAAGACGGTGCTTGCAAAGGCGATTGATTGTACTGTGGAAGCGATTCCTTTTGCCGACGGAGGCGAGGGCTTTTGCGACGCCGTAAAATCAATTTGTAACAGTAAAACACTTTATACCAAATGTCATGATATTTACGGAAAAGAGATTGACGGACATATAGAAGCTTTTGACAGCACTGCCGTAGTTGAATGTGCTGTTGCAAGCGGATTGCAGAAACGAAAAAATGTTATGCAAAGCAGTAGCTACGGCACGGGCGAATTAATACGATTTGCCGCAGAAAACGGCTATAAAAGCATCATTCTCGGTCTTGGCGGAACAGGTTGCTGTGACGGCGGTATCGGTGCACTGTCGGCACTCGGAGTTAGGTTTTATGACGAAAATCAAAACATTATGAAAATGCCGAAAAGCAATGATATGAACTTTGTTTTCGGAATGAGTACAAAAGACAAAGTAAAGGACATAAGCTTTACATTTGCAAGCGATGTCGAAAACGAATTTTTCGGAAAGAACGGGGCGGCGTATGTATTTGCTCCGCAAAAAGGAGCACGCAAAACAGATGTAAAAGAACTTGATGATGGCTTGCAAAGGCTTAACGCATTTTTTAAAACCGATGTCGGTAAGCTTAAAGGTGCAGGTGCAGCCGGCGGAATTTGCGGCGGACTTTATTCCGTGTACGGCGGTGAAATCAAATCGGGATTTGATATTTTAAGTGAACTTTGCGACCTTGAAAAGAAAATCGGTAATGCTGACATTGTAATCACCGGTGAGGGGAAAACAGACAAGCAGACCTTGATGGGTAAACTGCCGTATAAGATAAACAAACTTTGTAAGAAACACAATAAAAAATGCGTTATAATAAGCGGAAGTGCAGAGGATATAATACTTGGCGACAAATTGATTACACTTGTTGACGGTAAAACAACACTTGAAGAGGCACTTGAGCACCCTGTTGAAGTTTTAAGCGAAAAAGTGCAAAACAATCTTGAAATCATACTAAAATAATTATATAATATATAACTAAAAAAGCATAAAGGAGATTATCCATGAAAGTAAGAATACCAAAACACAGAGAATTTCAAATCAAATTCGCAGATAACTATCCGCTTGAAGCAGAAGCTTGGGAAAAGCTCAACCAAATCGTAAAAGATTATTCCGTTGACGGTAAAAGTGTACGCACACCGTCGTTTATTGAGGATAATGAAGCAAAGGTAAAGGCTTTGCAGGAAGAATACGAATTTGAATACGAAATCATTGAAGTACAGTAATTAACGAAACGAGATGCATCATGGCTGAAAACAAAATTTTTACGGTTGCCACTTCCCATCTTGACACGGTTTGGAGATGGGAACTGCCGAAAACAATTGAAGAGTTTATACCCGATACCTTTGAAAAAAACTTTGAACTTATAGAGAAATATCCTCACTACCGTTTTAATTTTGAGGGTAGTTTCAGATATGAGCTTATTGAGGAATACTATCCCGAAGCGTTTGAAAAAATTAAGGAATATGTTGCCGCAGACAAATGGTGTGTAAGCGGTTCGGCATACGAAAACGGAGATGTTAACATTCCGTCGCCCGAGGCATTGTTCCGTAATTTTTTATACGGTAATCATTATTTCAAAGAAAAACTCGGCAAAACTTCAAAGGATGTGTTTTTGCCTGATTGTTTCGGATTCGGTTATGCACTGCCGAGTATTGCAAAGCACGCAAACTTGCTTGGCGTTTCATCTCAAAAATTGGGTTGGGGCGGTGCATACGAGTTACCGTTTGACATCGGCATTTGGCAAGGTGTAAACGGCGACAAAATTTTCGCTTCGTTAAATCCGCTTTCGTACAGATATAAATTCAGCGGCGATGTAAGAGGCGATTTACAAATTATCAACAAACTTGCAGAAAACGGACTTCAACACGATTTGCCGTGGACTATGAATTATTACGGCACCGGCGATTGGGGTGGAGCACCGACAGAAGAAAGTGCAAAATCCGTTAACGAAAGCGTTGAAGCAAATAAAGAAAATGATGATACAAAGGTCTATTCGGCATCTTCTGATGAAATTTTTATTGAGATGGACAAATTACCGCAAAGCAAGAAAGACAGTCTTCCGATTTGGAATAATGAACTTGTTATGCGTAGTCACGGTGCAGGCGGTTACACATCAAGATGTATGAGTAAAAGACTCAACGCTCAAAATGAAAGTCTTGCCGACGCCTGTGAAAAATCAGCTGTTACAGCAAGTTTGCTCACATCGTATAAGTACCCTAAAGCTATTCTTGACAAAGCGTGGAAGCGTGTTATTCAGCATCAGTTTCATGACGACATTCCGGGCACATCAACCATGCTTCAGTACAATGACAGTTGGAACGATTATTTTGTATCGCTAAATCAATTCCAAACGGAATATGAAGGTGCAGTCGGTGCAATAGCAAATGAACTTGACACTTCTTGGTGTAAGGAATGTGCGGTAATAGTTAACAACCCTGTTGCCACAAAGCGTAAAGGTGCCGTTGAAGCACATATAAAACTTAACAGAAACGCAAAATATATTAAGGTTTTTGATAAAAACGGCAAAGAAATACCGAGCCAGGTTGCCAAAAAAACGGGTAAGGAATTTGACATTATTTTCCTTGCAAGCGTAGGAAGTGTGGGCTATAAGGTATACGA
>CAVBQD010000147.1:0-5056 GCA_963597385.1 bacterium | reverse complement strand
CCATAGGATAGCCTGCAAGTACGCCCTTTTCCATAGACTCCTGAAGTCCTTTTTCAACTGCCGGGAAGAAGTTTTTAGGCACGGAACCGCCTACAACCCTTTCGGCAAAAACAAGTTTTTCGGTATCGAACGGTTCAAATTCGATAAATACATCACCGAACTGACCGTGACCGCCCGATTGCTTTTTATGTCTGCCCTGTGCCGTAACTTTGCGTGTAATGGTTTCTCTGTAAGCAACCTTTGGTTGAGAAAGCGTAGCCGTTACATTATATTTTGCCCCGAGCTTTGACAAACATACATCCAAATGCTGTTCGCCGAGACCCGATAGAACGGTTTGTCTTGTTTCGTTATTAACTTTAAATGCGATGGATGGGTCTTCCTCAATCATCTTGGCAACGGCATTGGCAATTTTTTCTTCCTCGCCCTTCTTGTTTGCACTGATTGCCATTGAATAACAAGGGGTAGGGACAGCAACGCCGTCAAGAGTAACAACTTTTGCAGAGGTGCACATAGTGTCGCCTGTTTTAAAGCCGTCAAGCTTTGCAACCGCACCGATTTCACCTGCCGGAATTTCCTTGGCATCTGTTTGCTTCGTACCGAGAAGAGTAACAACTTTGCCGACTCTTTCTTCCTTGCCGGTGCGTGAATTCATAACTGTTGTACCCTGTGTAAGCTTACCGGATACAACCTTGAAATAATTAAGTTTTCCGATAAACGGATCGGCAACAGTCTTGAAACAAACTGCGGCAAGTGTTCCGTTTTCGTCAACAGTAAGTTCGATAGGTTCACCGTTTGCATCAATTGCGTATTCAGCCTTAGGTGCCGGACAGCAATCCTTAATAAAATCAAGAAGCATATCAACACCGACGCCTGTCAGACCCGAAAGGGCAAATACAGGAACGACCGTACCGTCTGCTATACCCTGTGAAAGACCCTTGATTTTGTCTTCTTTTGTAAGAGGTTCGCCGTCAAAATATTTTTCCATAAGAGCGTCATCCGTACCTGCTACAGCTTCGGCAAACACTTCTTTAATAGCCTCAAAACGGGCTTGGTCGTCATGCGAAACATCTGCGGCTTTTTTATGTACTCCGTCATAAGTATAAGTCGCGTCATCAATCATATTATAATAGCCGACAACCTTACCGCCGTTCAACACCGGAACGACTACCGGACACATTGTTGTGCCGAATTTTGCTACCAAACCGTTAAACGATTTGTAGAAATCGGCTCTGTCATCGTCCATTTTTGATGTTACGATAATACGGGCCATACCTTTTTTGCCGGCGTCCTTAAACGCTTTTTCGGCACCTGCTGCAAGGCCCGACCTTGCCGAAACAACGACAATTGCACTGTCTGCCGCACGAAGTCCCTCAGCAGAACCGAGTGCAAAATCAAAAAGTCCCGGAGTGTCGATAATATTGATTTTTGCGTTGTCATATGTAAACTGCAAAACGGATGAAGAAATTGAAACTCCTCTTTTTTTCTCTTCCGCGTCACTGTCGGACACGGTATTGCCGTCTGCTATTTTACCCATTCTTTCGGTAACGCCTGCCACATTAAGCATTGCCTCAGCGAGAGTAGTTTTACCTTTAGATGCGTGACCTACAATTGCCACATTCTTAACCATGCTCATAAAGCACACCCCTTTTATTTTTCATTTGTTAAAATTGTACAGTATTTTTCCACCTATGTCAATAGTTTTTGGTGATTAGTGCTCATTGTTTATAAAAAATATACATTTTAAATTTGGTACATCTCAACAAAAAACACTATAAAAAGTTTATGGATAAGAAAACAAAAATATTAATGTTTTTGTGTATTTTTAATGAAAATGCCCTAACAAAGCGGGTTTTGCTTGATAACAAAAAGATAAAGTAGTATTATTATATAAATATATACAGTTTTAAATGTCAAAAAGTCGGCATTTAAAGCGTTTATTGGGAGGGAATAGAAAATGTCTACTGTTGATTTGAAATTAATCGACGGTGTGCTTGACGAATACGCAAGCGTTCCGGGCAGTTTGATTACAATTTTACAGCAAACACAGGATATTTACGGCTATCTTCCAAAGGAAGCAATAGAGAAAATATCTGACAAAACAGGCATTGCGACAAGTGAAATTATGGGTGTCGGCACATTTTACACGCAGTTCAGATTTCAGCCTGTCGGCAAATATCTCATTATGCTTTGCCAGGGCACTGCCTGCCACGTTAATTCATCTGAATTAATACTTCAAACAATCAAAGATGAGCTTCATATTGAAGACGGTGAAACCACCGAGGACGGTTTATTTTCGCTTAAATGCGTTGCCTGTCTCGGTTGTTGCTCGTTATCGCCTGTTATGATGATAAACGACAATACATACGGCAGTCTTACGCCTGATAAGACAAAGAAAATCTTAAAGGAATTAAGGGAGGCTGCACAATGAGAATAGTTATCGGTGAAGGCTCATGCGGTATTGCCGCAGGTGCCGAAAAGGTGCGTCAAGCCCTTTTGAACTGTGATTTAGGCGAAGCAGAGGTAAGCATTACCGGCTGTATCGGTATGTGCTATCTTGAGCCTATCGTGGATATATACGAGGGTGAAAAACTCACCCGTCTTGTAAAAGTTTCGCCCGATGATGCACAAAACATTGCGGATTATGCAAAAACGGGCGACATAACAAAAATCGAAAAGCTTATCGTATCGGATGAAGACAGCGAATTTTTGACAAAGCAAACAAGAATCGCACTCAGAAGATGCGGCATTATCAATCCGGATGAAATCTCTGCTTTCTTGGAAGCGGACGGATACACCGCACTCAAAAAGTGTCTTACGGAGCTTACCCCGGAAGAAGTTATCGACATCATCAAGATTTCGGGTCTTGCAGGTCGTGGCGGTGCGGGATTTCCTACTTGGTTTAAGTGGAATGCCGCAAGGCAGAGCGAGGGCGAGGTTAAGTACCTTATCTGCAATGCCGACGAAGGCGACCCGGGTGCGTTTATGGACAGAGCGGTTATCGAATCCGACCCGCACACTCTCATCGAGGGTATGCTCATCGGTGCTTACGCTATCGGTGCAAAGAACGCGGTTGTTTATGTAAGAGCTGAATATCCTCTTGCAATCAAAAGACTTAAAAGAGCCATTGAGCAAGCAAGTGCTCAGGGCATTATCGGCGAAAATATTTTCGATTCGGACTTCAGCTGTGATTTCACAATCAAGGCAGGTGCAGGTGCATTTGTTTGCGGCGAAGAAACCGCACTTATTGAGTCCCTTGAGGGTCACAGAGGTATGCCGAGATTGAAGCCTCCGTTTCCTGCTGCCGCAGGATATTGGCTCAAACCGTCAAATATCAATAATGTTGAAACATTTGCAAACGTTTCTTGGATTATCAACAACGGCGGTGAAGCCTTTGCCGCAATGGGCACTGAAAATTCAAAAGGAACTAAGGTATTTGCCGTTACCGGTAAAGTAAAAAGATCGGGTCTTGTTGAAATCCCTATGGGTAAAACTTTGCGTGATGTTATTTTTGACATCGGCGGAGGCATGAAAGGCGATAAGGCATTCAAAGCCGTTCAAATGGGAGGTCCGTCGGGCGGATGTATTCCTGCTGAACTTATCGACACCGTAATCGACTATAAGGCTCTCGGTGCAACGGGTGCGATTATGGGCTCGGGCGGTATGGTTGTTATGGATGAAAGCACCTGTATGGTAGGTATGGCTAAATTCTTCCTTGACTTTACCGCAAAAGAGAGTTGCGGCAAATGTATTCACTGCCGTATCGGCACAAAGAGAATGCTTGAAATGCTTGAACGCATTACAAAGGGAGAGGGCAAAGACGGCGACATTGAACTTCTCGAAGAGCTTTGCTATTCAATCAAAGACGGTGCTCTTTGCGGATTGGGTCAAACTGCACCTAATCCTGTGCTTACAACAATCAAGTATTTCAGAAACGAATACGAAGCACATATCAACGAAAAGAAGTGTCCTGCCGGCGAATGCAGTGACCTTATCGAATACAGAATTATTGAGGACAAGTGCAAGGGTTGTACCCTCTGTGCAAGAAACTGCCCTGTTGAAGCAATCAGCGGTACAGTTAAGAATCCTCACAAGATTGACACCGAAAAGTGCATAAAGTGCGGCAAGTGCTACTCATCATGCAAATTCGGTGCAATCATCAAGGCGTAAGGAGGGAGGAAAAACAATGCTTAATTTAACTATTAACGGAAAACAAATTCAGGTTGAAGAAGGTACAACAATTCTTCAAGCCGCAAAAGACAACGGCATATACATTCCTACCCTTTGCTATGACGAAGCAGTTAAAATTTACGGTGCTTGCGGTCTTTGCGTGGTAGAAGCAGAGGGAATTCCGAAGCTTCTCCGTTCCTGCTCGGCAAAGTGCTCGGACGGAATGGTAATCAATACAGAAAGCAAAAGAGTTGTTCAGTCAAGAAAAATCGCAATGGAACTTCTTATGTCGGCTCACGACGGTGACTGCATTGCTCCCTGTCAGCTCAACTGTCCTGCAAGAACAGACTGTCAGGGTTATGTAGGTCTTATCGCAAACGGCGAATACGAATCTGCAATCAAACTCATCAAAAACAAAATTTCTCTTCCTGCCTCAATCGGCAGAGTATGCCCTCACCCATGTGAATCGGCATGCAGAAGAAAGAATGTAGAAGAACCTATCAACATTGCACAGCTCAAAGCTTTTGCCGCAGACATCGACCTTGACGGTGAAAAGTATGTTCCGGAAAAGGCAGAAGCTACCGGTAAAAAAATTGCAATTATCGGTGGCGGTCCTGCCGGACTTACAGCCGCTTATCAGCTTGCAATCAAAGGCCACGATGTAACTATCTATGATATGATGGAAAAAATGGGCGGTATGCTCCGCTACGGAATCCCGCAATACAGACTTCCTAAAGAGGTGCTCGACAGCGAAATCGAAATCATTGAAAAACTTGGCGTTAAGATGATTAACAATGTAAAGCTCGGCAAGGACTTCACCATTGCAAGCCTTAAAGAGCACAACGACGCCGTTATTGTTGCTGTCGGTGCATGGAAATCAACTTCTATG
>CAVBQD010000146.1:0-5073 GCA_963597385.1 bacterium | reverse complement strand
GGCATTTTGCAACATCAACCCGTCAGGTTCCCCGTTTTGCAAAACCGGGCGTTCCGGGCGAAGAGTGGGAAGTCAGCCTTGAACTGAAACTTCTTGCCGATGTCGGTCTTGTAGGCTATCCGTCGGTGGGTAAGAGCAGTCTTATTTCCGTTGTTTCACAGGCAAAACCGAAAATCGGCGATTATCATTTTACAACTCTTGTGCCTAATCTCGGCGTTGTAAGTATGGGCGAGGGCAACAGTTTTGTTCTTGCCGATATTCCGGGTCTTATTGAGGGGGCAAGCGAGGGCGTAGGCTTGGGTCATCAATTTCTCCGTCATGTTGAGCGTTGCAGAATGCTTATTCATATTGTCGATGTCAGCGGCAGTGAGGGCAGAGACCCTATTGACGATTTTGAAAAAATCAATGAGGAACTCAAAAAGTTCAATTCAGACCTTGCAGAGCGTCCTATGATTGTTGCCGGTAATAAAATCGATATGGCAGAACCGGAGCAGATTGAAAAATTCAAGAAGTATGTCAATGACAAGGGCTATGAGTATTATTCGATTTGTGCCCCTATTATGGAGGGTACAAAGGAGCTTATGAATGTAACTTGGAATATGCTCAGGGATTTACCGCCTATCAAGGAATATGAAACAGAGGAAATTCCGCTTGAAGCACTTATTCCCGAAGACGATAATAGCTTTAAGATTACTCAAGAGGACGAGGGCTATTACCTTGTTGAGGCAAAATGGTTCCCGAGAGTGCTTAAGGGCATTGATGTTACCGACTACGAGGCACTTCAGTATATGCAAAGAGTGCTTGAAAAGAGCGGCGTGTTTGACGCATTAAGAGAGAAAGGGATTCAAGAGGGCGACATTGTAAGCCTTTACGATATTGAATTCGAGTATATTCCGTAATGAGATTTACAGACAAAGAAGCACATCCAAATGAGCTTAGCCCGCTCAATCTTGCGTTTATCGGAGATTGTGTTTACGAAATGCTTGTCAGGGAAACGCTGGTGCTTGACGCCAACCGACCGGTAAACGATTTGCACAGGGAAAGCGTAAAATTCGTGTCGGCAAAGGCTCAAACCTTGGCATATGACAAAATAAAGGATGTTCTCACCGAGCAGGAAACAGCCGTGTATAAGCGTGGCAGAAATGCAAAAGTGGGGCATAATCCTAAATCCGCAAGTCAGGGCGAATACCATATCGCAACGGGTATTGAGGCACTTTTCGGCTATCTTTACCTGACCGAGCAGGAAGACAGAATCAAAGAACTGTTTGGAATTATAACAAAATGAATCTGCGTTAATAACAAAATGACCGTATCAACAGTGAGTTGTACGGTTATTTTTTGTTGCCGATTGCAGTCTTATAATATTACAGAAAACTAAAAGTACAATATTTTGGACATCATAGATTCCTATGACATACTTTTATTGACATAAATAACTTCGGTTGTTATCATAAGATTAAAGATGAAAGGAGTAACAAATGAAAAAGAAAATATTTACAAAGAAAAACTGTCTTTGTGCGATAGCCGTTCTTACGGCTCTTGTGACGGTAATTGTAATAATCAGCAAATACAATAATTATAAGGAAGAATTAAACAATTATAATTATGCGGTTTCGTGTGTTATGAATAAAGATTATGATACAGCCCTGGAATATTTTTATAAATGTTCGTATTCGTTCAATGATACATTCGAATGGGAACGGTTGATTAAAGGACATAATTATTATGTTAAAGGTGAATATTCCGATGCGTATGATTGTGTGAGATATATAAAGTTTAAATATCTTACTACGGAACAGAAATGGTTTGTTAACAAAAAAATCAGTAAAATAGAATATGCATACAAAAATTATAATCAAACGCAGGAAACCACAACAAGGTCACCTGTAACTACTGCAAGACCGGCTGAAACGACAACAAGGTACTACTATACCACAAAAAGGTACACGACGAAAAAACACACAACAACCAAATCCGACCCGTATAATGCCAAAAGTTACAGCAATGAGGAAGATTTTTATTATGACCATTATGATGACTTCTTTGATTATTACGAAGCGGAAGATTACTATGATGATTATAATTAGTTTGCTTTTATAGGTGCTGTTCGGGGAGTTTGCCGACAGTCCGTAAAATAATTCTTTACAAATTATGTTTTGTGTGATATAATCTTTTTGCTAAATGCGGATAACTCGGTTTTGGGGGCAAGTCGGATACGACATACACCGAGCCCACTACTGTGTTTTTCGCAATGCAAATATTATTATGAAAGGTGATTAATTATGACACAGGCAGAAAAGCAAGCTATTATGGCTGAATACGCTACTCACGAGGGTGACACAGGTTCTGCACAGGTTCAGGTTGCAGTTCTTACAAAGAGAATCAACGAACTTACAGAGCACCTCAAGGTTCACAAGAAGGACCATCACTCACGCAGAGGTCTTCTCAAGATGGTAGGTCACAGAAGAAACCTTCTTGCTTACATCTACAAGAAGGATGTTAACGAATATCGTGAACTTATTGCAAAGCTCGGCATTCGTAACACTCTTGAGCGTAATATGGCTGAAAACGAGGACTGATAATCCAATGGCAAGTGATATCTGCTTGGTATCGCTTGCCTGTTTGTTTTTGATACCAAAGGAGGAGCAAACAATAGTAGTAAATTGAGGACACATTTTGCACAAAAGATATGTTTTGAATTTATTACTATTGCCCTCCTTTTGATATAGATTAATAAAAAGATTTAGAGAGGTAAAAGTAATGTTTTTCAAGAATTTTAAAGTATGGGAAACCGAACTTGCAGGCAGAAAGCTTACCCTTGAAACAGGTAAGATGGCAGGCCTTGCAAACGCATCAATCCTTGCCCGTTACGGTGAAACAGAGGTTTTGTGTAATGTAACAGCTTCTGCAAAGCCGAGAGAGGGCGTTGACTTCTTCCCGCTCAGCGTTGACTATGAAGAAAAAATGTATTCTGTAGGCCGTATTCCGGGCTCATTCCAGAGAAGAGAGGGCAGAGCTTCCGAAAAGGCTATCCTTA
This sequence comes from bacterium, assembly GCA_963597385.1. GTDB lineage: Bacteria > Bacillota > Clostridia > Oscillospirales > Acutalibacteraceae > Eubacterium_R. The sequence goes on along the minus strand of CAVBQD010000146.1, from coordinate 2,036 downwards.
CATCACGCTGCATCGACCGTCCTATCCGTCCTTTGTTCCCAAAGGATTTGAGAAACGACTGTTCCGTTGTTGCAACGGTAATGTCCGTTGACCCTGATTGCTCACCTGAAATCACTGCTATGATCGGTGTTTCGGCTGCAATTGCAATTTCCGATATTCCGTGGGACGGCCCGATTTCAGGCGTAAATGTAGGTCTTGTTGACGGCAACATCATTATCAACCCGGGACTTGAAGACAGAGCAAAGAGCGACCTTGTTCTTACAGTCGCTTCCACAGCAGACCTTATTGCTATGATTGAAGCAGGCGGTAACGAAATCAGCGATGATTTGATGTTTGACGCTATTATGGCAGGTCACGAAGAAAATAAGAAAATCGTTAAGTTTATTCAGGGTATTGTTGATGAAATCGGCAAACCTAAGTTTAGCTATGAATCATCCGATCCGGATCCTGAAATCCTTGCTCAAATTGAAGAATTCTGCATTGAAGATGTTAAAAAGGCACTCGACACAGACGACAAAAATGTTCGTGACGAAGCACTTCTTCCTATTTATGATGCAGTTCACGAAAAGTTTGACGAGCTCTTTGAGGGCAATGAAGGCAAGATTGACGAGATTATGTATCTTGTTCAAAAGCATGTTGTTCGTGCTTGGCTTAAAGATGAGCACAAGAGAGTTGACGGCAGAGGAATCGACGAAATCCGTCCTCTTAATGCCGAAGTTGACCTTCTTTCAAGAGTTCACGGCTCAGGTATGTTCACAAGAGGTCAAACACAGGTACTTTCCGTTGCAACACTCGGTCCTATGAACGACGCACAAATCCTTGACGGTCTTGACGAACAGACTGAAAAGAGATATATCCACCACTACAACTTCCCGTCATACTCTGTAGGCGAAACAAAGCCGTCAAGAGGTCCGGGCAGAAGAGAAATCGGTCACGGTGCTTTGGCAGAAAAGGCACTTGTTCCTGTTCTTCCGTCTGTTGACGAATTCCCTTATGCAATCCGCGTTGTATCGGAAGTTCTTTCTTCAAACGGTTCAACATCACAGGGTTCAATCTGCGGTTCAACTCTTGCTCTTATGGCAGCAGGTGTTCCGATTAAGGCTCCGGTTGCAGGTATTTCCTGCGGTCTTATCACAGGCGATGAGGGCGTTTACGGCGACTTTATGACAATGGTTGATATTCAGGGTCTTGAAGACTTCTACGGCGATATGGACTTTAAGGTTGCAGGTACAAAGAAAGGTATCACAGCAATTCAGATGGACCTTAAGGTACACGGCCTCACTCCTGAAATTATCAAGGAAGCTTTTGCAAAAACTCACAAGGCAAGAAATTATATCCTTGATGAAATTATGCTTCCTGTTATCAGCGAACCTCGTAAGGAACTTTCAAAGTACGCTCCTAAGATGTACACACTTCAAATCGACCCTGACAAAATCGGTGATGTTATCGGTAAGGGCGGCAAGGTTATTCAGGAAATCCAAGCCGAATATGAAGTTAAGATTAACATTGAAGAAGACGGCAGAGTTTATATTTCGGGCGTTGACGCAGAAAAGTGCGAGGGTGCAGTAGGCGTTGTTAAGCTTATCGCAACCGACCCTGAAGTAGGTGCTTTCTACAACGGCGTTGTTACAAGAATTATGAACTTCGGTGCGTTTGTTGAAATTGCTCCGGGCAAAGAAGGTCTTGTTCACATTTCTCGCCTTGATGTTAAGAGAACAGAAAAGGTAGAAGATGTTGTTAATGTCGGCGACTCAATCATCGTTAAGTGCATTGAAATTGACGACCAGGGCAGAATTAATCTTTCAAGAAGAGACGCTTTGATTGAACTTGAGGGTATGAAACCTGAAAATGAAATTGAAGATGTTCCTCGTAAGCCAAGACGCGATAATCACCGTCGCGGCGACAGAAGATAATCAGACTGTCGATAAAGCTCCTGAAACACACCAAAATATATTCAACCGAATTATGCCTCCCCTTATAAATGAACAAGTCCGTGAAAAATGGACAATAGAAAAAAGCCCCCTCTTGATGTAGAA
>CAVBQD010000145.1:0-5074 GCA_963597385.1 bacterium | reverse complement strand
GGCACGCTCAAAAATCCGTGCTTGGTTTAAAAAAGAAAAGCGTGATGAAAATATTGCTCACGGCAAGCAAGATCTTGACCATGAATTCAGAAAGAATTTCCTGCGTTTCGAGGGTAATAAATACGAAGAATTCGTTAAAAAAATTGCCGAACGCCAGCATTTTGACTGTACAGAGGATTTTTATGCCGCAATCGGCTACGGCGGTGTGCAAATCACCCGTCTTATGCCGGGAATTAAGGACGAGTACAATCGTAATTGGAAAGAAAAAGAACCGGCTCCCGTACCTACAACAAACACGGTAACTCAGGTTAACAGAGAGCCTAAGTCATCGGGCGGTGTTGTTGTTGAGGGAATTGACAATTGTCTTATCAATATGGCAAAATGCTGTAATCCGCTTCCGGGAGAAAATATTATCGGATTTATAACAAGAGGTCACGGATTGACAATTCACTGCAGAGATTGTAAAAATGTCCCTGTGGATTTGGAAAACTGTGCAGAACCGGAACGCTGGATAAACGCTCATTGGGACAGCAAAGTCAAGGTCGAGGCACGCAGTTCACTCAATGTATACGCTATTGACCGTGACGGCGTGGTACTTGATATTTCCACAACCATTGCAAATGCTCATGTTAAAATGCATTCTATTAACGCCCGTCCGATTAACGACGGCAATTGCCTTACTTCTTTGAGCATTACGGTAAATAATAAAGAACATCTTGACGCTATTATTAAGCTTCTTAATAAGATAGACGGCGTTTATCTTGTTGAAAGATGTGATTGATATTCTTAAATTTTGGAGAAAAATATGAAAGCAGTTATTCAACGCGTTAAATATGCAAGCGTAAAAATTGACGGCAATTTGGTTGGGGCTTGCAATCAGGGCTTTATGATTCTTTTAGGCGTTCAGCAGGGCGATACCGAGGCAGACGCAGACAAACTACTCAAAAAAGTTCCCGTTCTTCGCATTTTTGAAGATGAAAACGGAAAAATGAACAAAAGCCTGCTCGATATAAACGGCGAGGCTCTTATTGTGTCACAGTTCACACTTCTTGCCGACTGTTCACACGGCAGACGACCGTCGTTTACGAATTCTGCACCTCCCGGTATTGCCGACGCACTTTATGAATACTTTGTTCAGGGTATGAAAGACGCCGGCGTTCAAAGGGTGGAAACGGGTGAGTTCGGTGCAGATATGGCGGTTGAACTTCTCAACGACGGTCCTGTTACAATTCTTCTTGATTCAAAGGAGCTTCATTAATGAAAGTTATCAGTGAAAAATTCGGCTCAATGGATAACAATTGTTGCCTTATAATTGATGAAAAAACAAATCAAAGTGCTCTTGTCGATTGCAATGAATTCAGTCAAAAAATGATTGATATGATTGGCGATACCGACCTTAAATACATTCTTTTGACTCACGGTCATTTTGACCATATTATTGGGGCAAAAGGTGTTAAAGAGAAATACGGTGCCAAAGTTGTTATCAGCGGAGCAGACGAGCCTATGTTATCCGCCGCAAAACTTTCTCTTGCGGCGTTTTGTAACGCTCCTCAAAATAATGTTGAAGCCGATGTTATCGTTAAAGACGGTGACGAAATCACTTTAGGCGAAACGAAAATCAAGGTCATGGCAACCCCGGGTCACACTTCGGGAAGTGTATGCTATATTGCCGAAGACTGCATTTTTTCCGGCGACACTTTGTTTTGTTGCTCCTGCGGCAGAACGGATTTTCCGTCAGGCTCCCCAGATGAGATGATGTCGTCACTTCAAAAACTCAAAGCTCTTGACGGCGACTATAAGGTGTACACCGGTCATAACGACCTCACAACTCTTGATTTTGAACGGAAAAACAATCCCTATATGAAGTAATTTTATGGTAATAAAAAATATAAATCACAACGCGTCGTATCATATCGAAAAAATTGCCGTTATGTTTTTCCCTCTTGAAAAGCTGAGCCACGGCAGTGACGATAATGTTGTGATAGAAACGAAAAAAGAAAATAACATTTTGTCTGTCAGCGTAAAAGCTTATTCCCGTTTGGTTGAAAAAGAGTATATACTTAAAGAAAACGACGATGTTACTCAGGAAATATCTTTGTTGCTTTATGACACTTTGAGTGAGCTTATGGGTTATACCTTGCCGTGGGGAATACTTTACGGCGTTCGTCCCGCAAGGCTTATGCACGCAACCGTTGAAAAATACGGCGTTGACAAAGCAGTGCAAAAGTTCCTTGAAAATAAGGTCGAACAAAAGAAAATTGACCTTGCTCTGTCCGTTATGAAGCGTGAAAATGAGATAATCGCTCTCTCAAAAGACAATTCGTTTTCGCTTTATGTGTCAATTCCGTTTTGTCCGAGCAGATGTTCTTATTGCTCCTTTGTGTCGCACAGTATTGCAAATGCAAAAGACTTGATTCAACCGTATGTTGAGCTTCTTTGCAAGGAGCTTAAACATATAGGACGAATTGCAAAAGACCTTGATTTAAGGCTTGAATCCGTTTATTTCGGCGGCGGAACGCCCACAACGCTTTCTGCCGAACAGCTTGATGATTTGCTTAGTGTTATTGAAATGAACTTTGATTTGTCAACGCTTCGCGAATACACCGTTGAAGCCGGCAGACCCGATACTGTAACCGAAGAAAAACTCAATACGCTTTTGCTTCATAATGTTGAAAGAATAAGTATAAATCCGCAAACATTCAGTGATGATGTGCTCAAGGCGATAGGCAGACGGCACACTTCTGCACAGGTTGTTGACGCATATATCCTTGCAAGAAAGCTCGGTTTTAAAAATATTAATATGGATTTTATTGCAGGACTTAATTCCGATACTCCCGAAAGTTTTAAAAAGAGCATCGACACAGCCGTATCCCTTGCTCCCGAAAGTATAACGGTTCATAATCTTGCACTCAAATCAGCAGCCTTTTTGTGTACCGAAAATGAATTTTTCGATTTAACCGAGCGTAACAATGCCGCAAAAATGGTCGACTATTCATATAATACATTGGTTGAAAACGGTTACAACCCGTATTATATGTACCGCCAGAGCAAATCACTCGGCAATCTCGAAAATGTGGGCTATGCAAAACAGGGCTTTGATTGTCTGTATAATGTCTTTATGATGGATGAAACGCACACCGTTTTAGCCGCAGGTGCAGGTGCCGTCACAAAACTTAAAGATCCCAAAACCGCTCATATTGAGAGAATATATAACTATAAATATCCTTACGAATATCTTAATAATTTTGATGAGATTTTATTGCGAAAGAAAGGAATAATTGATTTTTACGGTGAATAAAATTGTATAAATACACTTTTTGAAGTATGTACAAATTTCACTAATAATCACATTTGGTATTGCATTAATTTACATATTGTAATATAATGATATCAAAGAGGTGTAATTATGAGAAATTTTAATGATGTAATTAATTCTGTTGACGAAGCTATCAACAATGCAAAAAAGAACGGCTCTATTGATGAGGTTATCAACAAAACAAAGGAATATGCCAAAAAGAGTGCACAGGCAATAGAAATTTCCCGTAAAAGAATTGAACTTCTTGATACAAAGACAAAACTTGCCAAGGCTTATGAAAAGTACGGCAAACAGCAGTTTGCTCTTTACGAGGGCGAAGATGTCAATCAAGATGAAATTAACGTTTCCTGCGAAGAAATTGTTATGCTTAAAAGTCAGTCCGAATTTTTGGAAGCTGAAATAGAAGCATTCAAAGAGGCTGTTGCCGCTCAGGTAGACGCTAAAATGAATTGCAAAAAAGACGAAGATGTTGTAGTTGATGAGTCTGATGTTGAAATTGTTGAGGCAGAATCGGAATAATATACAATGAATTTTTAGACGGTGTATTTGCACCGTCTTTTTTTGTTGGTGATTTTGTGAATTTGAAAGGTAAATATCTTTCGTCAACCTTTATTCTCTTGACTTCAACCGTTATAGTGAAAATAATTTCCGCTGTATACAAAATTCCGCTCACGGCTTTTATCGGCGGTGTGGGCAGGGGATATTTTGCGTACGCTTACAATCTTTGTCTGCCTGTACACGCGGTGACTATGGGTGCTTTTCCCATAGCTCTGTCAAAGCTTGTCAGTACCTACAATTCAAAAAGAGATGTCGGTAAGGTTCTTTCACTAAAAAAAGGCTCGTTTAGGTTGTTTTCGCTTGTCGGTATTGCGGGTATGCTTGTTTTGCTGTGTGCCGCAAAGCCGTATTCGGTTTTAATCGCTCATTCGCCCAAAGCAATTTACACTGTGGCTGTTCTTGCTCCGTCGGTTCTGTTTTCCTGTATGGGAGCGTCGTATCGAGGCTATTTTGAGGGTTGCCTTAATATGATTCCGACGGCAGTCAGTCAAACGGTTGAAGCTCTTTTTAAAATGATTTTCGGCTTGCTTTTTGCAAAATATTCAATGGCGTACCTTTTTAAACAATATCAAATCACGGGCACGGTGCTCGGAACCGTTGTATCCGATGAGCAGACGGCTCTGTCATTTATTTATCCGTTCACATCGGCATTTGCAATGCTTGGCGTAACACTCGGTGCATTTTTGAGCCTTTGCTATTTGAGCGTTTATTCCAAATATCATAGACCGGACACCAAAATAAAACTCGATACAAAAACAGCCAATAAAGAATTGCTTGCCTTTTCTTTCCCGATTATGGTCAGTACCTGCGTACAAAGCGTTTTTCAGTTTTTAGATACGGCAACAATTCAGCTTGCGTTGAGTAAGGTTGACCTGCTTGTTCTCAAAAATATGTTTTCGCAGTCGCTCAAAACAGTCGCTGTATCAAATACCGATTTGCCGACTTATGTTTACGGCGTTTTTTCTGCCGCTCTCGATTTCAAAAACTTGGTACCGGGAGTTACTATGGCTATCGGTGTTTCGGCGGTGCCGGCAATAAGCAGAGCATTTGAACAAAAGAATACAAAAGCGTTTTCCGCTCTTGTTAATTTGATTTATCGGTTTACGGTTTTTCTCTCTTTTATCGGCGGAATTATTCTTTATGTTTGCAGTGAGGAAATACTCAATCTGTTTTACGGTAAAAGTTCGCCCGATATAGTCG
>CAVBQD010000144.1:0-5075 GCA_963597385.1 bacterium | reverse complement strand
GTTCTATAGTAGCACAAACCGTAAAATATAACAAGTTGATATTGAAAAGCATAATAAAATTTGGTATAGTATAATCAAATTTAAAAAAATTTAATTTTGGAGGAAATATGAACACTACTTTACTTGCGGCTGTTACGCTCGGAGAGAGAGTTGACAGCATATTTTACAATTTTGACCTATGGGTATTCAGTATCTTTGGTCATATGCAAAACGGATTTTGGACACAGGTTGCAAAATTTTTCACATCGTTCGGCGATGAAAATTTTGTTATTCCGATGGTAATTTTCGGTGCAGTACTTTGCTTATTTAAGAAAACCAGAAAATACGGTGCGGCATTGATTTTTTCAATAATTATCGGCACACTTGTTACAAATGTAATTGTTAAGCCTATGTTTTTGAGAGTAAGACCGTACAACACGCTTCAAGGCGTTGCAGAATATTTTGCTTGGTACAAAGGTGCCGGAATGCTCAGCGAAAGCGACTATTCATTCCCGTCAGGACATACAACTGCAGCGTTTGAAATTGCGACTTCGATGTTTATTTGTTTCAAAAAAGACCACAAAAAAATATGTTGGCTTTTCCCGGTCATTGCGATTTGCACAATGGGAAGCCGTGTTTATTTAATGGTTCACTACGCAAGCGATGTTTTGGCAGGTCTTGTTGTCGGCGTCGTGGCAGGTTGCATCGGTTATGCACTTGCGGTGCTTGGTTGTAACATTGTTTCAAAAATCAAGTTTCTTGACAAAATCGATATTACTCCGCTCTTCAAAAAGGTTAATCCAAAGGTTGCACCTGTTGCCGTTATTGTGGTTGTTGCAGGGTTGTTTTGTTTAAGCTATATACCGGCTATGTCGGAGGGTGGCGAAAGTGCCCAAAGATGTGCATATGTCGGTGAATATGACTGTATGAACGAAGCGAGAGTTGATGACAAGGATTATCCGGCAATTGACGGCAAGGAATACTGCAAAATTCACTGGAAGCAATTAAGCGGCGAAAATCAATAAATCAACATATAAAAGCAGAGAAATCTCATTTGTGAGACAACTCTGCTTTTTTTATGCACCTTTTATTCGTTTGAGGACATTCTTTTCAAGTCGACTGACCTGTGCCTGTGATATTCCGATTTCCTGTGCGGTTTCCATTTGTGTTTTTCCAAGCATAAAACGCATATAAAGTATGCGATGCTCACGCTCATCAAGATTATGAAGTTTATCTCTCATCATAATTTCGTCCACCCAATCGGAATCGGTAGAATTATCGCCAATTTGATCCATAACATAAATCGTATCACCGCCGTCGTTATACACCGGTTCGTAAAGCGACACGGGGTCAACTATTGCTTCAAGAGCAATCACAACGTCAGACTTTTTCATATCGAGTTCCTTTGCTATTTCGTCTACAGTCGGCTCTTTGTTGTATATGTTTGTCAGCTTTTCCTTAACCTGCATTGCCTTATATGCCGTATCACGAAGTGAACGGCTTACACGGATAGGGTTATTATCACGCAGAAAGCGTCTTATCTCGCCTATAATCATGGGAACGGCATAAGTTGAAAACCTAACATTCAATTCGGTGTTGAAATTATCGATAGCCTTGATTAATCCGATAACACCAACCTGAAACAAATCGTCCATTCCTTCGCCTCTGTTTGCAAATCGTTGAACAACAGAAAGTACAAGTCTGAGATTTCCGTTAATAAGCTCATCTCTTGCTTTTGTATCGCCTGCCTGTGCTTTTTTGAGCAAATCTATTTTTTCGCTTTCTTTGAGAAGCTTCAAATCGTTTGTGTTTATTCCGCAAATTTCCACCTTGTTAAAATACTGCACATAATCATCCTTTTAAATTTTATGTACAACATTATTATTAACAAAAAATCACGGATTTATCCAAATATCATAAATGCAAAGAAAATCAAAATGAAAAAAGCACGCTTCGATGGCGTGCTTAAATCATTTCATTGTTTCTCTGCTAACTGCTGTCTATGTGATAAATTCTATAGCAAAATTCACAATTTGTCAATTATATACAAAAATATTTATGATTTGTTAATATTTTTGTGGAAAATAGTCGATAGCTGAACATATAGAAACTTCTATGCTTCATTAAGTCGATTTATAAATGCATATCACAAAAAATAAAAAAGCAATCACCAAATGGTAATTGCTTTTTTGGTGCGAGAGACGGGACTTGAACCCGTACGAGTCGCCCCACACGCCCCTCAAACGTGCGCGTCTGCCGATTCCGCCACTCTCGCGTCAACAGTTAGAAGTATAACAGAACCGAAGGCAAATGTCAACACTTTTTTTGAATTTTTTTCGATTTTTCAGAATAAACTTGATATGTAGTTTGTTTCGTCTATTATCACAGACGGGTGTTCGGCAAAAAGCGTTTCAAACGACCTAAATCCCCACGAGCAACCGACAGCTTCTATATTTGCATTCTTTGCGGTTTTCATATCAACCTCGCTGTCGCCAAAGAAAATTGCTTCGGTTGGCTTACAATCAACGGCAGAAAGTGCTCTGAGCGTGGTTGTCGGATCGGGTTTTGTAGGAAGTCCGTCCACACAGCCGGTAATATAATCAAAAAAACCTTTGCCGAAAATATGTTCAACCATACCGTGAGCTGCCACATCGGGTTTATTTGAAACAACGCAGAGTTTAATTCCCTTATCTTTAAGAATTTGGAGTTGCTCCTTAATGCCGTCATAGGCATGAGCGTGTTCAAGCTTAATCTCATCATAAATAGGCTTAAATTCCTCATAACGGTCATTAAGTGTTTTTTCATCTAAAGTATGGTCAAATGCACGCTCAACAAGTTTTTTTGCACCGTTGCCGACAAATTTTTTATAGTCATCCATAGACCAATCGGCATCGAAATTATATTTTTTCAGCAAAATTTTACACGCATTTGCCAAATCGTCAATAGTATTAACAAGTGTTCCGTCCAAATCAAACACCGCACATTTAATTTCACTCATACAAATCACCCAAATCCTGTTCTTTATCTTTTTTTCGTTTTCTGACAAAATAGGTTGCAACGGCTATAACGACAACGCCTGCCACTACACCCGATTCAATATATATTTTTTGTTCCCTTTCCCTGCTGTTTATGCTTAAATTTCCGCTTTTAACACTTGACCACAAATTATTTTGAAGTTCCAAAATGTTTTGCGGAAGATTTGCAAACACTTCGCTTTTAGGTGCCGGGTCGGGATAAACGGCTTCATTACCGAAAAGCGATGACTCCTCATTTTCCTGCACATTTTTGTTGGCGGAAGCATAATAAATATATTCTTCGTTTGCAAGTGCAACCTGAGGTTCCTGCATAAAGTTTATAAACGCTTCTGCACCTTTTTTATTCTGCACACACTTAGGAATACAAAATGCATCGTAAAATGCATTTACGCCTTCTTTGGGATAGACAAATCCCAAATCCGGATTGTTTTCATTCATCAGCACATAATCGCCGACATAATAAGTTGCAAACGCATACTCGCCCGATTCCATAAGATTGAACACCTCGTCCATAACATAAACGGGATTGACCTTATCTTTTTGCTCGGCAAGAAGATTTGCAGCGTCTACCCAATCTTGCTCATCATTTGTATTAAGGCTTTTTCCAAGCATTTGAAGTGCTATTGCAAATGCGTCACGACTGTTGTTGAACATAAGCACCTTGCCCTTATATTGCTCGTCCCACAAAACAGACCAAGAATCGGGTTTTTCTTTGACAAATTTCTTATTATATATTAGAACTGTATATCCAGTGTTAAAGCATACAGTGTATTTTTGCTCCGTGTCAAACGGAAGGTTAAGACAATCCTCACGCAAATACTTCATATTCGGGATATTTGAATAATCAAGCGGAACAAGCATATCCTCGTCAATAAGTCGTTCAATCATATAATCCGACGGAACAATAACATCGTACGAAACGCCGCCGCCCGAAAGTTTGGAATACATATTTTCGTTGGATTCAAAGTTGGTATAATTAACTTTTGCACCTGTGAGTTTTTCAAACTCACGGACAACATCCATTGAACCTTCACCGCCGTCGGAAATATATTCGCCCCAGTTATAAACATTAACGGTTGTTCCCTGAAGTCCGAGCGACTTATAATATGCCTTTTGCTCATCGGAAAAGTAATTTTCATCAGCAAAGGCGGTTACATTCATAAGTGGCAAGGCACATACAAAGCTCATAACGAAAGCGACAATTCTTTTAAATTTAATCATTTTGCCGCCTCCTTTTTCTCTGCCCTGTTTTGTGCAATATTCATCGCAACTAAAAGTGCAAGAATGACAAGGAACATCAAGGTTGACAGTGCAAACATATCCGGTTTAACCCTCTTTTTTGTAAGAGAAAAGATATAAATCGGAAGCGTTTGAAATGACGGCCCGTTTGTAAAGTACGAAATAATGAAGTCATCAAGCGACAATGTAAACGACATAATACAACCTGTGATAATACCGTTCATAATTTCCGGCATAACAACCTTAACAAATGCTTTAAAAGGCTTACAACCAAGGTCAACCGCCGCTTCATACACATTAATATCAAATTGACGAAGCTTAGGAATTACATTAAGAATAACATAAGGCAGACAAAATGTAACATGAGCTATAAGAATTGTCGTAAAACCGAGAACCTCTTTTACATTGATAAGAGCACCGGCAAACACAAAAAGGAGCATCATAGAAATACCTGTTACTATTTCGGGATTCATCATAGGGATGTTTGTAACATTCATCATAGCTTTTTTATACACTCGGTTTTTTTGCATAAAAAGACCGACTGCCGCCATAACGCCCAAAACAGTGGATATTGCCGTTGTCGCAAGTGCAAGAACGATTGTGTTTTTAAGTGATTTCATAGCAGCTGTATCGTGAAACATTTCAGCCCACCAAGAGGTAGAAAAACCTTCCATTATATAAGTTGAAGTGCCCGAATTAAACGAAAACACGGTCATAACCGTAATAGGTGCATAAAGGAAAATGAATATCAGAGCCATATAAACTCTTGAAACGGGAGATACTATCTTTTTCATATTACAACACCTCCGTCCTGTGTACCGT
>CAVBQD010000143.1:0-5125 GCA_963597385.1 bacterium | reverse complement strand
CAATAGGACCTCTGCCCTTATCAAGTTTTGCTTCAATAACAACACCCTTGGCAGTTCTGTCCGGATTAGCCTTGAGTTCACACATTTCCGCAACAAGGTTAATGGTTTCAAGAAGTTTGTCAATGCCCATCTTTGTTTTTGCCGAAACAGGAACGCAGATAACATTACCGCCCCATTCTTCCGGAACAAGTTCGTGCTCTGTGAGCTGTTGCATAACTCTGTCGGGATTTGCACCCTCTTTATCCATCTTGTTAATGGCAACAATGATTTCTACGCCTGCTGCCTTTGCGTGATTGATAGCCTCAATTGTCTGCGGCATAATACCGTCATCTGCGGCAACAACAAGAACGGCAATATCAGTACTCATTGCACCTCTTGCACGCATAGCTGTAAATGCGGCGTGTCCCGGTGTATCAAGGAATGTAATAACCTGCTTATCCGGAGTCACTACCTGATAAGCACCGATAGCCTGTGTAATACCGCCGGCTTCGGTTGATGTAACCGATGTGTTACGAATAGCGTCAAGGATAGATGTTTTACCGTGGTCAACGTGACCCATAACGCAAACTACCGGTGGACGGGTTACTGCGTTTTCATCGTTTTCGTCCTCTGCCTCGATAATCTGTTCTTCGATTGTAACAACAACTTCCTTTTCAACCTTTGCACCAAGCTCTGTTGCAACAATTTCCGCTGTATCGTAGTCGATAACTTCGTTTACGGATACCATCATACCAAGCTTCATAAGAGCCTTGATAACTTCATTTGCGGCAAGACGAAGACGGGAAGCAAGTTCGCCGACTGTGATTTCATCGCCGACCGTAATCTTGATTTGTTGCTTCTTTCTCTGCTCAGCAATACGGGCAAGACGCTGTGCCTCTGTTTCTTTCTTTGAACGGGCGTGCATTCCCTGAGGCTTTTTCTTTCTGTATTGCTTTGATTTTTGATTGAGCTTTTGCTTTTTCTGATAATCGTTTACCGTGTTTGCAGGTGAAATATCTTCATACTTCTGATTATACTTTTCAAGGTCAACATTGTTAACTCTTGTATCAATATGACGAGCCTCGCCCTTGGTTCTTGCCTGAGGAGCCTGCTCTGCTTTTTTCTTGGCTTTTTCTTCCGCTCTCTTTGCGGCTTGCTCAGCCATTTGAAGAATAGCCGCCTGACTTTGACGCTTTTTGTTTTTAGCCTCGTCCTTAGGGTCAACCTCTTTCTTTGCATCTTTTTTAGGCGTCGCTTTTTTCTTTGGAGTCGCCTTTTTCTGTGCAAAGTAGCTATCAAAATTGCTTACGCTGTTATCTTGTGTAAGTTTATCAAAAAGGATGTTAAGTTCATCCTCGCTGAGTGCAGTTGCAGCTTTTTTTGCAGGACCTTCGCAGTATTGGTCAAGTACTTCGATAATTTCTTTGTTTTGCTTTCCGAAATCTTTTGCAATATCGGAAACCTTAATCTTTATTACCATACTCGTTTTCCTCCTGATTAATTAATTCTTTTATTCTGCCGGAAAAATTAATGTCATTTACCGTAACAACTCCGGCTTTGTAGCCCAAAGCTCTGTGAATGTCGTTAATAGTTTCGGGAATAAGCACAACGGTTATATCGCTCTTTGACTTTTCGATTGTAACTTTGAACTCGTCAATGAGGCGTTTTGACACATCCGACGCAAAAATCACAAGGTCGGTTTTATGTTCCGATATAGCTTTTATCGCCATATCGTGACCCATAGAAAGCTTACACGCTCTTCTTGCCATTCCCAGCATTGATAGATGTTTTTTATTCGGCATTTGATATTTCTTCTTCCATTTTATCGTATACGCCGTCCTCTATTTTCATAGAAAACGCTCTTTCAAAGGCTCGCTTTTTTCTTGCTTTTTTCAAGCAGTCTGCGTTTTTGCAAACATAAGCACCTCTGCCGGCTTTTTTACCGGTAAGGTCAAGGCTGACTTCCCCGTCCGGACCTTTAACCACTCTTACAAGTGTACGCTTGTCAAACATTTCTCCACAGCCCGTACACATTCTCATAGGTACTTTTTTTGTTTTCATAAGCTATCACCTTTGTAGTAATTATTCTTCGCTGTCGTTTTCTTCAACAACCGCTTCAGGCTCACCTTCGTAGAATCCCGATTCCGGTTTGATATCAATCTTCCACGAAGTAAGCTTTGCGGCAAGACGAACATTTTGTCCCTTGTTGCCGATAGCAAGTGAAAGTTGGTCATCCGGAACCGTCGCTCTGCAAGACTTTGCGTCCTCATCGAGAATTTCAACCGAAATTACATCCGACGGGGCAAGAGCGGCAGAAACGAATTCGATAGGGTCTGTGCTGTATTTAACGATATCAATCTTTTCACCGCCAAGAGCGTCAACAACATTTGAAACTCTCTGACCCTTAGGACCTATACATGAACCTACTGCGTCTACATTTTCATCCTTTGAATAAACGGCAATTTTTGTACGGGAGCCTGCTTCACGCGAAACGCTCATAATCTCAATTGTGCCGTCGAAAATTTCAGGAACTTCCGTTTCAAAAAGTCTTCTTACAAGACCTGGATGAGTTCTTGAAATCATAACCTTAGGGCCTTTGCCCATATCCTTAACATCAACAACAAAAATCTTTGTCATCTGACCTTCAACAAATGTTTCGCCCGGAACCTGCTCTGCTTTCGGAAGAACAGCTTCGCTGTGACCGATTTCAAGGTAAACATTGCCTGTTACAGGGTCAACCTTGTTAACCTTTGCAGAAAGAAGTTCCTGATTCTTGCTTTGGAATTCTTCAAGCATCTTTCCTCTTTCTGCCTCACGAATACCCTGACGGATAACATGCTTTGCCGTTTGAGCAACGATTCTGCCGAAATCCTTTGTTTTGAGCGGAATGTCAATTGTTTTGCCAACCTTTGCACTTTTACGAATAAGTTGAGCCTGCTCGAGAGTGAGGTCTGTATCAGGGTCTTCAATCTCTTCAACAACATTTTTTGTAACATAAACCTTAATGTTCATTTTTTCCGGGTCAATGTCGCAATGTACAATGTCCTTGCCGTTGTAATCGTGCTTTGCGGCAACGATAATTGCGGCTGCAATTTTTTCGTAAAGATAATCTTCCGGAATTCCTTTTTCAGCTGTAAGCATTTTTACTGCTTCAAAAAATTCTTTGTTCATCATTTTTTCCTATTCATCCTTTCGGTATAAAATTTAAAATAAATTACATTTCCTGTGAGAAATCATTTATGTCAAAGTCATCAAGTTTTACATAAGAAGTATCTTTTTTATTAACCGTAACGCTTTGACCGTCCTGAAGTTCAACGGTAATTTCCTTGTTTTCGTATTTAGTAAGTTTACCGTTAAAATCACGAACGCCGTCAATGGCTCTGATTGTTCTCATCATAACCGGAGAGCCGATATATTTCTCAAAATGCTCGTCTTTTACAAGCTCTCTTTCAACTCCCGGTGAGCTGACTTCCATCATATAGCTTTGAGAGATAGGGTCTGCCTCATCAAGCGGCTTGGATACAGCGTGAGTAAAATCAACGCAGTCGTTCATATCTATGCCGCCGTCCTTATCGATAAAAATACGCAAATACCAGTCCGAGCCTTCCTTTGCAAACTGAATGTTCCAAATATCGTATCCCATTTCATCCGCAAAAGGCTTGATAATTTCTTCAACCCTTTGTACTGTTGTAGGCTTTGCCAAGTCAACACCTCCTCGAACCGCTTTGCAGTCCCTACAATAAAAAGAAGCGAACCCGTTGGGTTCACCTCACTTTGGTTTACATTCGATTATCTCTATTATATATTATAAATTATATTTGTCAAGTGTTTTGTTGCAATTTAAAGCATTTTATAACGGTGGGCACAATCATTGTAAATCCGAACGGCACCGACAGCACCACCATAGGTATGCAAAACACCACCGTAAGAACGATTTGTTTTGTTGTAAGTTCGTCAATTCTGATAAATCCCACGCAAAATCCGGTAAGCGACGATACCGGAGCAAGAGCACAGGCAAGTGACAAAAGCACTTTTTCGCCAAACGACATTGCAATATTTACATCATCTCTGCCCGAAACGCCAACAACCAAAATCAATGTCAGTCCAAAAAACGCAACAAAGGTAATCAGCATTCCTATCAAATATTTTTTGGCAATCTTTTTGTTCCAATTTTTATACATAAAAGTACCGTTCTTTCAAAATAAAATTCACGCTTATTAAATAATAACAAATTAAGTGTTGAAAAACAATATAAAATGGTATAAAATATAGCTGTTAAAATTGAAATTAATTTTGGAGGATTAATTATGGCTAATCAGGTAGTAGTAGAAATTTCTGCTCGTCACGTTCATGTATCAAAGGAAGATTTGGAAACACTTTTCGGCAAAGATTATCAGCTCACAGTAAAAAAAGAGCTTTCTCAGCCGGGTCAGTTTGCTTGTGAAGAAAGAGTAAGAGTTGTCGGCTCAAAAAGCGAATTCCCTGCAGTTTCAATTCTCGGTCCGTGCAGAAAAGCAACACAGGTTGAGCTTTCGCTCACAGACGCCCGTTCAATCGGCGTTGTTGCTCCGGTAAGAGAATCGGGCGATATTGAAGGCTCGGGCACATGCAAGCTTGTAGGTCCTTGCGGTGAAGTTGAAATCCCTTGCGGAGTTATCGCTGCAAAGCGTCATATTCACGCAACAACAAAGGACGCAGAAGAATTCGGACTTACAAACGGTCAAATCGTTTCTGTTGAAATTCCGTCGGCAAACGGCAGAAATCTTACATTCGGCGATGTTGTAGTCAGAGTAAGCGACAGCTATGCACTTGCAATGCACATCGACACGGACGAAGCAAATGCCGCAGGCATGAAGCCAAACACAATGGGCACAATTGTTAAGTAATTTATACATAGTATATCGGAAAACATCAGACAAACGGGACAGTTTCATTTTGTGAAGCTGTCCCGTTTTCGGCATATCGAAAAAGTATTTTTAACACACCGGTTTTTTAATTTATTTCTTCCTTCAAGGCCTCAATAATATTATTTTTCCGAACTTTCTTTACAGAATAGAGCATTGTTGCACCGATTACGGTAAACACAACAAGCACCACGGCAAGGTAAAGCTTAAAATTAATTTTAAAGGCAGACACCTCTCCCAAT
>CAVBQD010000142.1:0-5164 GCA_963597385.1 bacterium | reverse complement strand
CAAACAGCGAATTCATAGCTATGATTGCCGACAGAATCAAGCTGTCAATGCGAACGCAGAATGTTTGATGGGATACACAACAACAGAAATTGTCAACTAACAAATCGTTCATAGATAAAAAAAGGCACAGCCTATGAAGAAAAACTCCGTAGGCTGTGCCTTAACTTTATTTAAATATATCAATCCATTTATCACTGTCTTTTCGTTGTATGTATTCTTGAACATTATCATCGCAAAATACATCAAGTATTTTATCAAAAGTTACGGCAAGTTTCATATTTTTTAATGTTTCGAGTTTAGTCCAAAATACATTTCCTTCGTCGGATGATTTTAAGGTTCCGGAATATTCATCGGTTTTAAAAAGTAAAACCACATATCGTTTGTTGCTTTTTACTTCCCACCATTTAATGCCGCATAATTTAGGTTTTTTTATGATAAGTCCGGTTTCTTCTTTAACTTCCCTAATTACAGAATCGACAAAAGATTCCTGTTTTTCAATATGACCGCCGGGAAAAGTAATTCCGCCCCAAGATTTGTTGATTTTGTCTTGAACTACAACATTACCGTTGTTGTCGTAAATCATACACATATTGGTTAATTCGATTTTTTCGTATTTGCTCATAAATAATACCTTGAATTATTAATTTAAACTATTATCTCATAATTTTAGTATAAAGTCAACTTCGGTATAAAAGTTCTCATCATTGAAAAAATGAAAATGTTTGACTAAAAATTTAAGGTGCTGAAATCAGCACTTTTTTTTGTTAAAAAAGTTAGTCTATCCATTAGTCTGTTTTTAGCAAAATTAGTTTATCCAAATTGGTTTATCATTTACTTAGAATAAATCTAAAAGTCCCAAAATACGCATAAACAAAGGCTTTTTCAAAGATTAGAATATAAAATAAATAATCACAATGCATAAACATTGTGATTATCTTTTTGGTCGAGGTGACCGGACGCAATAGGGCTGAAACCCGCATAAATAGGGGATTTTATTTTTTGAGGTGTGCAAAAGGTGTGCAACGCAAAAAACTTTAAACTTGTTTTTTCTTGCTTTTAACAGTGAGTGAGCAAAGAAAATATATACATTTTTGACAGTATTACAATTGATTAATACATAAATAAAACACAGAGGTTAGCCCCTGTGTTTTTTATTATTATGCAGTTAGTGTAATGCCTAAATCTTTTAAATAATCATTTACCTTGCTAATGTTATCGCTTTGAAAACGGTTAAAGGCGTTGCAATAGGTATTTAGCGTTATGCGTATATCAGTATGCCCTAAAAGTGTTTGTAATACCTTTGGTTGCATTCCACCCTCGATACACCTTGTAGCGTATGTATGGCGTAAAGAATGGAGTGATACAGAGCCTTGTACTGTTTTATCCAAAATATTGTATTTTTCAATGGTTCTTTTAAATTGTGAATTGACTTGATTTGTGGTAAACGGTTTTCCGTCTGCCTTAGTAAATATATAGCTCTCAGAATTTTCAAACGGTAGCAGGTCGGTAAAAATATGCTTTACATCATCTGTCATAGGTATTGTGCGTATGCCTGCATATGTTTTTGTGCTTTTACTTTCTATCGCTTTTCCCTTTTGACCTTTTGACATTGTACGCCGTACATTTATTGTGTCGAAATTAAAGTTTATATCTATCGGTTTTAGTGCAAGTATTTCGCCCATACGCATACCTGTAAACATTGATATAAGCATTTCGGCACTATATGGTATATCTTCTGTAAGCAATATGTCAATTAGTTTCATTTGCTCTTCAATAGTTAAAGCCCTTTTTTGTTCCGCCTGTTGCTTTGACTTTGGACGACGAATATCTTGCATTATGTCATTTTTAATAATATTACGCTTTTTAGCCTCTTTAAATATTGCTCGTAACATTCCGTAAATCTTTTTTATAGTTGAGTCGGAATATTCCTGTTGATTAAGTAAAAAGGCTTTTATTTGTGTTTCGTTAGCCCTCTGTAACGGTGTTGAATATATAGGCTGTAAGAGTTTGAGAGTTTCCATATTTCTGTAATATGTTGCAGATTTTATTTCGTTATAATTAAGCTTATCGTCTTGCATTTGTTTTGCAAGTTGATATATTGTAACACTACTTTCGTCTATATATTCATCACTTGCAATAGCAAGTTCTATTTGTTTGATTTTTTGCTTTACCTCGGCTTTTGTTTTTCCAAAAACAGCTTTACGCTTTACTCTGCCGTTATCATAGTAACCTACGGCTATTAAGCCTTTCCAACGATTTTTGGTATTGTCAAAGAAAATACTACCCTCGCCGTTTCCTCTTTTATTCATTGTATCACCCTTTTGTGTTTAGCTCTTTTCACAAATTTTCATATTTAATGTTATTGATGACAGTCATTTTTTGTTAGTTCTTTGTTAAATTGTATTCGCTATACAAATGCGATTACTTAAAAGGCAATGGTTCATCAAAAGGTAATGGTTCATCATCTTCGTTTATAGTTTTAAAAAACTCATCATAGTGTAACAAATCAATTTTTGATTTTTGCTTTAAAATATTTATATATTCTTTAAACAAACAATTTTCTAACATTGTCCTTTTCACATTCTGATTATTTTTTATAAAATTTAAATATTCAGATATTCCATTTAATGTAGGTTCATCATCATCGATTGAAAAATTATAAATTGCTAAAGCTGGTGCAGTAAACTCGCTTTCTATAGGATAGTCATTAATATTAAATTCAGTATATGGAATTTTTACATCGGAGATTATATTATCACCAAAAGCAATTAATAAATAATTAATGGCATAATATATACCTTGTATAGTTATTTCTTCACTGATAGGGTAAAAATCATTATTTACAGAATTATTATTTTTGCTCTCACCAAATAACAAATAGTCAGCAGACACACCAAGATTTTTACAAAAACCTGCTAATTTATCAATATTCATAATTGAATTGCCTTTTACTTGATTTTGAATGCTGGGTGTATTTGTTTTTTCTTCATATTCTTTCTGTGTTTTATATTTAGAATTATTTATGCTTTGCTTTATTCTTTTGCCTATATCTTTTACATTAATATATTCGCAAGCATTTACAGAATATTTTGACATTATTAAAATCCCCATTTCCATTTTATTGTAATTATATTATAGTGCTTTTACATTAAAATGTCAACAACAATAACAAATTATCATTTAATGTTAAGTATTGATAATATATTTGGATTTTCTCTTTAAAATATCTGTTTATTGCTATTTTGATTGTGTTGTTGTAAAATAATGGTAAAGAAAGGCGGTGAATTATTATGACGGGTTCAGAAGTTAAAGAAAAAATCACCACAGCAGGCTTGAAACTTTGGCAAGTTGCTTATGCTTACGGTGTAACCGACAGTCATTTTTCAAGGCTGTTGCGTAAAGACTTTACAGACGAACAGACAAATAAAATTTTGTCAATCATTAATGAATTAAAAGCAGAACAATAAATAAAAAAAGTGTGTATCCGCTCCGGCAAGAGAAAATACACACTATATACACAACAAACGAAAACGCTTCGCCTGCTGTATTTATATTATCATATTTCAGCAGGCAAAGCAAGAAAGAGGTTAATATATGAAAAATAAAATTGAATTTTACGGCACAAAAGATGTTGCCGCCTTGCTCGGTTGTTCAATACCGACAGCAAGACAACTTTTCTATCGCAAGGATTTCCCTGCATTAAAAATCGGTAAAAATTTGCGAGTGTCAAAAATCGCTTTTGAGCAGTGGGCAAGCGAAAGGAGAATATAATTATGGCAATGTACGATTATATAATCAATCAAGAAATTAAAAAGGCAAAAAGCATTGCAAGAATTGCGTTTTGCCTTATGTCCGATGATGAAAAATGCCGTATTGATGATAATTATTTATACAGCAGGGTTATAGAAGTGAATGCAAGCAATAAAAATTTGCCGCTTGATGATGATATAAGAACCGTTATTAATGTTTTTAAGTATTCAAGCAGTCCTGCATTATTGAATTATGAAACGGTTATCAGAAGCCGACAGAAGATACAAGAGCTAAACCCAAGTTTGCGTAACGCTGAAAAAGAACGAATAAGGCAGGCAAAAGAAGAAGCCGACAGGGTGCTTTATTACTATGACAATTTATTTAAGGCGGATTAATTCCGCCTTTGTATTTGAAAGGAGCATATATAATGGCAAGTCGCAGAATGTTTAGTAAAGATTTTATGCTAAACGATGTATTTGTTGAATTAGAAAACTCAACAAAGATTTTGTATTTTTATTTAATGTCTAATGCAGATGATGACGGTTTTTTTGACAATGTAAAAACAATAATTCGTTTATGCGGTGCAACTGAAAATGACTTAAAAATATTGATTGATAACGATTTTGTTATAAAGTTTGATAGTGGTGCATATGTTATAACCCACTGGAAAATGCA
This sequence comes from bacterium, assembly GCA_963597385.1. GTDB lineage: Bacteria > Bacillota > Clostridia > Oscillospirales > Acutalibacteraceae > Eubacterium_R. The sequence continues at coordinate 739 of CAVBQD010000142.1, read as the reverse complement.
TAACTACATACAAGGTGACCGTTATCATCAAACAAATTATCAAAATGAACTTGCACAATTATCTGTTAACCAAAACAAAAAATATATGCTTATGGATACAACTTGTATACAATCTGTATCCGCAGGTAAGGTTAGTATAGGTAAGGATAGTATAGTAGAGAATAGTCTAATTCAGGATAGTAAAGGAGAGATTAGGCAAGTGGTAGGAAAAGAGAGTTTGAGAGAAAAACCAACCGACAAAAACGATAACGGATTAAACGATTTAGCAAATGCTGAATTTAGAGCATATTTTAATGCAAAAAAATAAGCTAAAAAATGCCTTTTTAAGTGTCTACAGCTCAAATCACTAACCGAAGCTCTATTTAAGATTGATATATCCCCCACCCGCTTAATAGATAAGCTATTATTAATAAAACAAAGATACAGCAGGAACAAAAAACCTGCTGTATTTTATTAAGTCGCTATGCCGTTATTATAAAGTTCGTTACAAGATATATCTATTTCATCATTCCAACTGATACCGTAACCGCCCATATCAACCGTTACAAGCCCATACAAGCCGTTTATTGTTTATAATGAATGGAGATTTAAGCTTAAACAATACAAAAGCAAAATAAAGGTATTTATGCAAAAAAGTCTACTGTAAGTAATAACTACAGCAGGCTTTTTTATATTAAATATTAAAATGCTAAAAATATTTTTTTACTTTGATTAATTCGTCGCTTTTAGACTTAATGGC
>CAVBQD010000141.1:0-5194 GCA_963597385.1 bacterium | reverse complement strand
GTACCTACACCGTCTGTGCCCGAAACAAGCACAGGATTTTTATATTCATTTGCCGCAAGTTCAAACATACCGCCAAATCCGCCGATACCGCCGATAACTCCCGGAATGTTTGTTCTTTTGACATGTGACTTGATAAGTTCAACGGACTTGTATCCCGCCGTTACATCTACACCTGCTGCCGCATAGCTGTCGCTGAAGCTTTTTTCCATAATGATATTCTCCTTATACCGTTATATTTCTTTGATTTTTTCTTGAAGTGCTTTGTCTTTTTCCTCAACCTGCTTTGCCATATCGGCACGCATTGCGATAAGCTTATTCATAAGTTCATCATCGCCGACAGCCAAAATTTCTGCCGCGAGAAGTGCCGCATTTTTTGCCGCATTTACGCCGACGGTTGCAACAGGAATTCCCGGAGGCATCATAACAGTTGCAAGCATTGCGTCCATACCGTCGAGAACCTTTGCCGAACACGGAATTCCGATAACCGGAAGGGTTGTTGAAGCAGCCAAAACGCCGCCGAGATGTGCAGCCATACCTGCCGCCGCAATGATAACTCCAAATCCGTTATCAATAGCATTTTTTGAAAATTCGTGTGCAGCTTCGGGAGTACGGTGAGCCGACATAACCCGAACCTCGGTTTCTATTCCCAAATCCTTCAGCTGTTTGATTGCCGGAGTAACGATAGGCAAATCGCTGTCCGAACCCATAATAATTGCAACTTTTTTCATATTCCTGTCCTTTCCGATATGCCGAAAACACAAACGGCATATTTTTCCATTTTGATATTAATCATTATACATTGTCAGCAAATATATTTCAATAGTTATATATTATAATATATAAAAAATACAGAGGATATAATTGTGCACTATATCCCCCATACAAATCTATTGCCAAATCAGGAAATTATCGCCAAACTGCCAATAATCTTCACCCAATTCGTTTCTCATTTCTTTATAGTAAATTGCATAATCCTTTGCATTTACATATCCGTCGCCGTTAATATCATATCCCTCAAGTGCAACGGTACCCATATCATAACTGCCGTTATTTGTTACATCAACCTTTTTAACGGAATTGCCGCCGTAAAGATTGTTAAATGTAATATAGCAGTCCTCAAATGTTCTGATTGTAAATGTGCCGTCGGAATTAATGCTGTATTTTCTGCCGTCAACGGTAATATATGCGTGTGAATACGGCACATTGTGCGGATGTGAACCGAAGTCGTCCTCATCCATAACGCACTTGCCCGTTACAATATACGAAGTCGTAGGCACAAAATTATCCTTATAGCTCGCATCGCAGTTAATGCAATAATGAAGAGTGTAACCGTCATCATCGGCAGTAGCATCAACGGTTTTTTCGGCATAGCTGTGTTCAACATATACTTCATATTCAGCCGATTGCCCACCCAAAGAAAGCGTTGCCGTATTTTTGCCGCAAACATAAGGAGTTTCACGCTGTTTATCATTAATTACAATATGTTCACCGGCAACATATTCATCAAAATACAGACTGCAATCTGTGCCGTCGGAAAACTCCAAATCAAGCACGAAATCCGACATCATATCCGTTGTAATGTCAAAAATTCTTTTGTCGGCAACAAGCTTGCCGTCGGCGGCATTTACCGTTATTTTACCGTTATAAATATCAAATCCGGTAACATTTTCGGGAAAAACCCACACGCTGAAATCGCCGGTCATTTTCATTGAAGTAACATATAAATCATATGTTTTGCCCTTTTCCAAGGTTTGCTTTATGCCAAAACCGTTTTGGCTTGTATCAATATCATCATTTTCGGCTATAAGTTCGCCGTCAAGGTACAACTTTGCATAGGTATCGCATCCGCCGACGGAATAGAGCACATATTTTTGCGTTTCATCCGGAGTAAATGTGTAATGATAAGAGTCACTTATATTATCGTCCGAAAAAGAAGCAGAATACTTAACACCGCATTTTATCGGAATTTCGTCAAGCAGAGTGTAATTAAAACCGTTGCCTATTGCATAACTGTACGCAAGTGAATCCTTAAAAACTCCCATAGTAAAGCCGTCTGTTTTAGTTGAGCTGTTTAAATATCCGAACGATTGAGTATTGCACGAAGTGTTCATAGGTATGTTAACAGATTTCAGACTTGAACACCCAAAAAATGCCGTTGCCGAAACCGCTGTTTTTTGAGTAAGAGAAGCAAAGTTGACATCAGACAGTGACGAACAGCCGTAAAACGCATTTTTGCCCACTGTAGTTACGCTTGACGGAATCGTTATGCTTTTAAGACTGCGACAGTTATAAAACGCTTTACTGCCGATTGTTTTTACAGACGACGGCAAATTAACCGATTCCATATAAATACAGTTTGCAAAAGCGTTGTCGGCAACAGTCTGCACGCCGAACGGCAAAGTCCATTCCTTCATACCCCTTGTGGCAGACAATGCACACATACCGATTCTTTTTAAACTTCTCGGAAGCGAAAACGATGTTGCACCAACCTGATAAAACACATAACTGCCTAAAGAAGTTATACCCTCGGCAACAACTACATGCTGAATCATATCGCTGTCCCAATTAAACCACGGAATACTGCTTGAACTGTTTGCCATATTCGGAATATCGCCCGTGCCGTTTATATAAAGTGTTTTTGTATCGCCGTCATATTTATAATAAGTATTGCTTGTTTTGATTCTGATACCCAAATCATCGTCCGAAGCAAACGATACCGACTCAAAAGAAAATAAGGCAGTAACAATCAAAGCCACAGCAAGAAATATGCTAAACAACTTTTTCATCGTTACCACCTCAATTTTAAAAATCAATAGTTTTCTTCGATATGTTCAAGCCCCATTGCGATAATCGTACGCACATGGTCGTCGGCAAGCGAATAAAATATCGACTTGCCCTCCCGCCTGTTTTTGACAAGCTTATTTTGTTTTAAAATCCTAAGCTGATGTGAGATTGCCGACTGCGTCATATTAAGCTGTTCTGCCAAATCGCACACGCAAACTTCTTCCTCAAACAAAACAAAAAGTATTCTTATTCTTGTTGAATCACCAAACACCTTAAAAAGTTCCGACAAATCATACATTTCCGTTTCATTCGGCATTTTTGCGTTTACCTTTTCAAGCAGATTTTTGTGAATACACGAAATTTCACAGCACTCCGCAGTACAGTCTTTTTTGTCTGTCATCTTATCACTCCGCAATCTTTTCTATTTTATATTATACATAAAAATTTCTTTTCAGTCAACAGCACAAAAAATAAAACCGCAAAGTAAAATCAATCAAATTGCGGTTTGTAATTCATTAATCAATGTCGTGTGTCATCCGAAAAACATTCGCAAAAACGGGCGGCGAATGCAGGTTCTTCATTTCCTGCATACAAATGACTTATATCACCGAACTGTTGGGTTCTGAAAACAGCAATACCCTCTTCCCTCTCTTCGGTAATAAGTGTTGTAACAGAAGTAGGCAAAGCCACGAAATTATGCCACAGCACCATAGGCGAACACCCGAAAATATGCGACAAAATCACACATTCAACACCGAAATGACAGAAAAGTACAATTGTGTCGTGGTTTGGATTTTGTACTTCAAAAACATTGCCGTTATGTACATATCCGTGCTTTGCAAGAAGCTCATCAACGCCTTTGCAAACTTTATTATATTTCTTTTCGACATTACCGCTTTGCATAATCGGAGTTTTTATCCATTTTTGCGGACTGTAAAAATCAGGATTATCCGTCCATTCGGTAGGAAGCCTGTCCCATGCACTTTTAGCTTCACCGTTTATTTTAACTTTGCCCTGAAATTCCCGTGCCCATTTGAGCGTTTCGGCTTTACGGTTCAACTTCTCAAGCGTTTTGGAAGCTGTATCCTTTGCCCTGCCGAGCGGTGAGCAATAAAACGATTTTACATCAAGTTTTATGAGCCTGTCGGACAAAAGTTCCGCCTCTCTCCAACCCTTTGGAGTGAGTGAATCTATTGAATAATCCGGATCTCCGTGTCGCACAATAATAAACCTCATAATCATCACCTCTGAGCCGATTATATACCAAATCCGATATTCTGTAAACAGTAATATTTCTCAATGAAATTTTGGCGTGTTTCGGAAGTTTTATCAAAAAACACGCCGTGGATATCCACAGCGTGCCGTTTTTAATCATCGTTTTGTTGTTGGGTTGCTTCAACTTCTATATCCGATACGGAATCGACTGCGTCTTTGACCTGTTTAACCTTTGCATTGACCTGAATATAAGTCACCAAATCAAGGACGGCATAAACGATAAGTGCCGCACCGATGAAGCGGACTATTCCGTCGGTAAGCTGTGCCGACTTTGTAATTGCGACTATACCGAAAATAATCGTAACCACCGACAGCAGCATTGTAAACCAGCCGGACTTACGGAATGTAATAACAGAACGGAACGAAGTTGCCATATCAACAATTCCCGATGTGAGAATGAATATACCCAAAATCACAACGATAACTGAAATTATTTCACGATACTTTGCACACACCACAATACCGCATATCAACACTATTGTGCCGAGAACGAGCGGCAGTTTTGTATCTCGCTCAATTATATAAGACACGATTGATATTATGCCCGTAACTATGAGCGATGCTCCGACGACAAGTGAAATGTACTGAATACACTTGCCCGGAAAAGCAATAAACAACACGCCCGTAATTGCCGAAACTATAATAGTAGCAACCGAAAACTTTTTCAATCCTTTTATAAAATCAGTCATAACATCACCGTTAATTTTCTGCCGTACTTTCTGCTATAACCTTTTGTGCGATATGTTCCGGACATCTCTCGTATCTTGCAAAAGCAGTGGTAAACGAGCCTCTGCCCTGCGTGATTTGACGCATTGATGTTGCAAAAGTCGTCATTTCGGATTCGGGAACTTCGGCAAGAATTTCCTGCATACCGTCGCCCGTCGGATTCATACCGAGAACTCTACCGCGGCGTTTGTTAATATCACCGATAATATCACCCATAGCATCATCGTTGCAAAGTGCGTTGAGAGTAACGATAGGTTCAAGAAGAACAGGTGAAGCGTCTGCAATACCTGCTTTAAACGCAAGTGAAGCTGCCATCTTAAACGCCATTTCAGACGAATCGACAGGGTGATACGAGCCGTCAAAAAGCGTTGCCTTAACTCCTACCATAGGATAGCCTGCAAGTACGCCC
>CAVBQD010000140.1:0-5236 GCA_963597385.1 bacterium | reverse complement strand
GTCTTGAACCGCTCGGCAGATTTGCTGCGTTTTGCGGAGCTTTGCTTGTCGCAACAATCGTTTTTGTACTTCTTTTTAATATCAAAAACTTCAGTTCGGTCAATTTTTATCCGATGTTTCAAAACGGATTTGAACATATTGCGATGAACACACTTTTGTTTGCTTGCAATTCAATTGAACCCGTTTTGTTGCTGTCTCTGTCCGACAAAACAAACGGCGACAGTATAAAACCGTATTTTTTCGGAATTTCTTGTGCATATCTCGGCGTGTTTATGCTTCTCGTTTTTTGTTGCGGAGTTCTCGGTGACAGTGCAGATTTGCAGTCGTTTCCTATATTCACTCTCTTTCAAACCGCATCAATAAACGATATGTCAAGGCTTGATATTTTTCATACTTCATTTTGGATTTTTGCCGTATTCCTGAAAACCGCGGTTTTGCTGTATTGTGCAAGTACGCTTTTTCAAAAGGGAAGTCACAAAAGCAAAGTGCTTATACTTTCTGCTGTTGCGTTTTTGTGTACCGTGTTTATGAACGAAATACTTGGCACAAAAATGGCGGAAATATCAAAAATTCTCACAATTATTATGTTTGTTTTGTTCTCTTTGGGCTTTCCGTGTTTTGCATTGATTTTCGGTAGGAGTGATGATGTTGAAAAGGATAATTAGCATAGTCTTGATTTTGGCTTGTATAGTGCTTACTTTTTGCGGTTGTGCCGACAGCCTGTCCGACATATCGGTCGCTCAGGGGGTCGGAGTTGATAAAAAGGACGAAAATGTAACGGTCTGCGTGCAGTATCTCGATTTAACAAAAGGAAGCGGAACAACCGATGATTTGGGTGAAAATATAACATCCGTCGCTTTCGCAACGGCAGGGAATATCAGTAAGGCTGTGTCCAAGGTCTCGGCAAATCTTTCAAGCCCCGTCTTTTTCGGTCAAAATAAGGTTATAGTTTTCGGTGACGATTATGCAAAAAGCGGACTTTCAAATGTTGTGGATTACACTCTTCGAGCGGTCGACAGCCGTCCCGATGTGCTTGTTGCAATGAGCAAAACCACCGCCGAGGAAGTTATCAATTCTTCGGAGAATAAAGCCAAGGTACCTGCACAGGATATTTACGATATGCTTAAAACCGGTGAACAAACGGGTCTTTCCTGCGTCGTAACCGTTAAAGATTTGCAAAACGGCTTTCTGTCCGAAACATCGGATGTCTACCTTCCCATGTTGGCGACAAAAGATAACAAAACCAAACTTGACGGAATCGGCATTTTCAGTTGCGGCAAATATGTAAAAACACTGAACGAAGCCGAAACACTCGGCTTTTTGCTGGTACGCGATAAGGTCAAAAGTGCGACTATGGTGCTGAATGATAAGAAGTACGGCAAGGTGGGCGTTGAAATCACAAATGTTAAGGTTAAAAATCTTGCGTTTTACGATAACGGTATCAATTTTCACTCGGCAGTGAATTTTGATATTAATCTCAACGACACCCAAAAGGGGATTGCCGCCAAACTCAGTGACGGGGACATTGAAAGACTTGAAAAACTTGCAAAAATTAAGGCGTGCACTTTGTGTGAAAATGCAATAGAAGTTTGCTTTAAGAATAAGTCTGACCCGTTCTCTGCCGGAAAACTTCTTTCAAAATACAGTTACGCTCATTATAAAAAATACAGCAAAGTTTGGCATAATAAATTACCTGAAATTAAGGTTAGCGTTACCGTTTTACCGAAATTCAAGCTGATTAACGGCAATTATACAAAGAAATAAAGACAGGCGTTGAACAAAGTTACAAGTTCACTGCCGTTTGAGGCAGGTTTTATCAGTGTTATTGCCGGTATTAACAGTGTTGTTGCAAAAATAATCAAAAACAGTATTACGGCTCTTCTCACGGTACACGCTCCTTGACATAAATTTTATTATTTAGTATAATATATTTTAAAAATGGTTTTTTATGCATGGCATATGACCGCATTTAAAAAATTATCGAAAGGAGAAGTAAGATGGGCACACATTATATTTCATCTGTTTCTCAGGATTACATTTCAGGCTTATGCGGCGAGCTTGAAAAGAACAACAGAATAAAACCCGGCGATTTTCAAAAATATCGTGTAAAACGCGGACTTCGTAACCCGGACGGCACAGGCGTTATGGCGGGCATTTCCCATGTCTCGTCTGTAGAGGGCTATTACATTCTCGATAATGAGCGTATCCCGAAAGAGGGTAAGCTTTCTTACCGCGGATATGATATTAAGGATATAATCGCAGACTGCGTTGCAGAAAACAGATTTGGGTTTGAAGAGGTTGTATGGCTTCTTATTTTCGGCAGTTTGCCTTCAAGAGAGCAAATTGTGGACATCAGAAATGTTCTCGGTAAGAGCAGTACTTTGCCTGACGAATTTATCGAAGATATGATTATGAAACATCCGTCAAAGGATATTATGAACAAAATGGCTCGTTGCGTTATGAGTCTTTATTCCTACGATGAAAATCCGGACGATATATCAACGCCTAATGTTCTTCGTCAATCGCTTCAGCTTATTGCTCAGTTCCCGACAATTATGAATTCGGCATATCAAATTAAACGCAGAGCGTTTTACAATAAATCGATGTATCTTCATCCCGTTAATCCGGAACTTTCAACCGCAGAGTCGATTTTACGACTTCTCCGTGCCGACAAACAGTATACGGACGAAGAGGCAAAACTTCTCGATATATGCTTAATGATTCACGCAGACCACGGCGGCGGTAACAACTCAACTTTCTCCACCCGTGTTCTGACATCAAGCGGCACGGATACATATTCCGCAATTACAGCAGGCTTGGGTTCTCTTAAAGGTCCTCGCCACGGCGGTGCCAATATCAAGGTTGCACATCAAATGGAATATATTATGGAAAATCTTGACGATTCAACCGACGACGCACAGGTTAAGGATATGCTTGCAAAAATTATGAAAAAAGAAGCGGGCGACGGTTCGGGACTTATTTACGGTATGGGTCACGCTGTTTACACGCTTTCCGACCCGAGAGCCGTTATCCTTAAAAGAAGTGCGAAAAAGCTTGCTTTTGACCACGGTTTTGAAAAGGAATTTATGACCCTTGACGCCATTGAACGAATTACACCGCAGGTGTTTAACGAAATCAAGGGCGTGGAAAAGCCGATGTGTGCAAATGTCGATTTGTACAGCGGACTTGTTTACAGAGTTCTCGGTATTCCTGAGGATTTATATACACCGCTTTTTGCAACCGCAAGAGTTGCCGGCTGGTGTGCTCACAGGCTTGAAGAACTTACCACATCATCAAAAATTATGCGTCCTGCATACAAGAGCGTAACAAAGTACAGAGCATATACGCCTTTGGATAAACGCTGATTTTTATACGAAACGGGGGAGAAAAGTGAAAATCGGATATTCAAAAATATCATTGCTCCTTTTTGTTATCGCAGTGGCTTTCAAGGCAATATCCGTTTTTGCTTTTGAGTCCGTTTTCCTTTTTGTCGGATTTTTTGCTTCGGCAATTATAGGAATTGTTCTTATAGGGACGGAAACATTCAGGCAAAAGAAATTTGCTGATGCTTTCGTTTTTGATAATAAATTTCACATTTCGTTTTTCTCGGTTTTGGCGTCCGTCGGATTTTTCATTGATTTCATTTCCGATTTTCTGCAACTTTATTCTGTTATTGAAGACGGAAGTTATAATGTTATCGCCGATACGGTGATTGTCGGATTAGAGGGCTTGTTTGCTATCGTCAGCACCGCCTGTATGATTATGGTGTCGCTGTCGTTTGGCAAAAACACAAGGTACGATTTTAAGGAACTGAAAGTCATCAACATTTTTCCGCTTTTGTGGGCGGTGTCAAAGGGCGTTTCGCTTTTGTCCGACATCGGGCAAAGCTTTTCACTTACATCAACGGTTAAGTACATAGCGGTAATATCTTGCATTGCGGCATTTTATTTCTTTGCAAAAGAAGTTGACGGCAAGCACGGTGCATCATCGTGTTCCGTGTTTTCGTTTAGGTGTTACAGCTATTTTGCCGTTTTGTATTTTATATGCACTTTTTGCGATGTCTTGAACGGACAGCCGGTTTTTCAAGATGAAACCGTTTTGTCATTTTCAATTTTTTTAAACGGTGTGTTCGTGTATTTTCTTGAGAAAAACATTCTTTCTTATACAAAAATAGATTAGAGGTATTTTTTTGGACGGGTTTTTAAGTAATTTACAAACAGTTGCCGTTCAGGTTGTTATTCTGTATTTGATTGCCGCAGTCGGTTTTGTTGCGGATAAGTCAAAAATATTTGTAAGAGCCGATGCAACAAAACTTGTTGATTTGCTTTTCAATATGATATTGCCAATCGCAATTATCAATTCATTTCTCTCTATGAAGAGAACAAAAGAGCATCTTGTGGGACTTGCGGTGTCCTTTTTGCTTGCATTTTTAACTCATTTTCTCGGTATGGGAATTGCCGAGCTGTGCTTCAAAAAACGGAGTGCACTCGAGCGTGGAGTTTATCATTATGCAATGGTGTTTTCAAATGCCGCATTTTTGGCTTTACCGCTTGCACAAAGCGTTGCCGGTGAAGAGGGCGTGTTTTACTCGTCGTGCTATGTTGCGGTGTTTAATATTTTGGCTTTCACTTACGGTATCAGAGAAATATCGGGTAAAACAGCAAAAATCAGTATAAAACATATCATCCTTAATCCGGGTTCAATCAGCGTTCTCATAGGCGTTCCGCTGTTTCTTTTGCAACTTCGCCTGCCGGAATTTTTGATGGACACTTTGGCAAGAGTGGGTGCGTGTAACTCACCTATGGCGATGATTGTTTTCGGCACATTTTTTGCAAATTGCAATTTCAAAAATATCTTTGCAAAAAAGGAAGTTTATTTTGTGTCGTTGATTAGACTTGTTGTCATTCCGGTTGTTATGCTGTTTGTATTTAAACTTATCGGAGTTAAGGGCAATATGCTTACCGCACTTACTATTTCAGCTTCCGCTCCGGTTGCAACAAATACGGCAATGTACGCCGCAAAATACAAAAACGATACCGCACTTTCTTCCGAACTTGTGGGGCAAACAAGCATTTTGTCCGTTATCACAATGCCGGTCATAGTTGCTTTGGCACAGATTATTTAGTAAGGGGGTCTTGCCTTGAATTTTGAAGATTTTGTCGGAAATAAAAAGGTTAAAGAACAACTCTCTTTTCTTCAGGCGTCGGGCAGATTGCCTCACGCGATAGTTATTGAG
>CAVBQD010000139.1:0-5571 GCA_963597385.1 bacterium | reverse complement strand
TACTTATTCTGTGCACCGGTAACAAGAATCGAAAGACCGGTTAAAGTACAGATAACAATAGTGTCGATAAAAGTACCTGTCATTGTAACAAGGCCCTGACGAACCGTATCGTCTGTTTTTGCGGCAGCTGTTGCGATTGGAGCAGAGCCGAGACCTGCTTCGTTTGAAAAGATACCTCTGCCGATACCCTTTTGCATAGCGATTTTGATTGTGATACCGGTAAGAGCACCGATAACAGGTTCCGGAGCAAACGCAGATTTGCAAACCAAAACAACTGTTGACGGAGTATTCTTAATATGCGAAATAACGATAATAAGAGCAAAAAGAACATATACAATTGCCATAAACGGAACGATAATTTGTGAAACTTTAGCAATTCTTTTAATACCGCCGAGAACAACAAGAGCGGTGCAAACGGTTACGATAATACCGCCGATAACGACTGCCCAAGAATAACTGTGTTCACCGATTGAAAATGCAATATGTTCACTTTGAGGGTCAAAGAAACTTTGTACGGCAGATGTAATACCGTTGATTTGAGTAAATGTACCGATACCCATAAGGCCAACAAAAATACCGAAAAAGGCAAAAAGTTTTGCAAGCCATTTCCAATTCTTGCCCATACCTTTTTCTATGTAATAGAAAGGTCCGCCGATATAATGACCGTCATCCTTTTTCTCTCTGTACTTAATGGCAAGGAAGCCTTCGGAATACTTTGTTGCCATACCGAAAAATGCGGCAATAAGCATCCACAAAAGTGCACCCGGACCACCAAGACAAATGGCTGTGGCAACACCTACAATGTTACCGGTACCGATTGTGGCGGAAAGTGCTGTACAAAGAGCCGCAAAAGATGTAACTTCACCTTCGCCTTTTTCCTCGTTTTGCACCATATATTTAAGTGCTTTACCGAGATGTTTAACCTGAACGAATCCTGTTCTTATTGTGAGCCAAACGCCGGCACACAAAATGATGATGATTAGAGGCCAGCCCCACACCCAGCCGTCGACTTTTTCGACAAGGTCATTGAAAGACAATGCCATATTTACAGTTTGCATACTGTTCTCCCTCCGAAAATGTAATATAATGAATTAATATACCATAAATGAAGAACAAATGCAAACTGTTTTTAAATAAATAGTATACAATTTTGAATATTAAGAAAGCTTGTCCCGAAGTTTTATGAGAAGTTGTTTTTCTCTGCGTGACACCTGAACCTGCGATATGCCGAGAAATTTTGCAGTTTCACACTGAGTTTTGCCCTCATAATAGCGATATTTTATTAAAAGGAGTTCGTCATTTGACAAGTCCTTAATTGCCTGCTGAACCGACAGACGATTAAAGAGTTTTTCCGTATCGTCAACCGGAATGTCTATTGTATCGTCACCGTCTTCCGTTGAACAGCTTAGAGAAACTACCGGATTGATTACATTAAGCACTTCCGAAAGTTCTTCCGTACCGATTTTACACAAATCGGACAATTCGCTTATTGTCGGTTCGCGAAGTTCTCTTTTAATAAATTTTTCTCTGATTGCCTGAACCTTGATTGATTTTTCTTTGAGGGAGCGTGAAACTTTGACGGCACCGCCGTCACGAAAAAGGCGGCGAATTTCACCCATAATAACCGGAACAGCATAGGTTGAAAACAGAAAGCCTTTTGACTCATCAAAATTATCAACCGCTTTAATAAGACCGACGCACCCGGCTTGATACAAATCATCGTATTCCTCGCCCCGACCCTTAAATCTTTTGGCTATTGAGTGAACAAGACCGATATTGTCCTCAATCATTTTGTTTCTGTTTGAAGTTACCATTTTGTGCGACCGTTAATTTTTTTTGTAAGAATAACAGTTGTGCCTACGCCGAGAGAAGATGTGACTTTTACTCTGTCGCAAAATGACTGCATAACCGTAAATCCAAGTCCTGCTCTGTCACTTCCGCCCGTGGTATAAAGCGGCGTCATTGCCTCATTCACATCGGCGATTCCCCTGCCCTTGTCCTTAATTTTGATTTTTATTGTATCGTTTTCCAAAAGCTGACCAGTTATGTAAATTGTTCCGCAAGTGTCGGCATAACCGTGAACTATTGAATTTGTCACAGCTTCGCTTACTGCGGTTTTCAAATCAGTTATTTCCTCGATAGTCGGGTCAAGATTTGAAGCAAACGCAGTAACAACCACCCTGCAAAAGCTCTCATTAACGCTTTTACTGTCAACTGTAAGTTTAAATTCATTTAATATTTTCATTATTGTATCTCCTTAATTATCGCTATTGAACCAAGTCCCGCAAGTTCCATAATCTTTTTTGTTTGTGTTGTGACATTTCGAATTTCAAGTGTAGCGTGAAAGTTCATAAGTAATCTATACCTACCCATAACCAGACCGATACCGCTTGAATCCATAAATGTTACATTTTTAAAATCCAAAATAAGATGCTGAGGTTTAATAAAACTCAAAGCATTGTCGATTTTGTCGCGAATATGAACCGCCGTATGGTGGTCGATTTCGCCGTAAAGATAAGCGATAACAAGATTGCCGCTTGATTCGATTGTTACATTCATATTTATCCCCCAAATCTAAAATAAAAAATACCAATCTGCTAACATAGTAACAGATCGGTATAGCGTAATTTGTAAAATTATAGAGAAAGCTAAATTAAATTTCTCACTTCTCTTGCGAGATAAAAAGAGCCGCACACAAGTTTAAAATTCTTGTCCTGCTTTGCGAGTTCAATTGCCGATTTAGGGTCTGAAACGGCAACAACATCATTGCAATATTTAAGTGCAAGTTCCTTTAACTGCTCGGCAGACATAGAGCGTGGATTATCGGGAGTTGTAGTGATAATTCTGTCGATATGCACAGCAATAACGGACAAATAACCGTCAACATCCTTATCTTTCATCATACCGATAACGGCTGTAATTTTGCCATTGGGAAGATACGGTTCAAGAGCAACGGCACCGTTTTTATTATGTGCTCCGTCAAGCATAACCGCTCCGATACACTCCTGCCTTGCCGATAATTTGGCACACTCGGTTACATTTGGTAAATTCAAAACATCGAGTACGGCATTCACGGTTGCAAGATTATTTTTCTTAAAATCACCTTGTTCAGGTATTTTGATTAAGTTTTTACACTTATTTTCAAATATATGCTCGATGTTGCAATTCGGATAAAGAACGCAAGTACAGTCACGGCGGAGTATTCCGCTTTTTTCCTCTGCAATTTGCTCAACGGTATCGCCTAAAAAGGCAGTATGGTCAAGCGAGACAGAAGTAATAACGGACAAATTGCTTTTTTCAACATTAGTGCTGTCGCCATTACCGCCCATTCCGCATTCAACGACGGCATAATCAACCTTGTTATCGGCAAAGTATTTATACATAACAGCTGTTAAAAATTCGAATTCGGTACATTGGTTATCTTTATATTTTTCGATATAATAGGCAAATACATTTTCGGGAATATATTCATTGTTAATTTGAATTTGTTCACGGTAATCGTCAATCCAAGGTGATGTAAAAAGTCCCGTCTTATAGCCGTTGGCAATTAAAGCATTGTTAATTGTTTTAGCAACTGTACCCTTACCGTTAGTTCCTGCAATATGAATTATTTTTATACTGTCTTGCGGATTATTCATTTCAAGGAGCAACGACTTAATGCGAGCAAGCCCCGGCACAATGCCGAGGCTTTGCTTTGTTAATATAAAATTCAGTGCTTCACTGTAATTCATAATTACTCTGCGATTTCATCAATAGATTTTTTAATCTGTGCAATTTTTTCTTCAAGCTTTGCCGCATCGTCTCTGTTTTGCTGAACAACCTTTTCAGGTGCTTTGTTAACAAAGCCCGGATTATTAAGCTTTTTATTAATGAATTCAAGCTTATCCTCAGCTGTGGCAAGTTCTTTTTCAAGACGCTTTTTTTCTGCCTCGAAATCTACCAAATCACCAAGAGGAATATATACCTTTGCATCATCTGTAATGATGGTAACAACATTGCCAAGATCGCCGAAAGAGCTGTTTACTTCAACATCATTTGCATAAGCAAGGCGTTTAACAAAATCAATACCGTTTGAAAATGTTGTGATATTTGATGTTTCGATATAAACCTTTGACTTCTTTGACGGCGGAATGTTCATCTCTGCTCTGCGGTTACGAATAGCACGAATGGACGCCATAATTTTTTCCATTTCCGCTTCGTCCGATTCATAGGCAAAAGCCTCGTCATATTTGCACCACTCAGATACCATAATTGATTCTGTGTCGTGAGGAATTGCCTGATAGATTTCTTCCGTAATAAACGGCATAAACGGATGAAGAAGCTTCAAGATATAAGTAAGAACAAATACCAATACAGCTTTTGCATCGTCTTTTGCATTTTCGTCATCGCCTTGAAGTCTGATTTTTGCAATTTCGATATACCAATCGCAGAAAACATCCCAAATAAAGTCATAAAGCTTTTGAACTGCAATGCCAAGCTCGTATTTATCAAGATTTTCCGTTACTTCTTTAGCAAGAGAATTTGCCTTTGAAACAATCCACTTATCTTCAATAAGAAGATTTTCAGGAAGTCCGTTATACTTGTAATCGTCACCGAGATACATAAGAACGAATCTTGCGGCATTCCAAAGTTTGTTGGCAAAGTTACGGGAAGCCATAACCTTATCATCGGAAAAACGCATATCGTTTCCCGGTGAATTACCGGTTGCAAGAGTAAATCTAAGTGCATCGGCACCGTATTTATCAATTACTTCAAGCGGGTCAATACCGTTGCCGAGTGACTTACTCATCTTTCTGCCCTGAGCGTCACGGACAAGGCCGTGAATAAGAACGGTGTCAAACGGAGCTTTGTTTGTATAAGCAAGACCGGAAAAGATCATTCTTGAAACCCAAAAGCCGATAATATCGTAACCGGTAACGAGTGTATTTGTAGGATAATAGTGTTTCAAATCCTCTGTTTGGTCAGGCCAACCGAGTGTTGAGAAAGACCACAAAGCGGACGAGAACCAAGTATCAAGAGTATCGGGATCTTGCTTAATATTTTTACTTCCGCACTTTGAGCACTCGCAAAGGTCGGTTTTTGAAACCGTAGTTGCACCGCAATCGTCGCAATACCAAGCCGGGATTCTGTGACCCCACCAAAGCTGACGGGAAATACACCAATCTCTTGTGCCTCTCATCCAGCTCATATAGTTCTTTTTAAATCTTTCGGGAACAAACTTAATATCACCGTTTTCCACGGCGTCAATAGCCGGACCGGCAAGAGGATCCATCTTTACGAACCACTGCTTTGAAACCATCGGCTCAATAGTTGAGTGACAACGGTAGCAAGTACCGACATCGTGCTTGAGAGGCTCAATTTCTTTGATATATCCGCCCTCTTCAAGGTCGGCAAGAATTGCTTTTCTCGCTTCAAGCGTTGTCATACCGGCATACTTACCGCAATCGAGAACTTCAGGTTCGTTTTGAGTAGCTCTGCCCGAAGCAAAGATTTCATCGGCAATTGCTTTATCCTTAGTACCGGTCATATGTCCGTCATATGTGAATGTGCGTACGATAGGAAGGTTGTGAC
>CAVBQD010000138.1:0-5571 GCA_963597385.1 bacterium | reverse complement strand
ATATTATATAATTTTATATTATACTGATTTTTAGGAGGTCTGTTATGGACAGAGAGTTTTACACAATTTCGGTTTATGTGGACAAGGACGAAAATTTAATCGGTATTCCTTGCGGCGACAGCGACAAGTACGGCATTGCCGATATTGATACCGTTTTTCTTCTTAAAGCACCTTACACCGATAAAGCACTTGAGGATTATATAGAAAAAGTACTTGACGCTTGCTATACAAAAAAGCATAACGACAGCGTTGACACATCAACTATTGAGCGTTACACAAAGAAAAAGGGATTTGTTAACGCAACGCAGGACTACACAATGATTTCTATCGTTAAAACAAAGATGAATTATTCGCTTATGCCGACATTTAACGATTACGAAAAAGGTCCGCTTGCCATTGATGACGATGAGCATATTTTGCTTTTGAATTACAAAGAGGGCGAAATGGCAGAGGTTATCCGCGGATTTATCGAAATTTATCTTAAGGCTAATATGTTTTATAAAGAAAAGGCAGAACTCGAAGCCGAAAAGAAAAACAAACAGTAACAGGAGAATTTTATGCATTTGTTAGAAGTTGACAGAGAAAATTATCTCGGTCAGGCAGACCCGTTCATTTTGAAATCGGGCGGCAGATACTATATTTATACTACCGGTCATAAGGGCATTTATGCATATTCGTCCGACGAACTTACAAAAGGGTGGAAGTTTGAGGGTATGGTACTTACCGACGGCAAGCACGATTCTTGGTGGGCACCGAGTGTAATTGAACTTGACGGCAAGTTTTATATGTATAATTCGTTCGAAATTGAGGGCTATACACCGGATAAAGGCGGCCACAGGGGTGCAATGCATGTTTCCGTTGCCGATAATCCGCTTGGCCCGTTCAAGGTTGTCAAACAGCTCCTTGACCCTTTTTCAATCGACTCTCATGTTGTAAAAAACGAAGCCGGACTTTGGATTTTCTATTCCACAAACACTTTTGAGGGGGAGAGAATCGGCACATATATCGTTGTTGATAAACTTCTTGACCCGTTCACTGCCGAAGGCAAGCCTGTGCCTGTTGTTGTACCTACTTTAGATGAAGATATTTTTCGCCGTGACAGATATAAAAAAGGTCAGCATTGGCATACTATTGAGGGAGCGTTCTATTTTAAAGAGGGCGATTGGCAGTATGTTATGTATTCGGGCAATTGTTTTGAACAGCCTACTTATTATATCGGCTATGCAAGAGCGAAAACCGACGAAACCGACCTTCGCAAAATTAAATTTGAAAAATATCCCGATGATCACACCTATTGCCCTGTTATGAAAGCAAATGATTTTGAAGAGGGCACGGGTCATCATTCTATGATTAAAGAGGACGGTCAGTGGTATGCAATTTATCACGCGAGGGATTATGACGACGGCTTGGGTGCAGACGCATTTGACGCACGCAACGCCCGTATTTGCAAGCTTAATGTCAAAGACGGCATCATCACCGCCGAACAGTATAAAGACCGTATTTAATATAGTTTGAAGATATAAATTATCAGTCCGTATAAAAAGGAAATTGCCGTGCCATAAACTATTACCGGTCCGGCAATGGTAAACATTTGTGCCGCCGTACCGAGTATAAAGCCCTCGTGCTTAAATTCAAGGGCAGGGGACACAACCGAATTTGCAAATCCCGTTATCGGCACTATTGTTCCGGCTCCGGCATAGCGTGCTATTTTGTCAAACACACCTATTCCCGTGAGTATTGCTGTTATTATGATAACGGTTGACGGCGTTGCAAGTTTAACCTCATCTGCGTTTAGTCCGATTTTTTCAAACAAAGTGTTGAGCAGTTGAGCAAAAAGACAAATTCCGCCGCCAAACAAAAATGCTCTTATGCAGTTCGGTACAACAGGAGAATTCGGACTTGCTTTGTCGGTCATTTTTGAATAGTCACTGTTTGATATGCTCATATTAATCACCATGCCCTTTCGGTTTATATCTACAGTATTTGTAAATGCTGTGTGAATATTCACTTTGTATTGTTGACTTTGAATATTAATAACTGTATAATTATATTATACTTATTGTAAAGGAGCGGTTCTATGGAACACCTTGTTGATGTAAGAAATGTGTATAAGATTTATAATCCGGGTGAAAATCAGGTTAACGCACTTGACGGCGTAAGTCTCACAATCGACCGTGGCGAGTTTGTTGCAATTATCGGTCAGTCCGGTTCGGGTAAATCTACATTTATGAATATGATAGGCTTGCTTGACACGCCTACGGAGGGCGAGTATTATATCAACGGCAAATTGGTTGATGACCTTACCGACGACGAAATGTCGGTTATCCGTAATGAGGAAATCGGATTTATATTCCAAGGCTTTAACCTTATTCCGTCACTCACGGCTCTTGAAAATGTTGAACTTCCGCTTGTTTATCGCGGAATGAAAAAAGATGAACGCAGAAAAATTTCTATTGCCGCTCTTGAAAAGGTAGGCCTTGGTTCCCGTATGGACCACCTTCCGAAAGCTTTGTCCGGCGGTCAGCAACAAAGAGTTGCGGTTGCCCGTGCCATTGCGGCGGCACCGCCTGTTATTCTTGCCGATGAACCTACCGGTAACCTTGATACCCGCTCTACCAAAGATGTTATGAAAATTCTGCATCAGCTTAAAGACGAGGGCAGAACGGTTATCGTTATCACCCATGATAACGAAATTGCTATGGAAGCAGAGCGTGTTGTCCGTGTTCGTGACGGCAGAATAGTTGAGGACTATATCAACCCCGGATTTGAAGAAAAGTACGGCAGAAAAGCCAAGTACGATAACGAAAATCCGATTGACCTCGGTTAATTCCATATTGTAATAATGTCACCTAAACCGGTTAAAATAGGCTTAGGTGATTTTTTATGATGTTCTTGAAAGCGTTTTTAATCGGCGGTTTGATATGCGTTATCGGTCAACTTCTTATTGATTTAACAAAACTCACTCCGGCTAAAATACTTGTTCTTTTTGTTTGCCTCGGCGTTGTTCTCGGCGGTGTGGGAATTTATGACAAACTCGTTGATTTTGCCGGTGCGGGTGCAACATTGCCTCTTACGGGATTTGGTTCGGCTCTTGCCGGCGGAACAAAAGAAATGATTAAAGAAAAGGGCTTTTTAGGCGTTGTCACCGGTCCTCTTTGTGCTTCGGCAGGAGGCATAACAGTAGCACTTTTGTCGGCACTTGTTGTCAGCTTTGTAACCAAACCGAAGGATAAGTAATATTATATCCTGTGGTGATATTTATGCTTAAAATTAAATCAATAAGTACAGTTGGCTTTGTCGGCGAAAGTGAAAAACTTGTCCGTGAACTTACTTCTCCCTTGTCACGAAAAAGTGTGGGCGACAGGTTTTATTACAAAGCTTCTCTTTACCGTGTTGAAAAACCCGACGACGCCAAAGTGCGTATAGTTGTATTCTCAGCCGTTGATGTGCTTTGCTGTTTTGATACGCTTATTGATTTGGTCGATTATCAAAAATGCGTTTTATATCTTACCGATATTAGAAAAGCGAAGCGTATGGGTATAAATATTAACAAATCACGGCTTGCTTATGTGCTTGAGTGCCCTGTGGTGTTCGCAACAAGGTCAACAAGGGGAATTAATCGCTTGCTTGAAGCCGTACATACAGTATCGCAAACTCCGAATTTTATCACGGCGTTTGAAAATCCGTCGGTTGCCAAAAGGTCTGTAATAAGTTTCAGAAAAAGTTTTGCCTCAACAATTCGGGATAAAGTTATCAAATTTGTCATTTTTAACAAAAATCTCTTGTTAAATCATATATAATCTGTTATTATATATTTACTATTTAAAAGGGGTGTAAAAATGAATTCTACAGCTAAAACTTATACCAAAAAAGAAGCCGCAGGCTTTCTTACCGGTATGTTCGGCCAGAACCTTATTTACAACATTGTTGCAACAGGTCTTTACTTCTATTTTCAGAATGTAATTTGCTTGCCTGCCATGGCTCTCGGCTGGATTATGGCAATTGCCAGAATATGGGATGCCATTAATGATCCGATGATGGGTACCATCGTTGACAAAACTCATTCAAAGTGGGGTAAATGCAGACCTTATCTTATCATTTTCCCTGCGATTATCGGTGTAATCACAATTTTGACCTTCGTTAACGGCAATTATGCCGAAGCGTCATCAACTGCTCAAAAAGTGCTTATAGTAGGCTGGGCGGCTGTGTCTTATATTGCTTGGGGTATGTGTTTTACCGTTTGTGATATTCCTCTTTGGGGTATTACTTCTCTTATGACAGAAGATGAAAACGACCGTAGTAAAATCTTGGGTCTTGCCCGTATGGTTGCCGGCGTCGGCGGTATCGGCGTTCTCGTTGTTCAAATTGCACAGGCTCTTGCAGGTGTATTTGACGGCAATATGCAAAAATCGTTTATTGTTACAGTTATTGTTATGACCGTAATTGCAACAATTCTTTTTGAATTTGCCGGTATTTTCACAAGAGAGCGTGTTGAAAAATCCGAAAGAAGCTATACATTTAAGGAAAACTTCCAAATTATGTTCGGCAACAAGCCTTTCAGACAAATCCTTATTTCAGGCATTCTCAGAAGCCCGATTCAGCTTCTTATGATTGTTGCCATGACGCTTGTTACATATTACTATGCAAACGGTAATATTATGAATATCCTCAAATATAACGAGGACGGTTCTCTTGCCGGTATTGATTTCAAAATTCTTATCGGTCTCGGCAGCGTTGCAATCGGACTTTTTGTCGGTCAGTTTGTGGCTATGGGTGTTACTCCTGTTATTATCAAAAAGGTTGAAAAGAAAAAGCTTTACAATTTCTATTCAATTGCAGGTGCCGTTCCTTTTGCACTTATCTTTGTATTCTTCAAGATTTCAGGCGGCGACCTTACATCTACCGTTTGGTCAATCGTTGTAGGCATTTGTATGCTTTTTGCAAGTGCTTCGTTCGGCGGTATCAATGTACTTCAATCGGTTATGATTGCCGACTGCGTAGACTATGAGGAATATCACAACGGCGTTCGTACAGACGGTGTATTCTTCTCCGGTCAAAGCTTTATCACAAAGCTTGCAGCAGGTATTTCAACAATCATTTCATCTGCAATTTATGCTTTTGTAGGCTACAGCGGTGTTAATGTTGACAAGCTTAACAAAGCTATTGAAAACGGTGCAAGCTTCATCACATATGACGGCGGCACAGGTGTCGGCAAGTATGCCGAAGCAATGTTCTTCCTTATTTCAATTCCGCCTGCAATCGGTATGTTCCTTTCGGCTTTGCCTACTCTTAAATATGCAATGACAGATAAGGAGCATGAGCAGATTCTTGCCGAGCTTGTTGCAAAGAGAGGCAATAAGGAAAACGATTGAAAAGCACTCAATGAAGAAGAGGACAGGCAGGCGCAAGAGCTTGAACAAAACCTCCTCAACATTGTTGACGAAATAAATAAATTATAAAAAAACACTGTTTGTTCAAATGCCAACACCACATAAGGATGTTTTAATGTAATAGCAACGGTGCAACTCAGAAAAGGGTTGCACCGATTTTTTATGCTAGGCGATAAACCGA
>CAVBQD010000137.1:0-5605 GCA_963597385.1 bacterium | reverse complement strand
GCCCCAACATATTCCACTTAATGAGGGGTGAAATATTTACATTTTGCGGCAAGACCTTTTTTTGTATGGGCGGCGGCGAAAGCGACGATATTGATATGCGAAAAGAGGGAAAAAGCTGGTGGAAGGATGAAATGCCAAATGCCGAAGAGATGAAAAACGGAGCCGACAACCTAAAGGAAGCCGATTTCACCGTTGACTATGTAATAACTCACGAAGCACCGGCTATGGCAAAGGATTTTATCAGACTTCACACCAATTCCACAATGAAGCAAACGCCTATCAACACCTATCTTCAAGAGCTGATGAAAAATGTTGAATATAATCACTGGTTTTTCGGTTCGCTCCACATTGATTTGCAAATAAGCAAAAAGATGACGGCTGTGTTTAGTGAAATAATTAAAATACGATAAAAAAACGCCTTTTGGATTCAAATCCGAAAGGCGTTATAATTTTATAAATTTGCAACTATTTGTCGGGCTGTAAGTTTGTTTGCCTCAAGAACTTCGGAAACATCGTATCTGTCGAGAAATTCCTTTTTAAGTCCGAAATTGTAAACTTTCATATCACTGTTGCCGTAAAAACGGGCAATTTTTTCACCGAATCCGCCGTCAAGAATACCGTCCTCAATTGTCACAATCTTTTTATGATTTGACTTTAGGGAGTCAAGAAGCTCGGTATCGACGCCGGTAATATAATAAGGATTGATAACGGTTGCCTTTACACCGTACATTTTTTCATATAATTTTGCGGCTTCAAGTGCAAGAGGATAAAAAGTTCCGAGACCGATAAATGCAACCTCACTCCCCTGCTCTTTTATTTCATACTTATTAATAGCGGAGAAATCCTTTGTACACTTTTCACCTGTTGAAATAAATTCACAACACGGGATACGGATTGCAACCGGGTGTTCTCTTTGCTCAATACTCCAATCAAGCATTGCAAGGTATTCTTCCTTAGTGGTAGGAGCAAGATAAACAAGATTCGGAATATTTGACATCATAGGTATATCGTAAATACCAAGATGAGTAACATCATTCATTCCAAATACGGAAGCGGCAAAAATTATTATAGTTGCAGGGTTATTGTTAATACACAAATCCTGCGAAAGTTGGTCGTAGGTTCTTTGAATAAAAGTGCTGTAAACGCCGTAAACAGGTTTACCGCCGTTCTTTGAAATTCCGGAAAGCATTGCAACGGCTGTTTCTTCGGCAATTCCGACATCAACAAACTGCGTGCCTGCCAAATCTCTTTTCTCCTTGGTGAAGCCGAATACGGTAGGCGTTGCGGAAGTAATTGCAACGACGCTCTTGTCTTTTTTCATCTTTTCAAGAAGATAATCGCTGGTTAACGAGCCGTAATCTACGCCGTCAAAATTAAACTTTAACTTGCCTGTTTTTTCATCAAACGGCATACACCAGTGCCAATCTTCCTTGTTTTGTTCTGCAAGCGGAAAGCCTTTTCCTTTTTCGGTAACGATATGAACAACAACGGGCGTTTCACTGTCTTTTACAGTTTCAAAAGCCTTTATAAGGGATTTAATATTGTTTCCGTCCTTAACGAACACATAGTCAAGTCCAAATGACTTAAACAGATTACATTCTGCTTTGCCGTCGGTATCACGGAGAAGTTTAAGATTTTTATAAAGGCCGCCGTGATTTTCCGCAATCGACATATCGTTATCGTTAACAACAATAATCAAGTTTGATTTAAGCTCAGAAGCAAAATCAAGACCTTCAAGAGCTTCACCGCCACTGAGAGAACCGTCTCCTATAACAGCGATAATATTTTCATCTCCGCCGTTTAAATCTCTGCCCTTTGCAAGACCGCACGCAAGACTGATTGATGTTGAAGTGTGCCCAACGGTGAAAAAGTCGTGTTCGCTTTCTTCGGGTGAACTGTAACCGGTAATCTCATCATATCTTTCAGGTTCAAGAAAGCCGTATGCTCTGCCTGTAAGCATTTTATGCGGATATGTTTGGTGAGAAACATCGAAAACAATTTTATCTTTTGGCGAATCAAAGACCTTATGAAGTGCAACGGTTGCCTCAACAATGCCAAAATTCGGACCGCAGTGTCCGCCGTGAGCGGCGAGTTTCGTATAAAGAGCTGTTCTGATTTCTTCGGCAAGCTGTACAAGCTCATCGTCCGTCATAGTTTTGATATCTTTAGGTGAATTTACATTTTCAAGTAACATAATGCGTCCTCCGTTTTCTTTTTTCTGCATTATATCACTTAAAGTTAACTTTAAGTCAAGGTTTTTTGCAAAAAAAATACCGCCTCAAAAATGAAGCGGTAAATTAAATCATTCTTCTGTTGTTTCTTCAGCAGGTTCCTCAGCAGGTTCTTCTGCTTCAGGAGCAGCCTCTTCAGCAGTTTCCGGCTTTTCAAGAAGTTCTTTCATTGAAAGAGAAACTCTCTTCTTATCGAAATCGATGTCGATAATCTTAGCCTTAACAACATCACCAACCTTAAGAACATCTTGCGGAGTCTTGATTCTGTCCCAAGAAATTTGGCTGATGTGAATCAAGCCGTCAACTGTAGGAAGAATGTTTGCAAATGCACCGAATGTAGCAAATGAAACAATCTTTGCATCAACGACCGAACCTACAGGATAATCTCTCTTGAGGATTTCCCAAGGGTTGTCTTCAATGTTCTTGAAGCCAAGTGAAATCTTCTTTGTTTCTTCGTCAAGTGACTTGATGGTAACTTCTACAACATCGCCAACATTAACAACCTCTGACGGGTGCTTAATTCTTGACCAAGAAAGCTCAGAAATATGTATCATACCGTCGATACCGCCAAGGTCAACAAACGCACCGTACGATGTGAGTGACTTAACAGTACCTGTAACCTTTTCGCCCTCTTTAAGAGTTGCCCAAAGAGCCTCTTGCTTTTCTTTTCTTTCGGCGTCGGTAACAACCTTGATTGAGCCGACAGCTCTTCTGCGAGAAGGATTGATGTCAATAATTTTAAATCTTACAGTTGCATCTTTAAGAACCGAAAGTTCTTGATTACGAGGAACACCTGTAAGTGATGCAGGAACAAATACTCTTGTTCCCTTTGCAGATACAAGAACGCCGCCGCGAATAACTGCGGTAACCTGGCCTTCGAGAATTTCGTCAGTCTCTTTAGCTGCTACGATGTCTTCCCAACCCTTTACAGCGTCAAACAAACGCTTTGAGAGCTTAAGAACGCCGTCTTGATCATCTGTTTTCATAATAACAAGCTGGATTTCGTCGCCAACGGAAACTACATCCTCGCACTTTGAGATATTGTCTGATGACAAATCGTCAAATGCAACAACGCCTGTTTGCTTTCTGCCCGGTACATCTACAAATACTTCTGTGTTTGTAATTCTTACAACAGTACCTGTAACTACCTTGCTGTTTTCGTCTTCCTTAAAAGATTCGTTAAGTAATTCTTCAAAGGATGCCTCACCATCAGCAGATGCTTTGACAGCAGGCTTTGTAGCCTTATCAGCGTTTTCTGCTGTCTCCACAACTTCTTCAGTTACGGCTGAAGTTGTTTCAACTTCCTTTTCTTTAATTTCTTCGGACATGGATTTGAGTACCTCCTTGATTATTACCGAGGGTGTCGACGCCCCCGCAGTTACACCAATCACATTGTAGGTGCTCAAATCAAGAGAGGAAAGCTCGTCCGCCGTTTCAATAAGAAAAGTCGGGCAATTAACCTCGCCGGTATCTCGCAATTTACAAGTGTTTGATGAATGACGCCCGCCGACAACAATCATAGCGTCGGACTTTTTGGAAAGTTCCTCCGCTTCATTCTGTCTATCGGACGTTGCATTACATATTGTATCAAATATTTTACAGTTTGTACATAGTTTTTTGAATATTTTTTTGCATTTTTTTTGCTCATTTAACGAAAATGTTGTTTGAGCAACACAAATCACATTGTTTTTTTGTACAATTTCGTTATTTTGTATAATTTTTTCAAGTTCTTTTTCATCTTTAAAAACAAAAGACGCACCTTTACAATAGGATTTTATGCCCAAAACCTCGGGATGATTTTTATCACCGGCTATCAAAACAACAGTGTCCTCGTCCTGTTTTTTTACAATATTATGTATTTTAGTGACAAACGGGCAGGTTGCATTGACGAATTCAATATCTTTTTTCTCAAGCTCGTCAAGGACATTTTTTTCCACTCCGTGAGTGCGAACAACGACTGTATAGCCGTTTGGAGCCTCGGAAATATCATCTATAATTTTTACGCCCTTGCTCTCCAAATCTGCGACAAGCTGTGCGTTATGTATGATAGGTCCGAGAGTGCAAACTTTTTTGCCCTCGTTTACAAGGTCGTAAACAAGATTAACAGCTCTGTCCACACCAAAACAAAAGCCTGCTGTTTTTGCAAGAATTATTTCTTTGCTCACTTTGTTTCAGCCTCCCAAAGTTCGGTTATTCGGTCCATAACCATACCGGCGGCATTTGAAATATCGCTTCTGCCGAAATCATCTTTATCAAAATTCATTTCCTCGGGAGTAATAAGCTTACCGTAGGATACAGTAACCTTTTTACCTGCTTTGATAGGGCCGTCGCAACAAATTGCAACGGGAAGAACGCTTGCGTTTGTGGCTTTGGCAATAATCGCAACGCCGGCTTTTGCCTTTTGCGGTTTGCCGTCCTTATCTTTAATTCTTTTACCCTCCGGGCAAATAGCCATTACATGGCCCTCTTCAATTATCTTTTCGCCGTATTCGATAGCGGTGGTATCGCCTTTTCCCCTGCGAACCGGAAATGACTGCATATGAGTTAAAAACCAAGCGGCAAATGGATTTTTGAACAGTTCCGCCTTACCCATAAAATGAAGAGTAGGCACTTGCTTAGGTGCGGCAACAATAACAGGGTCAAGTGCACAGGTATGGTTGATTGCCAAAATATATTTTGTGCCTTTTGGCGGTATATTTTCAAGCCCTTTATATTCCGTGCGGTACACAAGCTTAATCAAAGGTTTGAATACTGATTTTATAAAATTGTAGAGTTTATAATCTCTGACGGTTGAGTAATCAAATTCTTTCACTGAATTTTCTCCTTGATTGTATTTACTATCAAACTGATTGACTCGGCAAGGGTAAGTTCGGATGTATCTGCCATAATTGAGCTGTCACTCGGTTTGAGCGGAGCAATCTCTCTGTGTGAGTCCTGATAATCACGCTGATTAACATCTTTCAAAACATCGTCGTAGCTTACATTTTCACCTTTTTCAACAAGTTCCTTATATCTTCTTTCTGCTCTGCACTCGGGAGAAGCAAAAAGGAATATTTTTACATCTGCATTAGGAAGCACAACGGTTGCAATATCTCTGCCGTCCATAATAACATTATTCGTATTTGCGATTTCTCTTTGCAAATTAAGAAGAAACGCTCTGACCTGCGGTATTGCCGAAACCTTGCTCGCTCCCATTGAAATTTCAGGCGTACGAATAAATGCCGACACATCCTCACCGTTGAGATACACAGCCTGAACGCCGTTGACATATTTAAGCTCTACCTTGGTGGAGTTGAGCATATCAATAATTTTTTGCTCGCTTTCAATTGCACCGGTTTTAACGGCGTTATACGCAATTGCACGGTATAATGCAC
>CAVBQD010000136.1:0-5680 GCA_963597385.1 bacterium | reverse complement strand
TCATAATATGGGTCGTTAATTTGTTTTCGCAAGCAAAACGACATAACAAGCGGAACCAAAGATACCAAAAGTCTGAACGGATTAACGCCCTCGCCGCTGAATTCTTCAACCGTATAATCTTTTCCGAGCGATTCCGTACTTTCCAAAAGTGTACCGAGCATCGGACGAAGCAATATTCCGGCAACAAAGAAAGCCACTATCCAAAATACCGTTCGTTTATCCTGCCACGGGACAAAAAACAGAAGCGGAACAATCAAATACATAATCGAATATGCATGGAATGTTTCTGCGATAAACACCCAAAAGATAAACCAAAACCACTTTTTATTTATTGCTTTATCAACAGCAATCAGGCAAAATGCAACCGCAACACACTGTTTAATTGCCGCAAGCGGAAAAGTGAATACAAGGCAGAAAAACAAAAACATCGACATCAAAAAATCGGTTGAATATTTATGTATAAACCAAATATATATGCTGTATGTCACAATGGCAAACACCATCAAATAACCGTTATTACTAAAGCCTAATGACTTTAAAACGATACCTGCAACATTAAATCCGAAATTATCGCCAAATGTCCATTCAACATCCGAAAAGTCAAAATCGGAATTTGTTAAAGTTTCATACATTTCTAAATATGTAACGGTATCATTATACTGTATCCTCAATCCGGCAAATACTGCCGTTGCAACAATCGGAATTATCCATATGAACTTTTCTTTATAAACATATCCTGTTAATCTTTCATTTTTTCTTGAAAATCTATCAGAAAAGAAAGCCACAGCCAAACAAACGGCTAATATAGGAATCAGTTTCCACATAAATTTCTCCGCTCAAAATAATCTTTCAATAGTTTTTTCAACAACCTTTTTCTTATCAAACACTTCTGCTACATGATTATGAGAAGCTTGACCCATCTTTGCTTTTTCGTCATACGGAAGCTCAATAAACTTCTTCAACTTTTCATACAAATCATCTGCATTTTTAGGTTCGACAAGATAGCCCGTTTCGTCGTCTTTAACCGCCTCAAGGCAACCGTGAATGTTACTCGTTATAATCGGTCTGCCCATTGCTCCGCATTCAAGGTTGGTATTTGCCATACCCTCGTGCCATGACGGAAGAACAAAACAATGTGCTTTTTCAATAAACGGCTTTACATCGTTATGAAAACCATAGTAATTAAATACGCCCTCTTTAGACAGCTCTTGCAGTTTTGCTTCGTAATCGTCTTCAAAGCGTCCTACAACATCAAAATAAACATTGTTATACTCTTTTTTTATTCGGCTTGCGGCATTAATTAGTTCATCAATCCCTTTTTCTTTCATTATTCTGCCAATGAATAAAAATCTTATTTGCTTGTCACTTGGATAAGGTGTAAAAGGATATTCACTCAAATTAACTCCCGCTCCGTTATTCAACAAGCACTGTTCATCTTTAACAATTCCGTAATTCTTAAATGTTTGCATATTTTCGCAATTTTCAAAAATCACGGTATGTGCTTTCTTACAAGCAATTTTATAAAGACCGACAAAGGCTTTCAATATAATGCCGTCTGTTTGAAAAGCCGAGCCCAATCCGGTAATATTTATAACATATGGAGTTTTCCTGTGTCTGCATAAAGTGCCCATATAAATATTAGGCTTGATTGTATATGTAATAACCAAATCGGGATTTAGCCGTTTTATAATTTTTTTGTAATTCAAAATCAATCCAAAATCTTTAAAAGGATTAACTCCGCGTCTGTCAATATTGGTATCTATAAATTTACATCCGATATCCGTAAGCGGTTGAATCAAATCGCCGTTTGGCAAGGAAATGAACACTTCATTGCCGTTATTTATCAACTCTTGCAATAATTCCTTGCGGAATTTATACAAACCGATATCAAAATTTGCCGCAACTAATATTTTCATTTAATCTTCCTTACGGGCACACCGACATATGTACCGCTTTCAACTATATCTTTTACAACTGCCGCTCCGGCTCCGATAACACAGTCGTGTGTTATATTTACATTGTTTTTTACGCATACACCAACACCGATATGCGTCGATTTGCCGACTTTAACAGTTCCGGCAAGAGTGCAGTTCGGTGACAAATGAACGAAATCATCCAACAAATTGTCGTGCTCGACTATCGCACCGGTATTAATAATACAATGCCTGCCGATTTTTGCACACGGATTAACAACCGCATTTGCCATAATGACAGTGCCCTCTCCGATTTCAACGCCAAGCGATGAAATTACAGCACTCGGATGAATCGCCGTGTACCACTTAACAGGCAAATCAGAAATTTTTTCTCGTACATACGGATTCCCGACTGCAATCACAAATTCACAATCCGTAAAATTCTTATAATCGGCTGTTACACCTAAAACCGGGAATCCGACAACGCTTTTTCCCTGTAAATCAGCCGTGTCATCTAAAAAGCCTTTTACAATATCACCGGACGATAAAACAACATCGGCAATAACCTTTCCGTGACCGCCTGCACCGATTACGATAACATTTTTAGGCATTAGCTGTTTCTCCGATTTCATTTCCCATAAATTCTTCCATAGTTGCACTTGTTTCGGAGCTGATACCGTCACGCTTCAAAACATTGACAACCGTCATAAACAAAACTTTTATATCCATCAAAAGTGAATAATTGTCAACATATTCAACATCAAAATCAAACTTTTCTTCCCAGCTTATTGCATTTCTGCCGTTAACCTGAGCCCAACCGGACAAACCGGGCTTGACCTCGTGACGACGGTGCTGGTGCTCATTATACCTCGACAAATATTTTACAAGCAACGGTCTTGGACCGATAACCGACATATCGCCTTTTAGTATGTTGAACAGCTCCGGCAATTCGTCAATACTTGTCGAACGCAAAAATTTACCGAATTTCGTAAGTCTTACCTCATCGGGAAGCAACTCGCCGTTTTCATCACGCTCATCAGTCATGGTGCGGAACTTCATCAAAGTGAATATTTTTTCATCTTTACCCGGTCGTTCCTGCTTAAACAATACAGGACTGCCGAGTTTTGTCTTAACCAAAACAGAAGTTACCGCAAGAAGCGGCGACAAAATAATTATTGCAAGAAGTGATGAAATTATATCAAGAATTCGTTTTACATACTTATAAATCATAATTTCACCCAATTAATCAAAACAACGCTTAACCGCCTCGATAACTCTGTCCTGCTGTTCGACAGTCATTTTGTTGTCGCTCGGCAAACAAAGACCGCGGTTAAAAATATCCATACCGACATCCTGCGTTTCGCCGTCAATATAAGCATTTGTTCTTGCTCTGCCGTTGCCGTTTTTCGTTACAAAGCCGTTCATTCTGTAAATCGGTTGCATATGCATCGGTTTCCAAATCGGTCTGCCCTCGGCGTTAATTTTTGCAAGTTCGTCCAAAATTTCCTGCGGACAGGTTTTGCCGCTTTCGCTGTTATAGCAATAATCCGTCTCGCCTCTGATCTGCTTGCACATCGCGTTTTCGTCAATAATAAGACAAGAAAGCCAAAAATTCGGCTCACTGTTTTTTTCATCATAAGGATTCATTTTTATCGGCAAATCCTTAAATGCCTCTTTGTATCGCATATATATTGCCTTTTTCTGTGCAATGTGTTCCTCCAGATAAGGAATTTGACCCCGAACCACGCCTGCAATTACATTGCTCATTCTGTAATTGTAGCCGAGTTCCTCATGCTGATACCACGGTGCGTTTTCCCTTGACTGAGTTGACCACTTACGCACCTTGTCAGCCGCTTCTTTATCGTCAGTCAAAAGCATTCCGCCGCTTGAGCCGGTTATAATTTTATTTCCGTTAAAGCTGATACAATTATATTTTCCGAATGTGCCCGTTTGAACGCCCTTGTATGTAGCACCGAGTGATTCAGCCGCGTCTTCGATAATGACGGCATTGTGCTTTTCGCAAATCGCTTTAAGTTCGTCAACTTTGCCCGGCGTGCCGTAAAGATGTGCAATCACAACAACCTTGACTTCCGGATAAATTTCAAACGCCTTTTTAAGAGCAATCGGGTCCATATTCCAAGTGTCGTACTCCGTGTCGATAAATACAGGCTCACCGCCCTCGTAGACAACCGGATTAACCGTTGCGTCAAATGTCATATCCGAGCAAAACACCTTGTCGCCGTGCTTAACTCCCGCAAGTTTTACGGCAAGATGAAGTGCCGCTGTACCGGACGACAACGCAACCGCATATTTGCAACCGACCTTTTTGCAAACCTCTTTTTCAACCTCGTTGATATTAGCACCAACCGTTGACATCCAGTTTGTTTCAAAAGCTTCGGTCATATATTTAAGTTCATCACCGTGCATAGTTGGCGATGAAAGCCAAATCTTTTCATCAGCCATAACTGTCCTCCAAATATGTAAACTGCACAAACAAAATGATTTTATTTGTACATTCTCAATATATTCCTTAAAGTAAATTATACACTATACAGCATAAAATTACAATATAGTTTATTAATATTTTATAAAAAAGCAACCACAGGCTAAAAAATCGCCGTGATTGCAAAAAACTATTTTTCAAGCAAAACTGCGTGAGCTATCCCCGGAATCGTTTGTCCCTGTTTTGACGAAGTCGGTGACATCAACGCACCTGTCGCAACAAATAAAACCTTTTTAAGTTTGCCGTTTTTGAGATTTTTCATAATGTGCGAACACAGTACGCTTGCCGAGCAACCGCAACCCGAACCGCCGGAATTAACATCTTGTTCAGCCAAATCAAAAATCATCGTTCCGCAGTCCTTGTGTCGGCTTTTGAGGTCAAAGTTGCTGTCTTTTTTGATAAGTTCATACAGTAAATTCGAACCTGTAAAACCCAAATCTCCCGTTAGAATCATATCGTAATCGTTGGGTTTCGTCTGCGTATCGTTCAAAAAATCGGCTATCGTTTTTGCCGCCGCAGGAGCCATTGCCGCACCCATATTGTTTGCGTCTTTTATACCTAAATCCGTAATCGTGCCGATGTGAATTGCAGTGATTTTTACCGCATTTTGCAGTTTATCACTTGCCACATTATCGGAATTTTGAACAACTGCACAGCCGGCACCGGTAACAGTTCTCTGTGATGTCGGCGGTCGCTGTCCGCCGTATTCAAGCGGAAAACGGAACTGTCTTTCACTTGACGCAAAATGACTTGAAGCTCCGGCAACGCAGATGTTCGCCCCTGCCGAAATGAGCATAGCCGAGTTGCACAATGTGAGTGCCATCGTTGAGCACGCTCCGTACATTCCGATGAACGGCATTTCCAAATCTTTAAGTGCAAAGCACGAACCTGTGCACTGGTCAAGCAAATCACCTGCCATTACAAAGTCAACTTCACTCGGCGACGCCTCGGCACTTGAAAGTGCCCTGATAATCGCATCGTGAAGCATAGCACTTTCGGCAAGTTCAAAGCTTTCCTGCCCCATCGTCGTATCTTCAAATATCGCATCAAAATCACTTTTGAGCGGCCCCTCGCCCTCTTTTTTGCCTGCTACACCAGCAGAGCCGATAATCAGCGACGGCGACTCAAAAACATATGTTTTCCCGATTTTTTTCATAAAAACACCTCGGTATTAGTTTTACCGAGGATTTTTGTTATATTATTTTTTTCGCCGATTGTATAATGAAGTTGGACACTAATTAAATAAAAAAATAGCTCATAAAGC
>CAVBQD010000135.1:0-5699 GCA_963597385.1 bacterium | reverse complement strand
GCTCCGAGGTCTTTGAGAGTTTGAGCGGCGGCTTTAACGCATGCCGCAACCTCGGCACTGATACCCTCGCCAAAATAATCATTTGGGATACCGACCTTTTTGCCTTTAAGACTGTCAACCTTAACATCCGCAAGGTCAAAAACTTCACTTTCCATTGAAGTGCCGTCTTTAACATCCTTGCCCTTGATTACATTGAACACACCGGCAACATCAAGAACATCTTTGCCGATAGGTCCGATTTGGTCAAGAGAAGAAGCATATGCGATAAGACCGTAACGGGATACCGCACCGTAAGTAGGCTTAAGACCTGTTACGCCGCAGAATGATGCCGGCTGACGGATTGAACCGCCCGTATCGGAGCCGAGAGCAACAATGCTTTCATCAGCGGCAACGGAAGCTGCCGCACCGCCCGATGAACCGCCCGGAACTCTTGTAACATCCCACGGGTTCTTTGTTGCACCGTAAAACGAAGTTTCTGTTGTTGAGCCCATTGCGAACTCATCCATATTAACCTTACCGAATGTCACCATATCGGCATCGTTAAGCTTATTGATAACGGTTGCGTTATACGGCGGTTTGAAGTTTGAAAGGATTTTTGACGCACAAGATGTGAGCTTGCCTTTTTCGCAAATATTGTCCTTAATAGCAATCGGAACTCCTGCAAACGGTGAAGTCGAATCACCCGCGTCAATCTTCTTTTGCACCTTTTCAGCCTGCTGCAAAGCGGCGTCTTTATCAAAAGATACATAGCAATTATATGTGCCGTCTTTTTGCTCGATAGCCTTGGCAACGCTTTCAACCGCATCCATTGAAGTAATTTCTTTGTTTTTGATTTTTTCTGCAACCTGAAGGGCAGTCATTTCATAAATTTCCATTCTGTTCCCTCCTTAGTCCACAGTCTTTGGTACAACAAAACAGCCGTCCTGGCTCTCGGGAGCATTTGCAACTATTTCGTCTGCCGACATTGAAGGTTGAACCTCATCTTCCCTCATAACATTTGTTACAGGGAAGCAATGGCTCATAGCTTCAACACCGTCTGTATCAAGTTCGTTGAGCATATCAATATATGTGAGAATGTCCTGAAGTTCGTTGCCGACCTTTTTTTCTTCATCCTCAGAAAGAGTAATGCGTGCTAATTTTTCAAGATATTTAATTAAATCCGGAGTAATTTGCATTGTATTTGCCTCCAAAAATTATTTGTCTTTTTCTACCGGTCTGCGAAGTTTAATATGTGTTTCGCGAAGCTGAAGCTCAGTTACATAATTCGGTGCACCGAGGAGCATATCCTGTGCGTTACTGTTCATAGGGAACGCAATGATTTCGCGAATATTTTCTTCATCTTTAAGAAGCATAATCATACGGTCAACGCCCGGTGCCATACCTGCGTGAGGCGGTGCTCCGTAGTGGAAGGCATTGTAAAGTGCACCAAACTTTTCTTTAACCGTTTCTTCGCTGTAGCCTGCCATTTCAAATGCTTTAACCATAACATCAGGTCTGTGGTTACGAACGGCACCCGATGAAAGTTCAACACCGTTACAAACAATATCGTACTGATAAGCCTTAATTTCGGTAGGCTCTTCGTTAAGGAGTGCGTCCATCTCGCCCTGTGGCATAGAAAACGGATTGTGTGTGAAGATAAGCTGACCGTTTTCGTCACGCTCAAACATCGGGAAGTCTGTAATGTAACAGAACTCAAATCTGTCCTTATCAATAAGTTCAAGACGGTTTGCAAGCTCTGTTCTGATCATACCTGCAAGTTCATTGACAACCTTTGGTGTGTCGCAAATGAAGAACAATGTATCGTCTGTCTTGAAGTTGAAAATTGAGCGAAGTTCTTCTTTCTTTTCGTCAGGCAAGAACTTGTCGATAGGGCCTTTATACGAACCGTCCTCAAGAACCTCGATATAGCCAAGACCTTTCATACCGATTTCAAGAGCGTACTTGAGCATCTTTTCAAACCAGCCTTTTGACTGCTTTGCACAGCCCGGTACATTGATACCGCGAACCGGTCTGCCCTTGAATGCCTTAAATTCCACATCAGAGAAGAATTCCGTAAGGTCAACGATTTCAAGCGGATTACGAAGATCCGGCTTGTCCGTACCGTATTTGAGCATTGCTTCTTCATAAGGGATTTTTACAAACGGTTTAGGAGAAATTTTCTTTCCGCCGCCGAACTTTTCAAATGTATCATAAAGAACCTCGTCGGCAACCTCAAATACATCTTCCTGAGTTGCAAAAGCCATTTCAAAGTCGAGCTGATAAAACTCACCCGGCGAACGGTCGGCTCTTGCATCCTCATCACGGAAGCAAGGTGCGATTTGGAAATATCTGTCAAATCCCGAAGTCATAAGAAGTTGCTTAAACTGTTGCGGAGCCTGCGGCAAAGCATAGAACTTGCCCTCGTGCTTACGCGACGGAATGATATAATCACGGGCACCTTCAGGTGACGAACAAGTCAAAATAGGAGTTGTGATTTCGGTAAAGCCGAGAGAAGTCATTTTCTGACGGAGATACGAAACAACCTGACTTCTGAAAATAATGTTATCGTGAACCTTTTTGTTTCTCAAATCAAGGAAACGGTAAGTAAGGCGAACATCTTCACGGGTTTCTTTGCTTTCGCTGATTTCAAACGGAAGATTTTCCGTGCAAGGATTGAGCACCTTGAGTGTATCTACCTTAACTTCAAGTTCGCCTGTTGCAATTTTAGGATTGATTGTTTCTTCATCACGCTTAACAACAACGCCTTCAACGGAAATAACGCTTTCCTTGCGAAGGTGATTGATAAGGTCGTCATCGTTAACAACAACCTGTGTTGTGCCGTATTCATCTCTAAGGTCGATAAAAGCAACACCGCCGTGGTCACGGATAGTGTCTACCCAACCTGCAAGCTGAACTCTTTGGTTAAGATTATCAAATGTAAGTTCATTACAGTTATGTGTTCTGTATGCCATAATAAAATTCCTTTCGTGGAAAATTCTGAATAGATATAAAAATCCAAATTAACGCTAATATTATAACACAGTTGAATTACCACTTCAACTACAATTTTATATTAATTATATATAAATATATAAAAATACAGATAACCCAAAACGGATTATCTGTACAGTTTTACTGTTTTTCGTACAGTTGCGTTGTTTTATTAAGTTTATAAACGATTTCCGAATTTGCAACTTCATCATACTCATAATAGGTATTTTCATCATCACCGCAGTAATACTTTTCATAATCGGCGATTGCCGAATGATTTGCAAATATCTTTGCTTCAGCCTTATCAAGGCTTAAATAATAGTCGTAAATCGCATTTGCGGCAAGAGTGTGAGAATAATTTAATGTTCTTATATCCCCACTGCTTTTGATTTTCATCGTTTTGAGAGATAAAGCAAGTTCGTCGTGATAATTGTTACCGACAATATTATAAAGTGCGTTTTGAGCTTCCCCGTTTCCGTTCTCGGCAAGAGAAATAAGATACGGCACGGCACTGTCGGAAAGGTCGGCAATGCTGTTGACATCAAGGTTTTCTATTGTGTGATTGTTATACGCCTTGATGTTATAATCGGCGATTTTTGCATCAACATTTGAATATGAAATTGCAATTAAAAGAGCCGAGCAAAACACAATTATTGTTTGCATATAAGGTACTTTGGGTGCAAAAATGTGGATAACAAGCATTACTATTGTGACAAGCATCATCAACATAAAGGCAAATACCAAAATGCGGTTTTTTGAAAGACCGTAAATGCCGATATTCATCACCATTTTCTGCATTGCAATCACAACAAGGAGTGCCGAAAAAGCTGACACAAACACGCAAAGAGCCTTTAAAAGCTTACCGTTCTTGTTCTTAACAAATGCCGATATTATGCCGACAAGAGTTAAATTGATTACACAGACAACACACATTTCATAAAAACCGCGGCGTGCAAATTCCGAAGCGGTATTGTCGTAGCCATCAGGCAAAATATACGAAAACGCACTGAAAAAATATGCAAGCTGCGAAAATAGATACAAAAGATATGTTACAGCGATTACGCACAAAAACGAAGTGCAGGCAGTATATGACAGCGTTCTGCGATTGTTTTTTGCTGAACTGTCATTTCTCGATTTATGCCTTATTGAAAAGATATAAGCATAGCAATACGGAAACAAAATGAGAGCAACAATAAGTTCGCCGATATACGAAAGTGTTTTTGAAAACACTCCGCTTACAAGTCCCTCAAATGCGGCGTCCGATTTTGCAAGAAGCGGCACAACAGCACATAAAACAGGAATTGCAACAAGTATTCCAACAAGAGCCGAAAGTGACTTTTTATCTCCGTTCTTCCCTGCTTTAACCGAACCGACAACCTCGGGCACAGTTTTGAAACTCCCCAATGTTAAAGCCTTAACAGATGAAAGTATTATTTTGTACGAGCCAAACTTTTGCCTGTCGGTTGTATAAGAAAGACAGTACAGCACATAAAGCACAGCCGACACAAACGGCATCAAAAATTGCGTTATACTGTCGTTATAAACTGTTACAGATACGGCGGAAAGCAAGCTCAGTATTCCGTAAACAACACCTATCGGTGACGGTCTGCACCTTTTGCCAAGCAAATACGCTGTTGAAAATGCAAGCAAAAGCATATAAACAAGCGTAAATCCCAAACCTATTGCTTCGGCAAAAAGCACAAAATCAGCAAACAAAAAGCACAAAACCGCTACCGACACAAGTGAAAATTTGTCTTTTTTATCAAGCGGCGAATATTGTTTTGTCATCATAACAAACCTCCGAAAAACTTACGAACATGGGAATTCAGGTATCGAGAGGATGGCATTCTTCCCCTACGATTTTTATTCTTTGTATTCCAAAATATCGGCAGGCTGACAATCAAGTTCCTTGCAAATTGCGTCAAGAGTTGAAAAACGGATTGCCTTTGCCTTGCCCGTTTTAAGTATTGACAAATTAGCCTGTGTAATGCCAACACGGTTGGCAAGTTCAAGCGAGGACATCTTGCGTTTGGCAAGCATAACATCCAAATTAACTACAATCATTGCGTCCTCCTATATTGTCAAATCGTTTTCTTCTTTAATGAGATTACCGGCTTCAAAGCAAGCTTTCAGTACATTACAGATAAGTGCCATAAAAAATTCGCCGAGAGCAAGAATCAAAATATAAATAACAGCAACTTTGTGAAGTGCAAAAATCAAAGCAAAAGAAATCAAGCCGACACAACCTGCATAAAAGCAACACCAAACTATTATCCTAAGCAGTTTGGCTATTTTGCTGCAAAAAACATTCTCTTTTTTTACATTTTGCATAATCATATCAATGCACACAAGAGCAGCATACCCTGCCGGAACAACACAATAAAACGGTACAGTTATCCAAGTGCTGTTATACGAATTATATTGCATAACACTCTCTTTTCCGAGGAAATACGGGAGTAAGAACAAAGAGGCAGTTAACCCCACATAGCCTATGCGAACAACAAATTGTGTAAATTTAGCCGAAGATGTCATAATAAATACAGCCTTTCTGAAAAATGGTTTTCGTTTTCTTAGTTATATCACAGTAATTATCGTTTGTCAATGATTATTTATCATTTTTCATAATAAATTTGTTGAAAAGCAAAAATAAAAAAGGACTCATTTGAGTCCTTTTCAGCGTGTCGAAAAAGTATTTTCGGCACACTGTAGGCTGTTGAGAAAGGCTCTGA
>CAVBQD010000134.1:0-5861 GCA_963597385.1 bacterium | reverse complement strand
TATTCATACTTTGTAGCTGTGTTTGCCGGCTTTTCCGATGAAGCCAAAGCTTCTTCTACAGAAGTAGCTTCAACTGTGCCGACTGTTGTGCCCTCGGCATTAACGAATGTGTAGGTATAAGTCTTTACTTTAAGACCGTCTTTTGCTGAAGTGTAGCCATCTACAAGATTCATAATTGTTGTTCCAGCTGTTTCAACATCTGTTGCAAGTGTGTCAGCAGAGAATGTTAATGATGAAACATTAAATGCTGTAAGAGCCTTAACTGCTGCCGCATAAGCATTTACAGAATCTTCTGTGTACTTGTCGTAGCTTACAGATGTAATATCTGTTTTAGCTTGAGTGATTGTGTCAAGTACAGCTTTGTAGTTTACTGCATAAAGGCTTTCAGTACCAGTAATTGTGTCGTGAACATCTGTGTAAGGTGAATCACCGCCCTGATAGAAATCAATGGTAGGGGTTATTGTTTGAGTATAAGTACCATCGGCAAACGAACCTTTATATTCCATTTTGTTTGCCATACCAGGTCTTGAGCACCAATTGTTTAAACCACTTTTAGAACCAATTTGAACTTTTGTAGGATTATTTAAATCATATCCCGGTTCAATATCATTTCCACCGGATTGATTCCATGCATTTGTATATGACCAATCATTCGCATAGTTATTATCTCTTGAAGCTTTCCAATTGCCAATCAATTGCAAAGCATTATTTTGATTATCTGAAAGAGTAATAGCTGAAATATACCTTCCCGCATTGGAAGTCAAGCCATATACGACCATAATAGGAGCTCTCGGTGTTGTTACATCGTCATAAAGGAAAACTACCTTTTGATAACGCAAAGCACCACTTGTATTTTTATCTTTATTAGTAAAGCTGCCATAATCTCCGACTGTAACATTTGAATCTCCGGCATAAAGCAAATTTGAATATGTTTCAGAAGGCATTGTTTGAACTGTACCACTATTGTTGCTCCATGTACCTGTCTTAGTAGTAATACCCGAGTACGAAAAACTGCTGAGTGCGGTTTTCGCTTCGTCCAAAGCGGTTGTGTCATCTGCCAAAGCAACAAACGGCATTGATGAAACAGCCATAACGCCGGCGATTAAGCCTGCGAGTGTTTTCTTAATAAATTTTTTCATAAATTAATAATTGTCCTCCATTGAATAAATTGTGGCGATGCCACTCAGCCCAAATTGTCGTAATCGGAGCTGGATTCGTTACCGCTATAGCCCGAGCCGTGATCCGCACCGTCGGAAGTGGTGACAACATCCACGACTGAAAAGCGTGTAACGGTAATACGAGGTTTAATATATTTCATACTACACCTCCAAAAATAAAATAAAAATAAATCGCTACGCACCTGACCTCATGAGAATACCTCGTGCGGTACTTAAAAAAGTACAGATTTACACTTTTAAGTAGTATAACATATTTAAGTGGAATAATCAACCTTTTTTTATCGGAAGATTGCATAAACAATGCCAAAATGTACGAACGATTTTTGGGGATAATAACAAAAGGTTAATATATGGGATGTTAACCCCTTGGTTATTTTGTTTAACCCTTCCGTCAACACATTTGTGTTGACACCTCCCCTTATAAATAAGTGGAGGCTCAAGAGGTTGCCTCCCCTTGAAGCAAGGGGAGGTGGATTTTTGCGTAGCAAAAAGACGGTGGGGTTTTACATTTTTGACTACTCGGTTTGTTTTAACCCCTCGGTCAAATGTTTTAACCCCTCCGTCTGCATATGAAATGCAGACACCTCCCCTTGATTACAATCAAGGGGAGGCTTGATAGGTCTTATTTGCCTCCTACATTCGGTGTTGACAAAATGTGAGAAAAGGCATATAATAAAAACAGATAAGAAGCTTGCCGATAGACGGTCGCTCCCTTATTGAAGTTTAAGAAACAAACCGCATGTTGGAAGCGTGGCGGTTTATTTCTTTTTAAGCACCAATATGTATCCTGTTGCAAAAATTAATACGAGAATAATATAAGCAAACTGTTCCATTGGCAACGCCCCCTTTCGGGAGCAAGATTGACCGCCTATACCGTTTGGTAGTTTTTCTTATCCGAAAACATTATATTATATTTAAACATTTGTGTCAATACAAAAAGCAAGTGGCGTACTGTTCAGTATGCCGCTTTTATATTTTTTGCCTCCACTTGAAGCAAGGGGAGGTGGATTTTTGCGTAGCAAAAAGACGGTGGGGTTTTACATTTTACATTTTACCTTTTTAACCCCTCGGTCAAATGTTTTAACCCCTTAGTTATTTTGTTTAACCCCTCCGTCAACACATTTGTGTTGACACCTCCCCTTGATTACAATCAAGGGGAGGCTTAATTAGTGCAAGGGGAGCCTGCCTAAATTCTGTCTTTAATAACAGAATCGATATATTCACAAACATTATCGAAGTTTGTATTAATTTCGATATTGGGTATACGCAAAACCTCGAGGTCGAATTGTTCAAGAAATTTTGTTCTTGCTTCATCGTACTTAATTTCCTCATCTTCAAAATGTTGTGAGCCGTCAAGTTCTATAACAAGATTGGCTGTTGCACAATAGAAGTCAACAATATAATTTCCGATGATTTTCTGTTTTTTAAAACGCACAGGGTAATCTTTCAAAAAATCGTACCAAAGATGTTTTTCTTCTTTGGTCATATTTTTTCTCAATTCTTTTGCATTTTCAACAAGTGCAGGATTGAATTTTTTATTCATAATGTTCTCTTTTCCGATTTTTCAAATTTAATTTAACCCCTCAGTTATTATGTTTAACCCCTCAGTCAAGCCTGCGGCTTGCCAGCTCATTTTATTCTTGACCCCTCAGTCAAGCCTGTGGCTTGCCAGCTCCCCTAACCATTAGGGGAGCCAGAAGAGGTTGCCTCCCCTTGAAGCAAGGGGAGGTGGATTTTTGCGTAGCAAAAAGACGGTGGGGTTTTACATTAGCCCTTGATTAAATGTTTTAACCCCTCAGTCGTGCAAGCACGACAGCTCCCCTTGATTACAATCAAGGGGAGCCTCGGTCGGTTTACAATTATTCAATAATCGACTTACCGGTCATTTCGGCAGGTTGAGGCATATTCATAACCTTGAGCATAGTCGGAACTATATCGGAAAGTTTGCCGCCCTCGCGGAGTTTGACATCGCCGCAATTGCAAACGATGAACGGAACTTCATTTGTTGTATGAGCGGTGAACGGAGAGCCGTCCTCTTCTTTCATTTGGTCGGCATTACCGTGGTCGGCAGTGATAAAGAGAGTGCCGCCGTTATCCATAACAGCCTGATAGAGTGAGCCGACGCAGGAATCGACAGCTTCAACAGCCTTAACTGCGGCATCGAACACGCCTGTGTGGCCTACCATATCGCAGTTTGCGAAGTTGACGATAACAACATCATACTTGCCCGAGCGAACAGCCTCGTTAAGTTTTTCGGAAACGAGATAAGCCGACATTTCAGGTTGCAAGTCGTAAGTTGCAACTTTCGGTGACGGAATAAGGATTCTGTCTTCGCCCTCGTTAACGGCTTCAACACCGCCATTGAAGAAGAAAGTTACATGAGCGTATTTTTCTGTTTCGGCGATACGAAGTTGAGTCATACCGTTATTTGCAAGGTATTCGCCGAAAGTATTTTTGAGTGACTGCGGTTTGAAAGCGACATCAACATTCGGCATAGTTGCGTCATATTGAGTCATACAAACATAGTTAACCGGGAAGTACTTTCTGTCAAAGCCCGAAAAATCAGGGTCAACAAAAGTACGGGTAATTTCTCTTGCACGGTCAGGACGGAAGTTGAAGAAGACAACTGAGTCGCCCTCGGCAACTCTGCCCTCATTTTCAAGAGTAACGGTTGGGAGAATGAATTCGTCCGTTAGGTTTTTGCCGTCGCCGTCAACAGTTTCGTAAGACGCTTCGATAGCGGCAACCGGGTCGGTATTTTTATTACCCTCGCCGAAAACAACAGCGTCGTAAGCCTTTTTAACTCTATCCCAGTTATTATCTCTATCCATAGCGTAGTATCTGCCCATAACGGTAGCAACCTTACCAACGCCGATTTCGTTCATTTTTTCGATAGCCTCGGCAACATAATCTTTACCCGAAGTCGGCGGAACATCTCTACCGTCCATAATGCAGTGAAGATAAACCTTATCCTGACCCATTCTTTTTGCAAGTTCAACAAGAGCAAAGATGTGTTTATTATGACTATGAACTCCGCCGTCGGACATAAGACCCATAAGGTGAAGAGCCTTGCCGCCGTCGATTGACTTTTGAACAGCGTTTTTGAGTGCTTCATTTTCAAAGAACTCGCCGTCGTCGATAGATTTGGTGATTCTTGTAAGTTCCTGATAAACAACTCTGCCGGCACCCATATTTGTGTGGCCTACTTCAGAGTTACCCATTTGACCGTCAGGCAAGCCGACATCCATACCCGAAGCACCGATATAGGTGTACGGATATTTTTCCATAAGCATATCGAGGTTTGGTTTTTTAGCCGCCGCAACAGCGTTACCGTAATCGCTTTTATTATGGCCGAAGCCGTCCATTATACAAAGAACATTAGTCTTTTTCATATTAAATTAAATCTCCTTGGTTTGAAATTGAGTTTTGCATAGCAAAAGGGGGGTTATATTTTAACCCCTCCGTCAACACCTTTGTGTTGACACCTCCCCTTATAAATAAGTGGAGGCTCTGTAGGTTGAATGCACACGACAGGCATTCGTATGTTTGCGGGAGGATGATATCCTCCCCTACGAAGCCTGAAAAAGGTAAAGGCGACCAAAGGTCGCCCCTACGATGAGGCGATACCGCCTGCAATAATATTTTATTTTGAAGCCGCTTTAACGATTACAGAGAAATCGTTAGCCTTAAGTGAAGCACCGCCGATGAGACCGCCGTCAACATTTTCCTTTGATGTGAGCTCGTCTGCGTTACCTGCGTTCATTGAACCGCCGTACTGAATTGTAACGCCCTGTGCTGCATCTTCGCCGTAAGCTTCTGCGATAGCGGCACGAACATAGCCGTTGCCCTCGTCAGCCTGGTCGGCAGTTGCAGTAACGCCTGTACCGATTGCCCAAACAGGTTCGTAAGCGATAACAACATTTTTAAGTTGCTCGGCAGTTACATTTGTAAGAGCCATCTTTGTTTGGAACTTCAAAAGAGTTTCTGTATAGCCGAGTTCTCTTTGTTCAAGAGTTTCGCCTACGCATACGATTGGCTTAAGGCCTTTTTCAAGAGCCTTGAGTGTGCGAAGGTTAACAGTTTGGTCTGTTTCGCCGAAATATGTTCTTCTTTCGCTGTGGCCGATAACAACATATTCAACGCCAAGCTCGTTGAGCATATCAGCAGAAACTTCGCCTGTGAAAGCACCGCTGTCCTTAAAGTGAACATTTTCTGCACCGATTTTGATATTTGAGCCTTTTGCTGCTTCAACAGCTGCAGGAATATCTACGAAAGGTACGCAAAGTACAACTTCGCAATCTGCGTCTGCAACAAGCGGTTTCATTTCGTTAATCAAAGCTGTTGT
Organism: bacterium; assembly: GCA_963597385.1. Taxonomy (GTDB): domain Bacteria; phylum Bacillota; class Clostridia; order Oscillospirales; family Acutalibacteraceae; genus Eubacterium_R. The sequence continues at coordinate 338 of CAVBQD010000134.1, read as the reverse complement.
TTGTGCCGGAGTGTTGTTCATTTTCCAGTTGCCGGCAATAATAGCTTTTCTCTTTGCTTTATTCATTTTATATACCTCTTTTATATATTAGTCTTTATCTTGAAGAGCTGCGATACCAGGGAGTTCCTTACCTTCAAGGAATTCAAGTGAAGCACCGCCGCCTGTTGAGATGTGGCTCATCTTATCTGCGAAACCAAGCTTTGTAACAGCCGCAACCGAGTCACCGCCGCCGATGATTGAAACTGCACCCGATTCAGCAACAGCGTTTGCAACTGCGATTGTGCCTGCTGCAAAGTTTTCCCATTCGGAAACGCCCATAGGACCGTTCCAAATTACTG
>CAVBQD010000133.1:0-5889 GCA_963597385.1 bacterium | reverse complement strand
GACGAGGCTGTGTCTGCAGTGACGCAACTTGAAAATTTTGAAGATTACGATAATGTAAAAAAATATATCAAAAAAAGTCAGAAAAAAGAAAAGAAAAATAAAAGCAAATCAAAGTCCGAGACGAAACCGTCAAAGGCACTTATTGAATATATGGCAGCGAAGTCGGCAACAAAAGCAACCGATATAAGCACTGCCGAAACCTATGTTCAGGAAAAAGGCGTTGACGAAGCCGATGTTATCAAAACAAACGGCAGTGATATTTATTATCTCAACCAGTCTTTCGATGAGGAAGCGGGGGTTGACAAGCGTACGGTCAGCGTTATTGAAACCAAAAAAGGCAAATCAACCGTTGCCAATACCATTGAACTTGACGATGTAAACAGCGTTATTGAGGATATGTTTGTGTCTGATGACAAGCTTGTTGTGAATTGTACAAGCTTTTCCGGTGCAACCGTTGAAGAAAAGGTAGCCGGCTCAAGCAGTGCAACACCGGCAATTGTTTACGATATAAGCGATATAGAAAATCCTACTCAAATTAATTCGTTTGAGCAGTCGGGAGCTTATGTTTCTTCAAGACTTGTCGGCAATACTTTTTATATTGTTTCAAGTTACGAAATTGATTCTTCCAAAGCAAAAAGTTTTGTTCCGCTGACCGCTTCAGGCGATGGCGAAAGTGACAAGCTTTCCGCTGAGGATATTTATTATGCAAAAAACGGAGTGGGCACAAATTATGTCGTTGTCACCGCTCTTGATGTGAATACCTGCGAAACAATCGGTACAACAAAGGCTGTTCTCGGTTGCGGCGGAGATATTTACAGCAACAAAGACTATCTTTATGTTTACGGCAATGATTACAGCGATAAAGAGCCTAATACAATCGTTGCCAAAATTTCACTTAAAAACGGCGTGGAGTTTTGCGATTATATAAAACTCAAAGGCAGTGTTGACAATCAGTATTCTTTTGCCGAAAAAGATAACTGCCTTTGTGTTTTTACAACCGAAACGGTAAAAGATAAGGCTTATAATTATTTGTATGTGCTTGATTCAAACTTAAAGCAGGTTTATAAGTCGGACGCTTTTGCAAAGGGCAAAAGTATAAAGACGGTAAAATATGTTGACAATTATGCATATGTAATCACATATGAGCAAACGGCACCGCTCTTTATTATTAATCTGTCAAATGTTAAAAGCCCGAAATTTATGGGCAATGTTGAAATAGACGGTTTTTCGTCTATGCTTGTCGATGTGGGTAACAATCAACTCCTCGGAGTCGGGTACAGCACCCATTTGAAAAACGGTGAAGAAATAACCGACGGACTTAAATTTGTTCTGTTTGATGTTTCAAATCCGCTTGAACCTAAGGTGCTTGACGAAAAGGTTTATTCCGAACTTTCAAGTGACGCACAGTATAATCCTAAAGCATTTGTGGAAAACAAAGAAAAAGGCTACTATGCCGTTCCTATTGTTAATTATAACTATGACCAAAAGGGTGCGATAGTTGTAGCCGTTAAAGACGGCAAAATTGTTGAAAAAGAAAAATACACATCAAAGCTTAATGACGACTCGTATTGTGGTTTGAACACAAGAGTGACTTATGTGGGCGACTACTATTATGTTGTTGATAACAGTTTGGATGTATCTTCTTTTGAACTGAAATAGTTAATTTAGGCAGGTTTGAGTTTGTTCTTACCTGTCTTTTTTTGTCAAAATTTGACCTTTTCGGCAATATGTGCTATAATGTTTTGGATTTTTGATAGGAGGGTCTTATGAAAAAAGCATTTTCTGTTCTTTTATCAGCAATTATTATTGCTTTATCCGTGTTCGGCACAACTGCTGTTTATGCAAACGGTACGGCTACCGATAAGCTTGAAAATATACAGACTTTGTCAGGATTTGTTCCCGGCGGAAACTCAATAATTCAGCGTAACTGTTACGGATTTGCTTCCGAGGTTTGCAAAAGACTTTACGGCGTTTCGTATTCCGAGGGACTTTACAATAACTATCAGGTAAAGCAAAACAGCGGTAACTATGTTACAACCGGAACATACACTTCAACCAAAACCGTTCCCGATTCACAATTCGTTGAGGATGTAATTAACTTCTTCGTTTCAAATGCGGTTGCGGGCGATATTGTTCATTACGGTGCACTTAATAATTCGGCAAGCAAAACCCATACGGTTATTGTGCAGTATATCGATTCGCAGATGATGAAAATTTATCATTCGAATTATTCTACATCGGAGTACGGTTCGAACACTTGCCATATTGATACAATTTATTGGCAGAGTATGAGGGAAAATCCGACACGCACTATTTATAACAACAATACATTGTATTCACTCAACGCAATTTTCTACAGCACAATGAAGGTGTCAAATTCGGGCGGTATAGGAATAAGCATTAGCCATTATAAATATTATGACAGCCTTTATACGGCGATTTCTTCAAATACAGAAGAAACGACAGACGAAAATGTTGACGCCGATGAGCTTGAGGTGACGGGTCTTACTGTTACCGGACAGGCTTGCAACAAAATTGATTTTGAATGGAACGAGGTTGACGAGGCAACAAAATACTATGTTTCGGTAAACAACCAAACAAAGGGCACAAATTTCAGCAAAACAGTTACCGAATCGGGTACAAACATTGCCGGTCTTGACCCGGGTAATGTGTATCAAATCAAGGTCTGTGCATATTCGGGAAGTTCAAAGGGTGATTACTCAACACCTGTTGTGACAGCTTCAAAGCCTCAAAAGGAGGCAATTAAGTCAGCCTATTCGTCAGGTTCCAAAAAGATTGTTACAAAGTGGAAAAAGCTTTCCGGCTCTTGCTCGGGCTATCAAATTCAACTTTCGACAAGCAAAAACTTCAAGTCGGGCGTCATTACAAAAACGATAACAAATAAAAATAAGCTTTCTTACACTCGTAAAAATCTAAAAAAAGGCAAGTATTATTACATAAGAGTAAGAGGCTACACTTCGTACGACGGCGGAAAAACATACGGTAATTGGAGCTCTTTAAAGTCCGTTAAATGTCGCTAAAATGCCGATGTTACAGCGTTATTCGACAAAATTCGATTTTTTCACATTTAATTTTACAAAATGCTTGACAAGGCGGGATTAATTTATTATAATCTTTGCGATATATGAAATTTATCAAATAACCCCCGAAGGTCGGAGGGAGGGAATATAGTGAGTCAGGTAAAAGTTAAAGAGAATGAATCTCTCGACAGCGCACTTCGCAGATTTAAGCGCCAGACTTCTCGTGATGGTATCATCCAAGAAGTAAGAAAGAGAGAACATTACGAAAAGCCTTCAGTAGCTCGTAAAAAGAAGAGTGAAGCTGCTCGTAAGAGAAAGTACAAATAAGAGTACATAGAAAGAGTGACAAACGCGTCACTCTTTTTTAAATAGTTCAGACGGGAGCACAGTAATATGAAAATTTTGGTTATGAACGGTCCGAATCTAAATATGACCGGAATAAGAAAGAAAAATGTATACGGTGCAGAAACTCTTGCCGATATAAACAGTGAGCTTAAAGCTTACGGCGAAAGCAAGGGCTGCGAGATGGATTTTTATCAGTCAAACCACGAGGGTGCACTTATTGATGTCATTCACGAAAGCAAGGATAAATATGACGGCGTTGTGCTTAACGCAGGTGCATATACGCACTATTCTTATGCAATCCGTGACGCTATCGAGGCTGTTGCCGATTACACTCCTTTTGTTGAGGTTCATATGAGCGATATACATAAAAGAGAGGATTTTCGCAAAATTTCTGTTATCACCGATGTTTGCGTAAAGCAAATTTCCGGATTCGGCAAAGATAGTTATAAAATGGGTATTGATTTATTGTGCGAAATATTATAAAATAAAAAAGTAAAACTATATATACGGAGGTATAAAATAATGATTAGTGCAGGCGATTTCCGAAACGGAGTTACCTTTGAGGAAGACGGCAATGTTTTGCAGGTTGTTGAATTTCAGCATGTAAAACCGGGTAAAGGTGCCGCTTTCGTTAGAACAAAGACAAAAAATGTTATTACAGGCTCGGTAGTTGAAAAGTCATACAACCCAACTGCTAAGTTCCCTACAGCTTATATCGAAAGAAAAGATATGGCATATTCATACAGCGATGACGGACTTTATTATTTTATGGACAATGAAACTTTTGATATGATTCCTGTAGCAGAAGCAGATTTGCCTGATTCATTCCGCTTTGTAAAAGAAAACGATGTATGCAAGATTTTGTCATACAAGGGCAAGGTTTTCGGTGTTGAACCACCTACATTCGTTACTCTTCAAATTACAGCTACAGAGCCGGGCGTTAAGGGCAACACAGCTACAAACACACTCAAACCGGCAACTGTTGAAACAGGTGCTGAAATCAGAGTTCCTCTTTTCATCAACGAGGGTGATATGATCAGAATCGACACAAGAACCTGTGAATATATGGAAAGAGCATAATTAACGATTGAAATTTTATTTGCATAAATAAACCGATCAACAAAACGAAAGGAATTAATTATGGAAACATCAGAAAGCTTGGGCTACCTCAAGGGCCTCATTGACGGCCTTGATTTGGACCCTAACAAAAAGGAAACAAAGGTATTCAATGCTATTATCGGCGTTCTTGAAAATCTTACAGAAGATATGGAAGATATGACAGAAGCTGTTGAACTTGTAGGTGAGCAAATCGACGCTGTTGACGAAGATTTGGCAGACCTTGAAGAATTCGTTTATGATGACGATGACGATGATTACGATTGTTGTGATGACGAAGAAGAGTACGAGGTTGAGTGCCCTACATGCCACGAAAAGATTATGGTTGATATGGATACCATTGAAGAGGGCAAGTTTGAATGTCCTAACTGCGGTGAAGTATTGGAATTCGATATCGAATTCGATGACGATGACGAATGCGGCTGCGGTTGCTGTGGCCACGATCACGAATAATTAAACCTAAAAAGGCGTATGGGTAGGAATATCCTCTCCTGCGTCTTTTTGTTTGTCTGTACCGCCGATAAAACGCTTTGCTTTGTCGCCGATGTACGGATTACATAATTGATAATTAAGGTGATTTTATGTCTAAAGGAAAAAAACAATCGAACAGTAATTTGTTGGCAATTATAATTCCCGTTTGTGTTGCCATTGCCGTTCTTATCGGTCTTGTGGTAAGCGGCAGAGTAACTGCAAACAGAGATAAAACAAATCCGACCGTAACCGCGACAAAGGCGGCTGTTACTGAAAGTCAAACTCAGGTGCAGGACGCAAAGGTTACTTTGGTGGCAGTCGGCGACAATCTTATTCACAACACTTTGATTGACGCCGGTAAGCAGGACGACGGAAGCCGTGATTACTCTGCATTTTATGAGAATATTTCGGGATATATCAAATCTGCCGATATCGCTTGTATCAATCAGGAAACAATGCTTGGCGGTTCGTCGTTTGAGTATCAGGGCTATCCTTGCTTTAATACTCCTTGGGAAGTAGGCGAGGCGGCAATCAATGCCGGATTTGACATCTTTACCTGTGCAACAAACCATTCTCTTGATGTGCAAAAGTTTGCCGGTATAGAAAAAGAATGTGAGTTCTTTGAAAATCATCCCGAGGTTGTTCATATCGGTACAAATAAAACCGAGGAAGAATATAATACTATTACTTATTATGAGAAAAACGGTATAAAGTTTGCACTTCTCAATTACACTTACGGTACAAACGGTATTTCAATACCGGAAGATAAGCCGTGGTGCGTTGATATGCTTGATGAGGACAAGGTGAAATCCGACCTTAAAACAGCCCGTGCCAATGCCGATTGTGTAATCGTGTTCCCTCACTGGGGTACTGAAAACAGTCACGAAACCAACGACCTTCAGGCAAAGTATGTAAA
>CAVBQD010000132.1:0-5912 GCA_963597385.1 bacterium | reverse complement strand
GGTGAACTTACGGCAAGGCTCGGACAGACGGGCAAGCGACTTCACACGGCACGCTCGAGAAACGACCAGGTGGCACTTGACATTCGTCTTACGCTCCGTGATGAGATTGACGAAATCGTTACAAAGCTCAAAGGTCTTGTAACGGTTCTTTGCAACAAGGCGGAGGAGCACAGCGACACGATTATGCCGGGCTACACGCATCTTCAAAGAGCACAGCCGATAACATTCGGTCATCATTTGATGGCGTACTGTGCAAAGATTTTGCGTGACATTGACCGTCTCGGCGATGTTAAAAAGCGAATGAACATTTGTCCGCTCGGTTCAGGTGCTCTTGCAGGCACGACTTATCCGCTTGACAGAAATATGGTTGCGGATTTGCTCGGATTTGACGACATTACATACAATTCGCTTGACGGCGTATCGGACAGAGATTTTTGCATTGAGCTTGCAAGTGCGTTGTCGCTTGTGATGCTTCATCTTTCACGCTTCAGCGAAGAAATCATTATGTGGTGCAGTTGGGAGTTCAAATTTATTGAGCTTGACGACGCATTTTCAACCGGTTCGTCGATTATGCCGCAAAAGAAAAATCCCGACATAGCCGAGCTTGTAAGAGGCAAGAGCGGTCGTGTTTTCGGCGACCTGACTACCCTACTCACCGTTATGAAAGGCATTGCACTTGCGTACAACAAGGATATGCAAGAGGACAAGGAGGCAATATTTGACGCCGTTGACACGGTTAAGATGTGCCTCAACGCCTTTACTCCGATGATTGACACGATGACCGTGCTCAAGGAGAATATGCGAAATGCGGCGGCGAAAGGTTTCATCAACGCTACGGACTGTGCGGACTATCTTGTCGGCAAAGGTTTGCCGTTCAGAGATGCATACAAATGCACGGGCGAGCTTGTTGCACTTTGCATAGACAAAGGGTTGACGCTTGAAACGCTTCCGCTTGAGGAATATCAAAAGATATGCGACCTCTTTGACGACGAGGTCTACACGGCTATAAATCTTGAAAAATGTGTAAACGACAGAAAGGTTGCAGGTTCACCGTGTCCGGAAAATGTTTTGGCACAGGTTAAAGCCGCAAGGGCGAAAGTCGAGTAACACGAGGTGTTAAAATGATTACGATTACCGACAAGGTGCAATTTGACGATGTGAGCGACAACAAAATCATCCACGGCGACATTGAGAGCATTGAGTTTGAGCAAAGCAGTATTACCTTTAACGGTTCAAACAACATAATTGTGATTGAAGACGGCGTTAAGATGAAAAACTGTATGCTCAAAATCAACGGCGAAAACACGCTGTTTTACCTAAGCAAAAGCAAGCATTGGTACTATCTTGACATCACGGGCAACAACAATACTGCTGTTTATTTTGGCAAAAACTGCTTTTTAAACGGCAGGCTTGTCGGCGTTACATCGGAGCGACAGAATATATTTATCGGCAACGACGGATTGTTTTCTTACGGAATAACATTACGCACGGCTGACCCGCATTTGGTATTTGACGCTCAAACAAAACGCAGAATAAATCACAGTGCTTCGGTGCTTTTGGGCGACCATGTATGGCTCGGTCAGGGTGCTATGTTGCTCAAAGGAACACAAGTCGGCTCCGGTTCGATTATCGGTGCGGCGGCTGTTTGTGCCGGTAAAAAGATTCCGTCTAACGCCTCTTATGCGGGAAATCCGGCAAGACCTCTCAAGCAGGGTGTGTTCTTTACCAAGAAATGCGTTCATCAATGGACGGAGGAAACGACTGCCGAAAACGAAATTGACGACACGGACGAATGGATTTACACCCGTGACAAGCACACGGTCAGCCTTGTCGATGTTGACGAAGCACTCAAAAAATGCAAATCAGCCGAAGAAAAGCTGAGTTACATTCAAAACGGGTTGCCGAAAGGTAAGAACAGATTTTATATTGAGCCGCCGAAAATCAAGAAGGGCTGGTTTTCAAAATAAAACGATTTGACAACTTAAAAGAGTACGAAGCGAAAATGCCTCGTACTCTTTATTTATGCGTTACAATTTTGAAAAGATTTTGGAATACCTTGTGTCTTTACGCATTTGTTCACGATTCAGCCGATGCTGAGAGAATGCAAACAAAGCTATGCCCAAAAGCAGAACGGCTACGCCGGCAAAAATCCTGTAAAGGAGTATCTTTTGCGTCATACCGTCAAAAACCGTGTTCCAGACGGCAGGTGAAATTTCAACCGCTCCGATATGCCAAATTTTTATTGCAAGCGACGACAGAACCGTTGCAACGCCACCGGTTATAATACCGCTTGCGAAATATGAAAGGAACTGAATTTTCTTGTCGTAAACATAGGCGAGAATAATTGCCGAAAGTGCCAAAATGACAAGACAAACCGAAAAGCAACCGATTGCCTGCGTGTTTTGCTTAGTCATATCGTTTTGCAAAAACTCCAAATTATGAATTCCGACTGTATCGGAATAAATCTGCTGTGCCTCATAAGCCACATTATCAACGGATTCGTCCGACATTTTTATTTCATTTGCATCGGTATATTCAATTATTGTACTTTTGAAATACTCATACCTGCTGCCGTTTTTAAGCGTTTCGTCATTTTCGTCAAACAAATATTCCGCTGCTTGATTGAGGCTTTCCTTTGTATCAAACTTAACCTTTACACTGTCAAAAACATCAAGCGGAAGATTACTTTTTGCAGACAGCGTTTTGTATTTTTCGATCAATTGTTTATCGCACTCGTCTGCCAAAGTTTGGGTTGCAAAGGATTTGACATAAAAGCTTTTACTGCCGACCGTCAAGTGATTAATGCCCGAAGCTACCGCAACGACAATCGAAATTGCAACGGTAACGGAAAGCAAATAAGACAGGATTTTGCGTGAAGAAGCGAATGTCATTCAGCCACCTCCTCATAAACAAGTGCCGTGTAATCGGACGAAAAGCCGTATTCATCGGCATTTTGAAAGTAAAGCACAACACCTTTACTGACATTGCAAGGCTGATTGAAAACCTCGTTTTCGTTATTTGCCGAAAAGCTGTATTTATACTTATATTCATAACTTTTATCGGCGACGGACACGGTGATATTCTGTTTATTAAGCGATGTTATTCGATTTTGCAAAACAAGGCAATATCCAACGCCGACATCACCGAAAGCAGAGCCTTTTGTGTGACATACAGAAGTGTTCAAAGACGAATAGTTTAATCCGTCAACAACAGGAAGCTCACAGTCACTGTATTTAAGCCGTGCAATTTCGGTTGCGTCACTGTTTGAATCAAAATACGCCACATCGCTGTTATTTGTTATATCAAAAAAAGAAGCGTCGAAACGAAAACCGACTGCAACAGCGGCAATGATAATTCCCGCAACGAGCGGAAATATCACTGCTTTTACTGCAACTGATTTTTTGTTTTTCGGCGTTTGTTTAAAATTACTGTTTATCATTTAGTTACCGAGCTGATTTGCCATACTGAAAGTTTTGTTCTTCTTTGGCTTGTATGCAGGTGGGTTTTTGAGTTTCTTTGTAAATCGGTTGTTCTTAGCCGTAAGCTTATTAACCTCGTGAACGGCACCTGCCATATATTCAATCATATACTTATCGGCAACAGCCATCATTTCTTTATCGTTTTTCATTTCACCGAGAATGGTTACGGCAATGATATCCTGAACATCATTAATACCGTCCTCGTACACCTCATTGAGCAATTTGAAAAGCTTTTTGCGTTCGGCATCGGTTCCGTTTTTAATAACATCAAGAACCTTCGGCGTGCCGTAATTCATAAAGAAGTCTTCCGGCAAGAATTCGCCGTACTTCATAACATTCTTTTTAATTTCATCCTTAAATTCCGGATAAAGCGTGCCGAAGCGGTTTGCAAGGCTGTCAACATCATAGCTTACAAGACCGTTTTTAGCCTTTGTTCTTGAAACGGATTTCGGCATTTTAACCTTATCAAGGTCAACCTGCTTGCGAACCTTAAAAAGTCTTTCAAGTTCATCAATAATTTCGTTTGATGTTGATTTGACATCTCTATCGTTAATTACATCGAGTTCAAACAAACTGCGTGAAATTGTGTTATATTCCGTTTGCTCGCCGTTATCCTCATAAGCACATTCAAATTGAAGAATATTTGTGCTTTTATCGTGAACAAGACGGTAAACACCCTTTTCACCTTTAAAGTAAATTGAGTTTTCGTCTTCCGATGTTTTTTTGAATCCGAGTTCCTCATTTACAGAGGCAAGATTTTTTTCTATGTCCTTATATGCCGAAGTTAATTCCATTTTAGCTGTTCTCCTGTTTGTTTTTTTCCTGCTGTTCAATAATTTCACCGATGGTTTTTTCGTTTTCATCACTGCCAACATACAGGGTTTTATTTATTTCCAATTCCAAATTTTGGCGTTCCGCCTTACGCACATAATATCTGTACACAAAAGCAATCATACTGTATCCGCCGATAATGAGAAGTGCTCCGAAGCACGCTTCGATAATAAAATAAGCGTCAAAAGCCTTACCCATGGCAATATTAACTCCGCCGTTTTCGGTAAGATACATATTTTGACTAAACGAAGAAGCAAAATTCACCGCACAGAGAAGTGCCAAAGCAACACCTGCGGAAATCATAGCCGAAGCGTAGTGCCCAAACATCTTTGTTCGTGCCGCATTGAGCATATAAATTTTAACGCATACGGCAACAATCGCAACGAACACCGCAACAACAATCATAACTGCGGTTTTACCAAGCTTGCCTGTAAATTGCGAAAACTCAACATTATTGTCAATACCCATTGCTTCGTTAAACGCCTGACACGCAAGTTCAACCGCACTGTCAAGTGCCTTTTCGTCAAGTTCAAAGCCGTTGTAGCGATAAAATTCCTTAATACCGTCACGGTAACAGCCCTCAATATTCGAGCTTTCGGAATAATCGTAATTACCGCCGCTGAACGCGGATTTAACTATTTCTTTTTGTAAATTGCTGATTTTGTTTTTGCCGACGGCATATTCAAATGCCTGTGCCTCAATGCCTGTCTTTTCGGCAATTTCATCTGTTTTTTCATTTAAAGAAGTCTGTATTGCCTGCGTGATGTTGTCGCCCGTAAGAAATTTACTGTAAAAATCCGCATTGCCGATTGTAGGTGACGCAACTGCAAGAATAAAAAACAAAAACAAAAGCAGTGCAAGCAACACATCATAAAAAGTGCTTTTAATCTTGTATAACCTGTGCATATTCATTTTCATTAAACTCCGTTGTTTGTGTTGGTGCCGTTGTGGTTAAGCTGTCGTGATGGTTGCCGCTTGGGAAAAACGCAACCTTATCGCTTGCAAGAAATGTGCATAAACCGACAACGATAATTGCAAAAATAATCGGAATAAGTATACCTTTAACTTTCAAATTACGACTGAGCGACTTTTCTGTGTTGTTGACAAAATCGCCGGTAGCTTCACTTTTCAGTATAACCGCTCCTTTATAATTTTTTTGTTTATTGCAGGACACAATCCCACTAATTAGCTAATTATAGCACACTTGCACCATTTTGTCACTAATTAATTATAAAAACATTCTGTGAATATAATTTTAAGAGAAATTTTAAAGTTGTGTTGAATTATTTACTAAAATATGCTAAACTATAGAGAATATTGCCCACGGGGCACTAAACAAGGTGAAAAAATGGACAAATTAACTCTCGGTGTGCTTTTTGGCGGAGCGTCGTCGGAACACGACATCAGTTGTATAAGTGCAAAAAGTATACTTGAAAATACAAACAAAGAAAAATACAATATTGTAATGCTCGGCATAACAAAGCAGGGCGAATGGTTTTTGTTTGACGATGATGTAAATATGCTTCCGAACGACGAGTGGCTCAAATCCGATTCGCTCAAAAAAGCATACATCACGCCCGACAGCAAAATTCACGGCATAGT
>CAVBQD010000131.1:0-5913 GCA_963597385.1 bacterium | reverse complement strand
ATTTGTAATTGTTATATCCCCTCAATTTCGCAAAATATTAAGTTTAAAGTAAATATCGTTTAACAAAAATGAAGCCCGGGGCGAATGCTCCGAGCTTTTTATTATCTGTTTAATTTTTCTTGGTCTTTTAATATTTCTTTTTCTAAAAGTGCAGATATGTAATCTGCTTCGTTTTTGTAGCCTTTTATAAGAGCGTAGGCTTTTAATTTTTCTTTAACATCCTTTGTTGCTTTTATGTTAATTGTATTTTCTTTTTCATTTTGTAAATTTTTTAATACTTTGTTTTGCATTATTAAAACGAAAAATAACGCAACATATCCTACTAAAATTAATAGATATTTTATTAATTCTTCTTTCATTTTTTACTCCTTTAATGTTTTATTTCTTCTTCAATTTCTGTTAAATAGTCCATTGACACTTTATATAATTTACTTATTTGTTTTAACACATTAACGGGTATTGTTGTTTCTCCATTCTCATATCTTCGATATTGATTTAAATATAAATTTAAATAATCAGCAATATTTTGTTGAGTTAAATCTTTATCTTCTCTTATATCTCTTATTCTTTGATATTTATATGTAGATTTTTTTTGCATTTTTGTCACCTCAAATAAAATATATCATTTAACACAAATTTGTGTTGACAATTACACGATAATGTGTTATTTTTGAATTACACAGAAATGTGTTATTAGTTTCCTTATTTCTACACTCAATGAAGTGCAAAGGGGAAATAAGTCGGAAATATCTTCCCGGCAGTACAAAAGTAAGATATGGAGCTTGCACAGCTGACGAGTTAATGTAGGCTCAACAAAACGAAAGTAGGTGATATAAAATTCAAGTAATAGCTGTAATATATGTGATTTATTGCTTTGTTTGTTCTTGGATTCCACCTATATTAGCAACGAAAAGGTTAAAAACAAGAAGAAAGAAAGGAAAGATAAACGCATATGAAAGTGAAGATTACTGGTCAATTCCTCGAGAATGGTAGTTATCATTCATCGAAAACCAACACGGATGTTGTTTATACCACAATTCTTGTTGACGCTACTGCTCTTCAAGTTACGGGAATTCAACAGCCGCCTTCAGTTAAACGGCTTGATAAGATTGATTTAACTGTTGACCTTCGAGCTTACGGCTCACAACTAATGGCTACTTATATGCCGGAGATGTAATACTATGAATTCATTAACTCCGGAAGAAATGGTTTCAGCCGTTAAGTTTGCCGGAACATGTTTAGCATATTTGTTTTTTATCATCGGTGGCATTTTGGGTGCAATTCTTGAAAGTCGATTCGATTTTATAAAATGGTGAGGTGTTAAAAATGCAACAAATATTGTTTGAGCTTGCAAAGGCAAAAATTGATATTCCCATGTATACAGTTGCCGGTGTTATAGCCGGCTTCGGATTCAGTTTATTCTTGTCTATGCTGGGAAAGAGCATATACACGATATTTAATTCTATAGAAAGGAGTAGCTATTAATGAAGATTACTGAAAAGGTAAAAAAGGCAGCTTCAAAGATTGGCGCAGCTCTTACCGGTATCGGCGTAACTGCGGCGACTTCTGTAACTGCTTTTGCAGCTGAAGGCGATTCAACTAATGTCGCTTCTGAAGTCCTTAATTCTGTTAAGGAAGGAATGAATTCCGCAAACGGTAGCATTGTTGACTTGCTTAAAATTGCCGTTCCGATTATCATCGGTCTTGTAGTCGGTGTTGTTGTCGCTAAAGCCGGCATTGGCTGGGTCAAGAACATTGGTTCAAAGGCAAAATAAGTTGTACTTATCTAATCAAAAAGACTTCGTTGCAGTTTTTTAGCAACGAGGTCTTTTTTTCATTGATAGCACACAATTATTTATGTTTGAAAAAATGGTCTGCGGTGTAGCCAATGTCGGCGAACGAAAATATAGAATTTTTGCTGTTTTTTTAATAGCTGTAATGGTTTCAATGTCGGCATTCCTTATGCCGGTTCAAGTTTATGCCGCAGGTGAAGCATTATCTGTTGTTGTCGGAACCCTTGCCGGACTTATTACAGAATCGGTTGCTGGGTCTGCTCTTGCCGCCGCAGGTTGCGCCGCTTTAATTCCTGAGTTCGCAGGTGCTTTAATAGCTGTTGCTGTCGGATTCGGTGTCACTTTAACAGTTTATCAACTATATCAATGTTTTGAATCATGGTGGGGAACTTCCGGCAATGTTTCCGATTTCCAAATGGTAGCCGGTTCTTACGATAGCACACTTCACAAAGTCGTAGCTACGCCGTTTGTTTTTGCTTTGATTGCTTCATTGATTAAAGAGAAAATACTCGGTTTACAAACTTCAGAAGTAGCTGAAGATAATTCTGTTCCAATTTTTACCGGAATGCAACATCTCGGTTCTACAACTTGGGTTTCAAAATCGGCAAATTCTTATGAACAAACTTTTGAAATTGATAATGCAACTTTTACGGACGGATTTCGTCTTAATTGGAAAAACAATGCTAATCGTTTAACTCATTATGCTAAACTTTCTTCCGGTAATGTTACTATTAATTTTACAGCTCCTCAATTAGTTGATATTGCTATTAAATCAAGTTCTTGGGATGATTGGCCTACCCGTGATATAAGTATTAATCATTATACTCCTATTTTTACAAAAACTTCTGCAGAAATTGCTACATCTTTTAAGCAAATTGTTGACGAAGAAAATAACGATATAAGACAATTTTCGGATATTCAGGATTTAACTATATCATCTTGTTCTTATATTAATCCTTCTAATAAAAATGTAACTATAAGTCTATCTAATTATGACGCTACAACTAAGAGATTTTATATTCCGTATTCTCAAAATTCCAAATTCGTCGGTTTAATTTTGACTGACGGTACCATAACTACTACATTCGATAGTGATAAGGATTTTGCTTACAAATTATTATATAAATCTGCATATTATGGTGAAGTTATTACTAAAACTGGTAAGTTTTCTTGGAAAGACCCAGTAACAACAACCGCTTTTCCTATGCCTAATTTAAAAGAAGTTTCCGAAAGTTATTCTAAATCTCGTGATGTTATAAGCACTACTGCCGATAACATTAATAAAAAAATTAAAACCGGGGATGTTACAAAAGATACAGCCGGTTCTATATCAATTGGAATGACTCCGACTGCCGTCGGTAAACTTACCAACACTACAACAGCTGAAGATGTCGAAAAGGTTAAAATAACAGATGTTGCATTGCCAACCCAGATAGAAGCTGATTCAAAAGCGAAAGAAGAAGCTGACATTGACCCACCCGGTAATATCGGTACTGCTTTTAAACAAGGCGGAGATATGATTATTGATAGCGTTATGACTATTTCCGATAAGTTCCCGTTTGATGTTATTAAATGTGCTTATGAATGGCTACAGACGCTTATACAGGACGGCAAGCCTATTGTTACGGAATTTACTATAAACATTCCGAAAATCGGTTCTGTGCCCGTTAAGGTCGATTTCTCAGAGCGGCAGGATGTTGTTACTATAATCAATTGGATTTGCATTGTTGGTTGTGGCTTGGGCATAATTCTTGCAAGTCGTGAATGGCTTAAGGCTATTTAACGGAGGTGTTCTTTATGATTGTAAAAATGGCTATTTCACAAAAGGTTTGTGATATTATTACGGATGTTTGTCAAGGCTTAGCTAATTTCCTATCTTGGATTTTAAATCTTCTTCCGGATGATCCTTTGAATTTGAATACTCTTTTAACTCCGCCTCAAGGTGTTAAAGATGTTCTTGCCTGGGTTAACTGGCTAATTCCACTAAAAGTTATGATTTCAATGATAGCTACATGGTTTGCGGCAATAATGCTTTTCCAGGTTCTGCGTTTCGGCTTCAAAGCTCTTCAACTCATTTGAATACCAAGGCTTTGCCTTAATTGCAAATTAGCCCCTTACGATAAGGGGCGGGCGCGTGTTTGTCTGAACCTGCGAAAGCAGGTGAGTTTCGCTTTAGCGACGGCGGGGTTCGTCTATTCGTTCCCTGTATTAATAATTTAGAGGTGATTTTTTATGTTTAATAATTCAATTTGCCCGGGTTGTAATAAACGCTATAACTGCCCGGCTGTAGATGACGATATTGTTTGTGATGATTTAACCGGCTATGTAGTAGAGTGTGAACGCTTTGACGGTTATATTAACGCAGATTAATTTTAAGAGGTGATTTTATGCTTCAAACTTATACCGGAACTCCCGGAAGCGGTAAATCTTATCATATTGTTTCAGATATGATAAATCATATCAAAATTGGCGGTATCGTTGTAACAAATCTTGAGCTTGATATTAAAAATATCCTTAAATATCATCCGAAAATTACACAAAAAGATTTAGATGAAAGGCTTATCATTCTCCCGAACTCTT
Organism: bacterium; assembly: GCA_963597385.1. Taxonomy (GTDB): domain Bacteria; phylum Bacillota; class Clostridia; order Oscillospirales; family Acutalibacteraceae; genus Eubacterium_R. Next base: position 1,540 of record CAVBQD010000131.1, on the reverse strand, counting down.
CGATTACTCCTAAGCTGTTGTTTAATATCAGCTTAAAGAATATTAATAATCAATATGCAAGGCTTCTTGTTATTGATGAAGCCGGAGACTTGTTTAATACCAGAGAATGGAATAATGCTAATCGTCCCGGTTGGCTTAAGTTCTTTAGAATGCACCGCCATTTGCGTTATAATTGCATTTTAGTAAGTCAGCATAGAAAGATGTTAGATAAACAAATACAATGGCTATTTGATACCGATGTACAGCACAGAAACATCAAAGAATATGGTTTTCTCGGTTGGCTGTTACATATCCTTTTTCCAAAACTCTTTATAGCTGTTAGTGTTTATGTTCCTATTAATGCTAAGTCCGGAAGTACTTTTGTATGGCTCAAAAAGAAGTATTATGAATGTTATGACACCTATACATTAGATAGCATTTCCGGAGGGGAATTTGATTGATTTAAGCGCCGCTTTTTTAGAAGTGGAACATTCGGAACATTTTGTAAAAAAGCGGCGCTCTGTCACTTTATATTAGTAAGTTATATATTATTTATACTTGACTATACATCATATAAGAACCACGGAGGTTGTTTTATATGTATAAAATAGAACCTAAAAAGCGGCTTGAAAAGATAGTTATATCAGGTAATGTTGTTGAGTATATAAGGTATGCAAAACCTATACCGGTTGAAAGATTAGATAATCGTGATACACATCGTACCGGAGAGAACGAAACAAAGCTTGATTGTAATCTTGTCAGAGCACGGCAGGAAATTCGTCGAGTTGTTTGGTGTAATCAAACTAGGTACAGTAAGTTCGTTACTTTGACTTATAAAAATACTTGTCTTGATTATGACCAAATGCTATATGATTTTAAACAGTTTATTAAAAAATTAAGGCGTAGGGGATTTATTACACCTTATGTTTGGATTTCGGAACATCAAAAAGAAAGGGGATTGAAAGAAGGGAATGAAGGAAGTCTTCATATACATATTGTGTTTTTTACAGATGATTATATTTCAAATAATACGATTTCTGAATGCTGGGGTCTCGGTTTTACAAAAATTAACGCTATTGAACATGTAAATAATTTAGCTGCTTATGTTTGTAAATATTTAACTAAAGAAGAGTTTAACTTATATGGTAAAAATTCCTATCATTGTTCAAGAGGGTTAAAAAGACCTATAGTCTTCGGTAATGATGGTTATATGGGCGACTGGTTACAAGAAACAAACCCGGAGATTTTCAAAAATGTTGAATTTAATTTTGCTAACACCTCAGAATATGCTTATCGTGCTTCTGATGGCTCTTTAGTCAAAAATTCAATAATATACAAGCAAGGAGTATGGAAGCGTGAAAAAGAATGAAATAGACTTTGTAGAGATTATAAAAGTTTACCAAAGAAGCTAGAGCGTTTTTTATATTAATTAGAGGATGTACAATGAATAAAAATGATATTAGCATTGATTTAATCGAAAAATTAATAAAGTCTGTATCAGATGATGATGTTAAAATTATTTCAATAGCTTTTGAAGAAAACAACGAATTAATTTTGACAA
>CAVBQD010000130.1:0-5990 GCA_963597385.1 bacterium | reverse complement strand
CTGTCATATTTCCGCTGCCGTTAGATTTGTAATATGCTTTTAGTCCCTCTCGCTTTTGTCTTAAATCACTGTCAGCCATAGCTTACCTCCAATCCGAATATTTATTTATAAGTTTAACATTATTATTTTCGTAATTCAAAACTTTGCCGATTATGATTATTAAGTAAAAAATAATAATGTGGATATTTTTCACGCTATTTTCTCTTGCGTGAAGCAAATTCACAGCAATGCCTTTTTAATTATCTGCATTATTTATAAGTTAATATACAATACAACATACGCTAATTTTTAAACAATAAATATATTACAGTTTTTTGAGTGAAACTAATTCACATAATCCGCATATTGTGAAAAAAATTCACGCAGTTAACTCTCAACTGAAATCAATTTTGTGCTTGTGACAATTATTCACATAGTTGTTCGCTGTTCAGCACTATGTGAAAATAATTCACTCAACCGATTTTTATTCGATTTTATATAAGTGAATATCATTCACGGTTACATTGCCCTCATCACGGCGCTTGCCTCGTGAACAAATTTCACATTCGACTACTTTGTTTTCATGTCCTTTTTATAACAATTTATAGTCATTATCTCGCTTATCGATATGTTTAATTATAATTGGTTTCGGCATTACTATCGTGCTGTTATCAGGAACATCCTCACACACAACACAATTAGCACCGATTCTCACATTATTACCTATCGTTATTCCACCTATTATTTTTGCACCGGCTCCTATAAAAACATTATCTCCAACAATAGGTGAGCCGGTATGCTTACTGTCATCAAAGGCGTTTGAGCCGATTGTTACCTGATGTAAGATTGTACAACCCTTTCCAACAACTGATTTTTTAGAAATAAATACGCCTTTTATTCCATGAGGAAATAACGGCGAACCCTTTATTTCTGTACTTAACGGAATCCAAGCATTGTTTTCTTTAAGCATTTTTTTGTATTTTTTCTTATAAAATTTTATCTTTAATGGATTTGTTTCATTTAATATTTTTTCTCTTAGTGTCCAAAAATTATATTTTTTCATAATCAAATACCTTTGGTGTATTCTTATATTTTCCTAACAATCGTTCATATTCTTTACGAATTCCATGATTAAATGTTTGTGCCATCAACATTTGAATTGGGAAAATACTCGGTTGAGTATTTGCTTCTATAACAACCCAGCCCTTATCTGTAAGAGCAAAATCCCAACCTATAACAGTAACCCCTTTTGCCATAACAGCTAACTTCTCTGCCATTTGCAACAATTCATCCCATTTCGGAACACGAAAGCCTTTAATAACCAAATGGCTATTGGGATGTTCTGTAAATTTTACTAAATCCTCTGTGTATCCATCGGAAACCACTTGACCCGTTACAGGATCAACCATAGAAATAATACCGCCCTGACCGCCATTATCAACAATTTCATTATCTCTGCCAAATCTTGCAAGAGAAAACAGATATTCAACCTTACCATCATCGCAAACAGTCGTTAATCTAATTGTATTAACGGAACTTTCATTAAATTCTGCAAAAGCCAAATCTTGATTTACATATTCTTCTATAACACAACCGCCATATTTTAGGGCATAAAAGAAAAGATCTTTTATATTGTCATTTTTATTTACATTTACAACACTGACATTTGCCCCCAATGAACCGTCAATTACTTTTATTATATATTTCTTATGCCTTGAAACGAATTCTTTAAAAATATTATAATCGTCAAAGCTTTCCACTTTAATTACATCTCTTTTAAAATACTCCTTAAACATAAGATAGCATTTATATTTAGAATTATAATTTCCTACCCACCTTTTATCTAAAGAATTGCTTATTGTTTTTCTATATTCTTTTTGAGGAACAAATGTCTTTTTATCTTTACCTGTTATATATCTAAAATTATACAAAAAAAATTCTTCAGGACTTATGCCATATATAATATTATCTCGCATTATTTCATTAACTAAATTTGATTCTATACTTGGACCGGAACCACAAGCAAACTTATTTATATTTTGTACAATCTCTTTTTCAGAATATTGAAAATTCATTATATATCTCCGCTTTATCCTATAATAATTTGCATACTGTTTGTTCTAATACACTACGTAATCCGTGTCCCAAGCACATCTGTATTGTATTAATACTTGGACAACTATTTGCTTCAACAACTACCCAACCATAATCTGTTAATGCCATATCCCATCCAATATACTTATATTCGGGTATTTGTTTTGAAGCCCTATAACAAATATGTTTTAATTCTTGCCACTTTGGTATTTGATAACCATAATATTTAACATGTGAAATAGGATGTTCAATAAATGCTTCACCTAATTTTGTATATCCATTAGAAATCACTTTTCCTGTTTCAGTATCAACTGCACAAGCAATTCCACCCATACTGGCATTGTCAACAATAGTATCGCCAATTCCTGTTCTTAACATAGCATAAATATCAGAAACCACACCGTCAACATTTGTAAACATAACAAAGCGTACCGTATTAACCGAACTAGGATTAAACTTACTCATCTCATCCGATTGAACAATCAGTTCTTCTAAAACACACGGAGCCTTTTGTATAATATTAAAAAAAGCTGTTTTATTATCAATATTACTTATATTAAATTTAACAATACCAGCACCAAGAGAACCTTCTTCTGCTTTTAATAAAAATTCTTTATGCTTGCATGCAAAATTTAAAAAGCTGGTATAATCATCAAAGGAATTTACACGAATACAATCCCTATTATAATATTCTGATAACTTTTTATAAGCCAAGTATTTATTCTTTAGAATATTAGTCCCTATGCGTTCTTTAAGAGGCCCAAAATATGACTTATATTCTGTTGTTTCAACATAATCCGCTCGTTGTTTCTTGTTCTTCTTTTCAAAGTCAAACATAAAATATTCATTAAAATGTGTAAAATTTTTTGAATATTTCAAAAAAAGCATATCCTTAATAATTCTTGACATAAATCGTAAATCTTGCTTCTTAGTTTCATCAACATATAAATCAATAGCTTTTTCTATATCACTATTTCTTTTGCCTTTTTTCCACTGTTTTAACTCTTTCCAAACATAAATATATGTAATAAATTTACAATTTTTAATAAATGATTTATTCATATTATCATCCCTAAATCTATATATGCTTAAATTATATCGTAGGAATTAATAAATGTCAAATGAAAAGGAGTGGGTTTCCCCACTCCATCTCCTAGTGATTGCAATTTTTAAACTTCTTCATCTTCTGTTTCAATTGCACCGTCACCCGATGTTGTTACAACATCAACAACTACGAACTTTTCGAGTTCTGCTACAGGTTTTGTATACTTCATAATATCATCTCCTAACATGATTTATTTTCCATTATTAGCATTATAATTTGCTGCAGCTTTTGCATACACTTGCATATAATCAAGTGTATTCTTGATAGCTTTACCTACCTGTCTTCTTGTAAATGATTCTGCACTATATTTAAATGTATTTGATATAGGATTGTCATTTTCGTCACAGATTGTAAAATAAACAGGATTTACAAGGTTTGCAACTGCAATATCCTTAGTAGTAAAATACCATCTACCTTGCGTTCCATACGATTCAAAACATTCAGGATCATCTATTGGATTAAACCATTTAACTGTACCGTCTTCAAGTTGAACCTTGACCTTAATATTACTAATATCTGTTAAAGACGTTCCTTTTGCAGCATCAGAAAAACTCAATTTAAAGTCTACAGAACTCTCAAGTCTAAGAGCGGCTGTTCGCCATGCGGCTTTAGCATTTTCACATACAACATATGAAGAATTTTGACTATCAACATAATCATCATTATCAATCAAAGGTGTTGCCCAAGACTTCTGAGTATCAGTTAACTGTGAATTAATATAATCAGTTTTATTATAATTCATATAATCCTGAGCGGCTGCACCATAATTAAGCATATCAACAAAAAGAACAGCTGTTGAAGTATTAGTTGTTTGTTTGTTCAATTGATTCATAACATATGTTCTTACATCAATTTCAAATGGTATCGTTCCTTCATATACAATGCCATCTCTTTCAGCACAGAACGTTACAATCATATTGTCAGCCATAGCTTGAGGTGCAATCTTTGTATACTTAAAGCCAGTATTTGTTCCATCTATAAAGCTTTCTTCAATAGATTCGGGATCATTATATTCACCTGTAGAAGCATTATACTTTTTAACTTGACACCAAACCTTATCAAACTTTTGAACTGTTGATGTCTTAGTTTTAAAGTTAACAGCAATACCAGCCGAAAGTGTAAGATTATAGGTTGTTACACGAAGTGAACCAGTTCCGGTTGCAGTTCTTGTAATTGTATCACCACAACTACAAACACCGGTTTCTGTGCCATCATGTTCAACCTTGTTTGAGTCTCTATAAGCATCCTTATTATAGGTCCATACATAACTATGAGTATGCTCTTCTTCCTTCTTAGGAAGTTCTTCTGTCTTGGTTGCACCGCAACCGTCGAAAGTACAAGTATATGTCTTGATACCTGTAGTTGTGGTTGTTGGTTCAACTGTTGTTACACCGTCATCCCATGTATGAGCTGCACCGGTCTTAACTCTGGTGTAAGTTGCATCGGCTGTTGCCGGTGAAACAATATCCTTGTCCCAAGAATAAGTATAGTGCTTATCATTATCGTGAGTTACTGCAGGAAGAGACGGAGCGATTACATCAGCACCTTCTTCATATTGACCTGACTCAAGAACTTTACCATCTTCATCATTAAATGTTATGGTATAAGTTTTGGTTGTAGAACCATTATACTCGTTTTTACCCATAAAGTCAAGCCCTGCTTTTTCACCTTCTGTTTTTGGCTTGTATGTCTTGTATTCATCAGTGCTACCGCCGTTAGCAATTGTGTCAAGATAATAGCTATCTTCGGTTGTATCAATGCTGAAAGTAATGTCATCATCAGAAACGATTTTGAACATAAATGTAGCCAAAACAGCAGTGTTTGTGTAAGTATACTTACCTGTGCTTACATTTGATACATCAACATAATCGTCACCTGTTTGCACAGAAAACTTTGCGTGCATAACCTTTTTTTCGGCATCGATATATGATGTTTCACCAACAGTGCTGGTTGTGTTGTGAATAGCGTTACCGCTTTGAGAAGTAATTGCTTCAAGCGGTTTGTATTCACTATACGCCGCACCGCTATCTGTATATTCAACAACAGGTGTAGTATTAACAGTTGATATATTTTTAATATACGCCGGGCTAATGCTGTCTGAATATTTGATTGCTACTTCTGCAGCAGAAATCTTTGAAATATTTTCAACAAGAACTGTGACTGTAAAGAAATCTCCTTTTGAATAGCCTGAAATCTTGTTGTTGCTGTAATCCAACTTAGTAGAATTCTTTAATCCGGTATAAGTATCAAATCCGCTTAATTTAGCATTTCTGGTAATGGAATAACCTTTTCCGGAAGAAGCGTTTGAAACCGTGCCGAATTGTAAATTAACATTTGTTCTGTCGCTGTCAGCCGCTAAAACTGTCAACGGGAAGGAACAAACAATCATCATTACTGCTAAGAGGACTGCAACTATTCTTTTAAATGATTTTTTCATTTTATATAGTATCCTCCAATTAATTTAATGTCAGTTGAGAATATGCAACTGTTTTGCCTAAGAATGACATAAATACTGCTGTGTCGTTTTGGTCAAACAAACCGTCGCCGTTCAAGTCAGGCTTATGCTTTGAAAACAGTGCTGTGTCTGTTGAATCGAATTTGCCGTCTTTATTGAAATCCACAACGCAGATACCTACATAATCAAGGTTAATTTGATCGTAGTCGGCATTTTCTCTTGCAACTGTAAGCGTAGCCTCTCTGTCTACGGTATGTGCTCCGCTGAAAACAAGGGTGTACTCACCTACAGCAAGACCGCTGATAGTGAACGAACCGTCTTCCTTTGTAACTGTGCTGATATCCGTACCCTTAATAG
>CAVBQD010000129.1:0-5991 GCA_963597385.1 bacterium | reverse complement strand
AGCTTATAATGACGACAGAGAAACACGAAAAAAGAACGGTGGTAAATTGCCCCTGCCTACAACACTTTTTCAGGCGGAGATAACGGTAAAAAGAATAAGTCCTCTTATTCCGTTTCGGAAAAGTCAAACAAAAAAAGTAAGAAAAACAAACCTGCAAATAAATCGGCGGGCAAAAAGACTGCAAGCCTTTTCGGAAAAATAATTTTAGGCATTATATTGGTAGTAGCCGTAGTCGGAATTATTTGTTCGTCTGTTCTTTTTGTTTACGGATATTCTGTAGTACACGGAGATGTTGTTTTCAATCTTGAGGATGAGGCTTCAAGTCAAAATCAAACATCATTTATTTACGGATATGACGACGATAACAAATTGATTGAAATTACCCGTCTTCACGGTGAGGAAAATCGTATTTGGCTTGATAAAAACGATATGACAGAATATATGTCAAAAGCGTTTATTGCAATAGAAGATGAACGATTTGAAAAACATCACGGTGTTGACTGGAAGAGAACTATCGGTGTAATTGTTAAGCCTTCCAACAGTGGACAGGGCGGCTCTACAATTACTCAACAGCTTATTAAAAATCTTACCGATGAAAATGATGTAACTTTTATTCGTAAGTTTAACGAGATTTTGTCTGCATTGAATTTGGAAAAGCATTATTCCAAAGATGAAATTATGGAGGCATATCTCAACACTATTTACCTTTCTCACGGTTGTTACGGTGTAAAGACCGCAGCTGAAACTTATTTTGGTAAAGAGGTTAAAGACCTTAATATTGCCGAATGTGCTTGTATTGCGAGTATTACACAATTTCCTACAAAGTACGACCCGCTTATAAATCCTGAAAACAATAGACAGCGTCAGCTTAGAGTATTGAAGAAAATGCTTGAGCAGGGCTTTATTACAAAACAGGAGTATAATGACGCCGTTGATTATAAGATGGTATTTACCAATTCACCGGATTATAAGGGAAGTCAAATTAAAAAATCTGCTTCCGAGAAAAAACAGGCTGAAAAAATCAATTCTTATTATACCGACTATGTTATTGACCAAGTAATCAATGATTTGCAAAACGCCGGATACAGTGCTAAAAAGGCTAAAAAGATGATTTACGGCGGCGGACTTAAAATTTATTCCGCTGTTGATTTCGATGTGCAAAACGCTATCGAAGATGTATATGAAAATTACAAAAAAATGCCTGATGAAACTGTTCAGGGTGCTTGCGTAATTATGGATTATCACGGACGGATTCTCGGTATGGTCGGCGGTACCGGTAAGAAAAAAGCCAACCGAGTGCTTAACCGTGCTTGGCAATCAAAGCGTCAACCGGGTTCTGTAATCAAACCGCTTTCAGTTTACGGTCCTGCACTTGAAAAAACATTGCAGGACGGAGATACAAATGTTTATTGGTCTACTCCTACAAAGGACGCACCGCTTACAAAAATTAACGGTAAAGCGTGGCCTACAAACGAAGGCGGCAGCTATTCCGGCGAAACCATAACGGTTCAAAAAGGTCTTGCACTTTCGAAAAATACAATTTCTGCAAGGACTCTTGACAAAATCGGAACAACATATTCATATGAATTTATAAAGAACAAATTCCATATTTCAACTCTAACTGCACAGGACTGTGATTTGGCACCTATGGCTACGGGTTCGTTAACATATGGCGTAACAGTTCTTGAGATGACTGCAGCATATCAAGCATTCGGAAACGGCGGCTACTATTATGAGGGATACAGTTATTACAAGATTGAAGATTCTCAAGGTAATGTAATTCTTGAAAAAAGTCCTGAAAAAGATAAAGAAGTTGCTTTGTCGGAAAACACTTCTTGGGTTATGAATAAAATGCTTCAAACTGTTATGACTGAGGGAACAGGTCGTTCGTATAAGATTGACGGAGTTGAGTGTATCGGTAAAACAGGTACAACAACCGGTTCAAACGACCGTTGGTTCATTGGCGGAACTCCTGAATATATCGGTGGCGTATGGTACGGTTATGACAAGAATAAGGAAGTAAGATATTCTTTGTCTGCAAACCCTTCAGGTACAATTTGGAATACGATTATGACACAAATTTATGAGAAAAAAGGCAAGAATACCAAAGAATTTCCTGAATGTGACGGAATTGTTCACCGTGAGTATTCGTCAAACGGTACTTTAAGCAGCGGTTCCGGACGATGGGGTTGGTTTGATGTTAACAACCTTCCTAAAACTGCTTCAAGTGACTATTTGAGTGATTCGAGCAGTTCCGATGGGAGAAGCAGTTATTCTTCTACAACAAAAGAAAGCTACACATCTGAAGAAACTACGACTGACGAATCAGATGATGAGATTGTTGAAGAAGCAACAAGCGGTTCCGAAATTTCCGGTGACGGCGGCGATGATGACATTGTGGAAGAAAATTAATAGATGAACTGAAATAATAGGAAAATCAAATGCGGTTTTCCTATTATTAATGGAGAAATATGAAAATTATGTCGATTGACTACGGAGATGTCCGAACCGGTATTGCCGTTTCGGATATAAAAGAAATTCTCGCATCTCCGCTTTGCGTTATAAAAGAAAGTTATCAACCAAAGCTTGTTGAAAAAATAGCCGAATTGATAAAAGAAAACAAAATTGAAAAAATTGTTATAGGTCTTCCGAGAAATATGGATGGCACATACGGTTATCGATGTGATGAATGCAAATCACTCGGACAGGCTATAAACGAAAAAATTGATATAGATGTGGTTTTTGAGGACGAAAGACTTACTACAGTAATGGCACATAATATTTTGTCCGATAATAATGTAAGAGGATCAAAAAGAAAACAAACGGTTGATGCTGTGTCTGCCGTTATGATTCTTCAAAGTTATCTTGATAAAAACAAGTGATTTTTCATTATGAATCATCGTATTTTTATATGGTGATAGTTTGAAATTTAAACTTTGTGATGTTGAATTTGAAATTAGTTTTTTGTTTTTTGCAGTCGTTTGCACGGCACTTTTTGCAAATAATTATGATTTTTTATATGTCCTTCTGTTTTCTTCTTTGCATGAGACGGGGCATATTATTTCCTTATATTTATTTAAGGGTAAAGCTGATAAAATAACGCTTTCGTTTTATGGAATCGGATTAAAATATTCAACCGATTTGCCTTTCGTCAGGGAAGTGGTTTTTCTTTTATCCGGGATAGCTGTCAACTTGTTGTTTGTTTTTCTGAATTTTAAGAGAGAAATAAATCTTGCGTTGATTTTTATAAATGCGTTACCGATTTATCCGCTTGATATGGGTCGGTGTTTAAAACTCATTTTTCAAAAATGTTTTGATATTTCAATTTCGTATTTTGTTTTATACGCTTTTGGATTTTTAACACTAATAGGTTTGATTTGCTATTCGATATACACCGGAAAATTCAGTATATTGATTGTTTCGACTTATTTGGCTTTTTGGCTTTTAAGAGGTAAGTTATGATAAAAAAAGAAGTAGAAAAAATTTTGCAATATGTTCAAAAGCCTGCAAGGTATGTCGGAGGAGAACTTAACAGCGTTGTAAAAAATCCGAATGAAATTGATATTCGTTATGCGTTTTGCTTCCCCGATATTTACGAAATCGGTATGAGCCATCTCGGTATGAAGATACTTTACGGTTTGGTTAATGACCGTGAGGACTCGTGGTGCGAGCGTGTTTTTGCTCCCGATGTTGATATGGAAGAACAGATGCGTAAAAACAATGTGCCTCTTTTTGCTCTTGAAAGCGGCGACTATATTAAGAATTTTGATATAATCGGATTTACTTTGATGTACGAGTTGTGCTATACCAATGTCTTAAATATGCTCGATTTGGCAGGTGTTCCGCTTTATTCAAAAGACAGAACGGAGCTTGCTCCGATTGTTTGTGTTGGTGGTCCTTGTGCATGTAATCCCGAACCTATAGCCGATTTTGTTGATATTGTCTTTTTGGGTGACGGTGAGGACAGTACAAATGCTGTTCTTGATTTGCTTAAGGAATGCAAGAAAAAAGGTGCTACAAAGCAAGAGTTTCTGCTTAAAGCAAAAGATGTTACCGGTGTTTATGTTCCGTCTTTTTATAAAGACAGCTATAATTCTGACGGAACCTTGAAAGAAATTGTTCCGATTAACGGAGCACCGGAAAAAGTCAAGAAATCTGTTGTGTCGGATATGAATAAATGTTATTATCCCAAGGAGTTCGTTGTTCCTTTTATCAGCATTGTTCACGACAGAGCGGTTGAAGAAATTTTCAGAGGTTGTATAAGGGGATGCCGTTTTTGTCAGGCAGGATTTATATATCGCCCTATAAGAGAAAAAAGTGTTGAAACTATTAATGCTCAAAGTAAGTCACTTATTGATTCAACAGGTTATGACGAGCTTTCGCTTTGTTCACTTTCAACATCCGACCATTCACAAGTTAATGATATGCTTACTTCTATTATTGATTGGACAGTTAAGGATAAAATAAGTCTTTCTCTTCCAAGCCTTAGAGTTGATAATTTTTCTGATGAATTGGTTGAAAAACTTAACAAAGTTAGAAAAAGTGGACTTACATTTGCTCCGGAGGCAGGAACGCAAAGGCTTCGCGATGTTATTAATAAAAATGTTACACAGGATGAGGTTATTAATACCTGTACTAAGGCGTTTGATAACGGTTGGACAACGGTTAAACTGTATTTTATGATGGGACTTCCGACCGAAACAATGGAGGATATAGAGGGGATTGCAAACCTTGGTATGGATGTTGTGCATGCTTTTTATAATAACCCAAACCGCCAAAAGGGAACAGGTCTTCAGGTTAATATTTCTTGCTCATCATTTATTCCCAAACCGTTTACTCCGTTTCAGTGGGAGCCGGAGGATTCTATGGAATCTCTCAAAGCAAAACAAAAGCATTTGCTTGAATCCGTACCTTCAAAGAAAATCAAGGTATCGTATCATGAAACGCCGACATCACTTCTTGAGGGCGTTCTCGCAAGAGGAGACAGACGCCTTTCGTCCGTTATTTATTCGGCGTTTAAATCCGGCTGTAAATTCGATTCGTGGGACGAGCATTTTAAATTTGATATGTGGATGAACGCATTTGATGAACACAATCTTGATCCGCACTTTTATACACAACGCAAGAGAGAATTCAGTGAAGTGCTGCCTTGGGATCACCTTGATTACGGGATTAGCAGAAAATTTCTTGAAAAAGAAAATATAAAAGCTCATGAAAATGAAACTACGCCGCATTGCAGAATTAAATGTGCCGGTTGCGGAGCAAACAGACTGAACGGAGGTCACTGTGATGCGAGAGGTTAGACTTAGATTCTCAAAAACGGGACAAGCCAAATATATCAGTCATCTTGATACAAACAGAGTGTTTTCAAGGGCTTTTGCAAGAGCGAAAATAAATCTTTGGTATACGCAAGGTTTTAATCCCCGACCGTATATGAGCTTTTCGCTTCCGCTTTCTCTCGGTGTTGAAAGCTATTGTGAAAATGTTGATATAAGAATTATTGACGATTTGACGGATGACGAAATTAAAAGCCGTGTAAATGACGCTTTGCCTCTTGGTATCAGAATAGTCGATGTGTATGATGACTTTATGGATTGTCACGACATTGCATACAGTGATTATGTATATAAGTTTGAATTCAAAGATAACGAGCTTGCACTTGAAAAAATAAAAGCCGTTTTGGAAAGTGATACCATAATGGCACAAAAAAAGGCAAAGCAGGGCAAAAGACGAATACTTAAAGAAACCGATATTAAACAGTTTGTTGTAAAATATAATATTTCAATCAGAAATGACAATATCGTTTTAAATATCAGATTACTTGCCGGACCGGATAAAAATTTAAATCCGACGCTTCTTTTTGATACAATAATCAGACTTATTGATATGGATTATGAATGGAAAAGTATCGGCAGAATAAATCTTTTAACAAAAGATTTTAAAGAATATAAATAAAATGCTTGCATTTTATGTAAACATATGATATTATAT
>CAVBQD010000128.1:0-6096 GCA_963597385.1 bacterium | reverse complement strand
ACACAAAAATCGGTGTAACCGATTCGTCATTTGACCTTAATACAATTCTTCCGGGTATACTTGCTTATATTACAGGTGATACCGAAAAAGCAATTAAATACTGCGGTACATACGGTGATTTTCTTAAGAGCAAGGGCGTTGAAAGTACCGAAGATATAGACAGTAACATAATTATGCTTACCGGAGTTTATATGTATGATGAGAATTTTTCAAAATTTAAAAGTAATTTTGAAGAATTTTTACACAAGCGTACAAATGATGATTTGTGCAATATTGTTAACAATCTACTGCAAAGTGCCCTTGAAGCAACAGAAGAATATCTCACTGAATGTGAGGCTGACAGTACACATGAAGATTACAGATATACAGCAAGCACATCCGGCGACGCTAACATAACTCAAAGAGGTCTTAACAACATCGCCGTTTCACTTCCTAAACTTATTGACAAAATCGGAAATAAGCTTATTGAAAAATACGGTATTAATTCGGATTGGACTTACTTGAGTTCAGACCATTTTATAACTAAAGATAAGACATATCGCGACAAATCAGTTACTCAATACTATAACACCTCTCTTCAAGAATTAAAATCATACGCATCTGTTAAAGATAACTATAATCAAACAATTTCTTGGCTCTCAAATCAAACTAATTATTTTAACAGCAAAATGTATGAACTTGCTAAAATTTTAGCTGATGGTTCTGTGCTTCATGATGACGATGGCACAATATATGATAACAGTAAAGAATTTTTGATTTGTTGTAAATCTACTAAGGGTGACTTCACTGTTCCGAGTACTGTTAAAACTGTTTTACCATTGGCATTTGCTCTTAATAGTAATCTATCAGAAATAAAAATTCCAAACAGTGTTACGGAAATCGGTAGTTGTGCATTTCTTATGTGTAAAAAATTAGAAAATATATATTATATAGGTACAAAGGAAGAATCTCCAATTTTGGATACTTATCTATATAACTCACAGATACATTATTGCTCGCCTGTAGCAACGCCTTCAACATGTAAAGAACAGGGCTATACAACATATATCTGTACGGAATGCGGTGCTTCTTATGTAAGTGATTATTCAAATGTTGATATCAACGCTCATAGCTTTAAAGATTATAAGTATAATAACGACGCTACCTGTACAACGGACGGTACTCAAACAGCGGTTTGTGAATACGGTTGCGGAACAACGGATACAGTAACTGCACCGAACACCGCAACGGGTCATAATTATGATTCAATCGTAACTGCACCGACTTGCAAAAGACAAGGGTTTACAACATATATTTGTAAGGTGTGCGGTGATTCATATACAGATGATTATGTAGCTTCTCACAGTTTTAAAGATTATAAGTATAATAACGACGCCACCTGTACAACAGACGGTACACAAACGGCAACTTGTGAATACGGTTGCGGTACTGAAAATACAATAACCGCACCGAACACTGCAACAGGTCACAATCTTGATGAAGGTACAATCGTTAAATCGCCTACTTGTACAGTTGAGGGAAGTATGGTGAAAAAATGTACTAATAAAGGTTGTGATTATCAAGAAACGGTAAGCGTTCCAACAGTGGAGCACACCTGGTCAGATTGGAAATACAATAACGATTCTGTATATAATTCATCAAGCGATTACACTAACGGCACACAAACGCGTACTTGTACCGTTTGCGGCGAGAGCGAAACGGTAGAAGCACCGAATACGGCACTTCTTCGTCGTCGAGGCAACGCTCTGTCGCTTGAAAGCAGCATTACGCTTACAACCTATATCACAAAAGATGTGGTTGATTATTATGACGAGGTGTATGCGGAAATTACCCGCAACAGCACAACTCAAAAAGTATACGCTTCAGGCGAATCGTTGACTTCCGGCTCAACTGTTTATTATGTGTTTGATTATGACGGAATTTCACCGCAAACATTGGGTGACGATATAAACATCACATTTTACGGTGTAAAAGACGGCGTAACATATAACGGCAATACATATAGCTACAGTCCTGCCAACTATATCAGTTCAACCTTAAAATCAACAACTTCCGCAAAGCTTAAAACTCTGCTTGTTGATTTGGTTTATTACGGCGAAGCTTGTCAGGTATACCAAAATTACAAAACCGATAAATTGCTTACGGATATTTTGACAGACGAGCAAAAGGCACTTCGCAGTACCGCAGATTTGAATTTGACTAATATCAAAAATGCTAAATACAGTTTGTGCGAAAACCGACTTGTAAAGTTCGGCACGGCATTAAGACTTAATAATTCGGTTGAAATGGCAATACCGATGAATATGAAAGATGTTACGCTTGATGAACTTTCACTTAAAGTCAAAGTCGGTTCAAGAACAATGACATATACTTATGCCAAAAATCCTGAAAATTTTGAAAAGGGAAGCGACGGCTATTGGTATTTCTACTTTGACGGAATTTATGCAAATCAGATGAGCGACGAAGTGTTTATCACAGCATACAAAGGCGATGAACAAGTCAGCTACACGCTTAAATACAGCATTGAATCTTATGCTTCAACCGTTACAAATGAAAAGCTGAAAGCCGTTACAGACGCAATGATGCGTTACGGCATTTCGGCAAAAGCCTACGCAGGCAAATAATGTATATCAATTAATTTAGATATAAGTAATACAGGAGGATTTACAATGAAAAAGGAATACATTAAACCGATTTCGGAAATTGAAAAATTCCGCGTTGTTGATGTAATTACAACATCATCGGGCGGCGGTGACAAACCGATCGTTACTCCGCCGGATTGGGAAGACTAATCAAAAACAGGACTGTTTCGTAAATGAAACGGTCCTGTTTTTTTAGTGATAAATGTTTTATCGGTTTATTGGCTATTTGAGTTTAACCGACTTTTTGTATACGGCAAATGAAATGACGGCTGTCAGTGCTTCCGTTATCCAAAACGCATTCCACACGCCGTTCGCACCGATAAATTTGCTTAATACAAACGCACACGGCACAATGATAATAAGATATCTGCACAACGATATAATAAGCGATTCTTTGCCCTTGTTGAGTGCTTCAAGGGCACCGCAGGAGGTTACGGATACAGCCGATACGATAAATCCGCCGCTGATAATACGAAGTGCTGTTTCACCCATTTTGACTGTTTCGGCATTGCTCGTAAACATAGATATTATATTGCTTGGAATTACAAGGCACAGAACGGTTCCGAGAACCATAATGACCGCAATCATAATAAGAACATAGTTGTAAATCTTTTTAACTCTCTTATACTCCTTTGCCCCGTAGTTGTAGGCGATTATCGGACGCATACCCTGAACAATTCCGTTTGCCGTCAAATATAAAAATGTTTGCAGTTTGTAGTAAACACCGAGTACAAGCACATAAACTTGTGAAAATGTTGCCAAAATCGCATTGAGTGATGATATGAGAAGCGACGGCAGGGCAAGGTTAAGTATTGCCGGAATGCCGATTGAATACAGTGATTTTACAGTCTTGCCTGTTAATTTTAAATATTTTTTGCTTACTTTAACGCTTGTCGGTTTTGCAAGGTAATAAATTATGTAAATAATAAATGTAACGCATTGACCTATGCCTGTTGCGAGTGCCGCACCCTTTATTTCCATTTTCGGCATAAATCCCACGCCGAAAATCATAATCGGGTCAAGTACGATGTTCGTTATACAGCCTACTCCCAGTCCGACCATTGTTATTTTCATATTTCCGAATGCCTGAAACAGTTTTTCAAAGTAAAGGTTAAGGCTGTTGATTATTGTAAACAAAAATACGACCGCACAATATTCGATTCCGTTTTCTATTATGCTGTCACTTGAAGTAAACGCCTTTAAAAACGGTTGAATTACGGCAATGCCGCCAACAGTAAGCACAACGCCGTGAATAAGAGATAATATAAATCCCTGGTTTGCAATGTCGTTTGCGTTTGGTATATCTTTTGCTCCGAGATAAAAAGCAATCAATGCATTTATTCCAACTCCAAAACCGATTACAACGGCATTAATGAAGTTTTGAACAGGGTAGATGAGCGACAGAGCGGTCATTGCGTCTTCGCTGATTTTCGCAACAAAATAACTGTCAACAATGTTGTAGAGCGAGTTTACACACATTGAAATAACCATTGGAAGCGACATCGATACTATCAGCGGAAAAACCGCTTTTTCTTTCATAAAAGTTTCGTTTTTCATATTTTGTCCTTTAGTTCGGGCATAAAATAAACCACACAGCACATCGACTGTGTGGCGAAAAGGTGATATTACTCATCAGGAAAAATCCACTACTTGTTTTCGTGAAGCTATTATATCATAAAATCATTGAATGTCAATTACTTTTTTAGTTTTGTTTCTTTTTAATTTTGCAAATTCGTCAATGATAATTACAGCAAACAAAATCATCGCTGTTATAAATATTTTTTCTGATGAAAATTTAAATGTAAAGCACGAGCTTGTAAATAAAATTGAATACAATAATATGTAAAGAAAATCCACTTTGCTGTTGATATATTCGGTTTTGCTCATTAAATATAAAAACGGAATGACAAAGAATGCCGGAGTATATGCACCGCTCCACATCGGGCACATAACCATAATGAAATTCAGCATAAATAGCCTTTTGTGACTGTCTTTGCATATGAAAAAGAAAATAAATGATATTGCACCGAAAACATATATCATTATTTTCGAAATGTTTTCACCTAAACCGAGAGCGAGAAAATTTGTATATATTCCGTTAGGGCTTGCGTCGCCCCAAAACATTTGGACTTTAATTTGATTGTTAAGAAACAAGTTAAATCCGTCAATTCCGCCGGTAAATACAAACGGAACGGCAAAAAACAGAATTCCGTATATGATTAATCTGCCGGCTTCCTTGTATTTTCTTTCCGCTAAATATAAAAGACCGAAAACGGCAGGGTATATTTTAACAGCGGCAGCAATAGCAATAAAAATCATAGCAAGTTCCTGTTTGACTTTGCTGTCGGATTCTCTTAAATCAACGGCAAGCAGTAACAATATAACAACTAAAAACGCTATGTTTGCACATTGAATAACCCCAAATGCAAAGCAACTTGAAAGGGTAAACAAAATAACTGCAAGAAGTACCTTTTTGTCGCTTTGTTTCTTTAAAAATCTCTTTACCGCAAATGCAAAAAGCAAGAATCCAATAATCAAATATATCACGCACAGGTTGTACATCGCATTGTAGTTAATCTCATTGCCGTTTTGCGGCGGCATCATAAGATTAAGTGCGTGATAAAACAGATAAATAAGCGGCGGAAAACACATATGTATTGACTTTGTATATACTGTGCTTAAATCTTTTGAATAATACAGATGATATATAAAGTCATTAAAGAGCTTGTGGAATCCGCCTGTGGCATTTACCGCAGAGAATGTATCGTTTCCGAATACAAATGTAAAAAACGAAACAATAACGGATATTAATGAAATGATTATAAATATATTTACGGGACTGACTTTCTTTTTCATACCGTTTCACCTCTGAAATATATTTACATTTTATAATAAAAGGTGAATATTGTCAATTTTGTGCTGTTTGATTGAGATTTTTCGGCATCCACTTGCCGAATTTGGTGTAAATTATCATCAATATTACACCGACAAGCCATGAAATAGGGTAGAGAATGAAAACTCCGTCTATCGTTGAATAAAACGGCAGTGCAATTTTTATCCACAGTATTCTGAATATGCACATTGAAAACAGAAGTATGAGCATTGGCGGAACACCTTTGCCTGCACCTCTGACTGTACCCGCAAGAATATTGAGTATACCGAGCAAAAAGTAAAACGGACAAAAATATTTCATTGCGTGCTGACCGTAGGTTATTACTTCGCTGTTTTTCGTAAACAATCCGAGTACGGCGTGAGATGACATTAAGAGCACGACGCCGATAATTACCGTGTAAATAATCCCCATTGTCAATGCACTCCACATACCTTTTTTAATTCTGTCAGGCTTCTTGGCTCCGATGTTTTGACCCGTAAATGTTGTAACCGCCATGCTGATGCTGAGTACCGGCAAAATGTTAAATCCGTCGATTTTGAGATATGCCGCATATCCTGCCAT
>CAVBQD010000127.1:0-6225 GCA_963597385.1 bacterium | reverse complement strand
TCCTCATTTTGAGAAAACTTTGCAAGCAGTCCTTCAAAAATAATAATTTGACGAACACCGTTCCAGTGGCTTTCGTTATAATTAGCGACAAGCCTGCCAAGAGCTTTAATCTCGGCGACATCATCTGTCGCAAGTATTTTATCTGCCGTGTCCTGGTCACCAAAGCACACAGCTTTTTTATACATCATATATTGTTCCATTGAGAAATAGTTTACATTATTTACAGTAAACCTACTCGGATACCAATTACTTAAATATCCGTTTTCCTCATCCGGATTATGAAAGCAGACTATTTTCATTGTACTGCACCAACTTTTTTAACGGCTAAATCGAGTTCCAGATCGTGAAGTCCGCTGTATGCTTTCATCAAAAAGCTTACAGGGATTTTTTTAACTACTTCACTGCTCGGAATATTGTAATACCACTGATAATAGGCGTAAAATTCGCCTATCCAATCCGGCATAAAGCCCTCGATAGCCTTGCCGTTTTTTAGTTCAAAACTATCGGTTTTGCAGAAATAATCCCACAATTCGGGAGCACTCATTGTATTCACATAGGCTTGAGATTCATCTATACTTTTTCTTGTTTTACTTGTCATATAATTATTGATAAAATCAGCAGTATCCTTATTAGGATAATTCTGTGATACAAGGTCAAAAAGCTTACCTTGGTTATCGACAACATCATTCAAATATACATCCGAATATGCCGGCACTATAATCACCTCTCAAATAATGTGCTGAACACATTTGTTACTTTGTTGGCATCGGAGTCAACAAGTTCACGCATCCTTTTTCGTGCAATTATATCTCTTTCATTGTTACTTTTTCTCCTAAACAAACATCTCTCGCTATTGTATTCAGAACTCAAATATAATGCACCCCACTGCAAAAGGCAGTGACAAATAATAGTAAACCCTTTCAATATAGATTTTATAATTCTTCAGCCTTGAAAGTTGTATAACCTTCATAATAATAACTGTGGTCAATGCCTTTCATATAGACCTCACGGCTGTCAATTTCATCGGTCAAAGCAGCTTTCAAAAGGACTTTAATCTCCACATCTTTAATCGGACTGCGCTCCATTGCGAGAAGATAATCTCCCTTATTCACCTTGCTCCAGTCAACAACTTTACCGATTTCATTTTTCAAAATATGGTCAAGCCAAATGCGTGTGCTTCGTCCGTTTCCCTCACGAAAAGGATGAGCAATATTCATTTCAACATATTTTTCTACTATCTCATCGAATGTTGACTGTGGCATTTTATCGATATTTTCAAGCGCTGTTTCAAGATACATAAGCGGCGCAAATCTGAAATTACCTTTAGCTAAATTTACCGTACGCAGTTCTCCTGCAAAGTCATAAATATCTTCAAAAAGATATTTGTGAATTACTTTAAGTGTTGAGAATTTGCCGGCAGGAAGAGTATTAAGAATTTCCTTTTCAAACAATTCTATAGCTTTCTTTTTACTGATTCGCTCTTCTTCTCGTGCGAGTTCGGCAGAATCGGTAAGTCCTAATTTATTTTCAAGCGCCATATTGCACCTCCCAAAACTAAATTTCTCGTGTGATTCATATGTTTATTATAACATTTTTTTGATTAGAATTCAACTTAATGATTACTATATACGCTCGCCTTATTCGTTAAATGTATGAGCAGGAAGCAAAATAGGTTTGCCCCAATAATTAGGGCAAACCTAAAAAAACATCTTTATTTCATTTTTCAAAAGTGCCTCATTATTGTTTTAAACACATAAACAAATCACACTTCGTTTTCTTTTACTCCGAACTTCGCTTTGAAGTCTTCGTAGCTTTTAACCCAATTAAATTTCACCAAATCAGACACGGCTTTGAAATGCAGCTGACCGCATTTGATTTTATTAACTTCAACTTGAGTTAAAGCATCATGGTCTTTGTTGATTTTGGTTTCAACAATAAAATAGATACCGAGCTCAGGCTTTTCAACACCGTCTTTGCGGCAAATTATTGCCCAGTCCGGAGAATAATTGCCATAAGGCGTAGTAATTACAAAACCGCCCTTTTTAAGCTTTGTAAACATCAAAATGTTTTCGTTGCTTTCAAGCTTATCGGCAAAGATTTTTTCGCCTTCGCTGTCCATCTTGTAATATTCATTGATTGCCGCTTTACGATTTGGGTTTGAATGGAACACTCTCCACTCTTTTTCAAAATCCTGTTCTGTAATCGTGTCAAGTTCAAAGATGTTTGCAGAGTCGGTTTCGTAACCGTCAATTACTTCGTAATGTGTGATGTTTTCAGCAGAAATGCTCTTGAGCGTATCCTTAATCTTTTGCGTTACTTTTTCAAGAATATCTTGGTCGTTAAGCAGTTCTCTTTTGAATACTCCTTTTATAATTTTGAAAATTGCAAGCCTTGGCAACATGGTTTGACTCATTATGTAGTTTACAATTTCAAAATCTGATTTCTTTTCTGCATCGGCAGTTTTCACTTCAGTTCTGTCTTTGTTTGAGTCGTGAGAAAGTTTGAATTGAGCGGCATCATCAAATTTTCCGTGAGATTCTTCAATCAAATAGGTGTTTGTAATATGCTGATATTCTAAAAATTCGTTTATTTCTTTGCAACAAGAACGAATAAATGCATCCTTATCAATATCCGTTACATAAATTGTTTTCTTTTGAAGAACAGCACACAAATTTGTATAAACGCTTTTAAACTCGTCCTCGGTAACAAATGCTCTGATTTTATTTTCATAAGGCTCATTGTCACCGTTTGTAATTTCGACCTTGCGACTGCCTTTCTTAGTCATCAATTTTACAAACTCTTTTTTAATCAGCTCCGTGTGCTCGGCTAAGCGTTCATCGCTGAATGTAAGCTTGTCCAAAAGTTTTGTGGTTTGCTCCGGCGTATTCTTAATAACATTATCTTTATTGCAAATGCCGTTTTGTATCAACTCTGATTTAAGGGAATCAACAAGTTCTGCAGTTACCAACGCTTTTGGAACACCTGCGTTTTTCAAAGTAGAAATAAGAATATCGGCAGTAATTTCATTTTTGTTAAAATTCATACTGTCGTTAAAATCTTTTTGAAGAACTTCGGCAAAATGATCGTAATAATCATTTGCAATAACAGTAAGTTCGTTAAGATTGCTGTCAATACATCTGTTGCCGGTAATGTCAACAGGCAGTCTTAAACCACGACCGATTTCTTGCTTTTTGGCAATATCCGAACCGCTGGCTTTTAATGTGCAAAGCGTGAACACATTCGGGTTGTCCCATCCTTCACGCAAAGCCGAATGAGAAAAGATAAACGCAAGAGGCTCATTAAATGAAATAAGCTCGTCTTTCTTTTCAAGGATCAGTTCAACACCACGGTCAATGTCTTCCTGCGATTTTGCATTCAGCTTGACATCCTCATCATTCACATCGGAATCCCAGCCTGCAACATCAACGGCATTGTTCTTTTTGTCTACTGCAAAATAGCCTTCACGAACTTGCTGCACATTTTCGTAATCAGGAAAATATTCTTTATACTTTTCAAATTGACCTTTATAAGTCTTAATTGCCTTTTGGTATTCTTCATCAAATATACGAAGATACGCACCTCTGCCGTCAGGTGCATCATTGTCACGAACCTTGGCAACCGAGTCAATGAAGAACAAAGACAAGGCTTTTATTTTTTTGCCGTTTTTAAGCAGTTCGAATTGCTTGTCAAAATGGCTGCGAATTGCAAGCTTGATTTGAATTCTTACCGTTTCGTTCGGCTCAAATTCATAATTGCTTTGACCTTGTTCCAAGTAAATATCTTCATCGGGTGCAGAAATATAAAGCGGTTGCAACTTGTGCGGTTGAGATGCAATAAACATATTTTTATATTGCGACAGTCCGCCTGATAATTCTTCAAGTGAGGCACCTGCAAGAACATCAAAAGACTTGAATCTGATTTTTCCGCCTTGGTCTTGGCTGAATATTTCAATTCTTGCTCTTAAATCTTTTGTGAAAGATTTGTAGCGAATATACGGATAATTCTTTGGTATCTCGCTGTGAACGGTCTTAACTGTAATCTTTTTTACAAGATTTTGCTGATAGGCTGCGTAAGAATCAAGCTTGTAAATTTGATTGTACAGTTTTTTATGCGTTGCTGAATAACGAAGAACGAACAAAGGCTCAATATCTTCAATGGCTTCAAGCGACTTTGATTTTTTCTTGCCACCCTCGATTTTTTGCGGTTCGTCAATAATCACAATCGGTCGGATATACTTTATATCTTCCCAAATAATCTGACCGTATTCATCCTCTTGACGAATCTTATTTTTGCTTTTGTTGAACGCTTGAATATTCATAACACAAATGCTTAAATCGTTGCTTTCAACAAGCTTGGAGCTGACTTCCTTTGGGTTATTTGTGTCATAAATAAAGCTGTATTTAGATAAATCAACGCCGTAAAGAGCCTTAAAATGTTCTGTCAGCTGTTCGATTGATTTTTCAACACCCTTACGAATTGCCACAGTCGGAACAACAATCATAAACTTTTTAAGGTCATATTGCTTATAGAGTTCCAAAATTGTGCGAAGATAAACATAGGTTTTACCTGTGCCGGTTTCCATTTCAATGGTGAAGTTGTTACCGGCTGTTACGCTTTCATCGGCAAATAAGTCGTTGTCAAGCTGAACATACCGCATATTTTCAAGCAGCTTACTGCCAAGCACAAGGTTTCTGTTGCGAACAGGATCGCCCTCTAAAATCTTCTTTGCACGGGAATAGTGGTAAATGGAGCTTGCATCCGTCGTCGGCAAGCCCTTAAACAAATTTACGGTTGAGCGGATTGCCCTAAGCTGATAATCAAGGTCATCACTAAAGTTAAATGTAATTTTATCTGCCATAGCGATTCTCCTTAAATAAACTCAACAGTATATGCTTTTTTTGATGCACCTGCGTGTTTTTCCACCATAGCTTTTAATCTGCGAAATGCGTTTGTCTTAAGGTCAATATCATCCTTAAATGCACTGTCACGGAAAATATACTTAAACGGTGTTGGGTCAAGAGTAGCCAGCTTGTCTATCATCTCGTTTGTCACCTGCGTTTCAAGGCAAATGAGATAGCTGTCGGCATAAAGATATGTACGAGAGCCGATACCGCTTAACACTTCGATCTTTGAGGACAATGGAATATTCTTTTGACGGAGCATAATTTCATATACTACATCAATGTCCTTTGTACCCTGCTTAAAGTCGATTTGATCAGGGGTATCGCTTAGGCTTTCAAAATCGACTTGTTCATCCTTTAATTCAAGTTCGTTCCACTTTATATTTGTATCGGCAATTTCAAACACTTTAAAGCCAATGTCTATATCGGCATCGGGATGTTCCGCCTTAATTTTATCACCTGCACGGCGAATACGCTCCTCACCGATTTCGCAAATTGTATTATAGCCTGCTTTGTACGCCTCACTTTTTTCATCAGTAACTTCAGGCAGTTGCACCATAATAAACTTACGGTTACCACCATCCTCGGCATTGAGCTGCATGACAGCATGGGCGGTGGTGGCAGAACCGGAGAAGAAGTCGAGGACAAGATCGTTATCTTTTGTAGAATATGAGGCCAGTGTTTTCAGTAAGGATACCGGCTTTGAATAATCAAAAACGGATGCATTGAATATCTGCGTTAGGTTTTTCTTCGAGTTATCATTAGAATATTCATTTTCAATGAATTCTAATGTCGAAATTGCCTTCGTTCTCTCCATATACTCAATTGAAAAGCCATTACCTGTCTTTACAATTTTGCAATTTTGATAGGTCTTCGTATAAATCCGAGAATAGTTATCATACTTTTTTACAACTATAAATCCATTCTGATAGCCAAAATCGAATAACTCTTTGCTCCATCTCCATGCCCAATCTGCTCTAGCATGCTTACCATTCTTACGCTCAAGGTATTTTTCATACGATTGCCCCGGATACAAGGTTTCACCCTCAATTGTTATCGGGTAATCAAGACTTGCACTATATTGCAAACTATCATAATCAAGAGTTTGGTTTAATTTGTACTTTCCGCGTGTTTCCACATACTCATCGCTAAATTTGAATCCTTCATCCGTGTGCGACGGCAAATATAACTCGACACCCTTTCCCTTTCCGAAAGCAAGCAGATAATCATGATTTTTAGCAATAGCATCTGTTGTCTTTCCAGCCTTTTTGGTAACACGCGGAAAACAAGCCAGGTAGTTTTCGTGTCCCAAAACCTCGTCACA
>CAVBQD010000126.1:0-6324 GCA_963597385.1 bacterium | reverse complement strand
ATTAGCAATAGAGTGGTTGATTTACTTTATTGTTCGACGCTCTAAACATTAAATTTCGATTCATCAACTTGCCCTTTGAGAGAGGAGAAATCCTTTTCATGGCAAGCCGATTCATATTGGAAAGAATGTATGGCTCGGTGGTGATGTAAAGGTTGTACCCGGTGTGACTGTCGGTGACAACACAATTATAGGAACAGGCAGTATTGTTACAAAGAATATTCCTTCCAATGTTATAGCTGTCGGCAATCCGTGTAAGGTAATTCGAAAAATTACCGATAAAGATAAAACAGATTATTTAAAGAGAATTGGAGTAAAATGAAACGAAAGCTACGCTTTGGGAAAAGCACAAATAAATTTTATGTTAAAGATATTTGCAGTGAATTTCAATGTGCTTTTGGATTATGAAAGGATAAAATATGGGATTTTTATTTGTGGCAGTCGGCGGAGCAATCGGAGCGATGGGAAGATATGCAATTAGTCTTATTCCCGTTAAAACGGATTTTCCGCTGCTTACTTTGATAACCAATATAATCGGAGCAATTTTGATTGGATTTATTGTAGGAATTGCAGGTAAACACAAAATGTCCGACAATGCTGTTTTGTTTTTGAAAACCGGTGTGTGCGGCGGATTTACTACATTTTCAACTTTTTCTCTTGAAGCGTATAACCTTTTTGGGGATAAACAATATATGCTTGGCGGATTATATGTTGTTTTAAGTTGCGTCGGATGTATAGTCGGCGTGTTGTGTGGAGAAAAGCTGTCAGACTGTCGATAAAGTCACTTAAACGACCTGTGAAAATAAAATCTTGACAAATCAATTTTGCAAGAGTATAATTAAATTCATATTTTGAGGGAGTAGTGGCGCGTAGCGTGGCAAGTCAACATTCTGACCGCAAGGTCTGGCTTGTCTTAAAAAACGAGACTCATATATAGTTTTTTCAGCTATATATGTGTGTCGTTTTTATTTTTTTTATTACAGCCTACAGTCATCAAATCGGTAAATTTGAAAACTCACTCAAAGTTGTTTGTAATTAAATTTACAATGTTTGGATTTAAAGGAGAATGAGAAATGAAAGAAGCTTTTAGAATGGCAATGGACGAATTGCTTTCTGAAACGGGAACAGACCGAGAAAAAGGTCTTACCGAACAGCAGGCGGAGAAGTCAAGAAATAAATACGGCTCCAATTCCTTTGTTGCCCAAAGTCGTGAATCTTTAGCCAAAAGAATTTGGGACGCGTCAACCGAGCCTATGCTTTTGATGCTTATTTTTGCGGCAATTATCACCTTGGCGGTAAATGTAACCCGTTACTTTACCGGAGGGGAATACAATTTTCTTGAATGTGTGGGCATTTTTGCGGCAATTGCATTGTCTGTTGTTATTACGATTATAACCGAGGGCAAGAGTGCAAAAGCTTTTGAAGCACTTAACAAAATCAACGAGGACACGCTTATAAAGGTTATTCGTAACGGCGAACCGCAGTTGATTACACAAAAGGAAATTGTTGTCGGCGATATCATTATGATTGAAACCGGAGATAAAATTGTTGCCGACGGTCGTTTGCTTGAAAGTAATGACCTTGCCGTGGACGAATCCGCTCTTACAGGCGAAAGCTTGCCGGTGAGCAAAAATGCAAATGCCGTATGTACCGAAAAAACGCCGGTGGCGGAACGAAGAAATATGCTGTATTCCGGATGTTTTGTTACTACCGGAAGCGGTAAAATGCTGGTTACAGGCGTCGGAAACGATACCGAATTCGGTCAAATCGCACAGGAACTTTCGTCTATCGAAAAAACCACCACTCCTTTGCAGGAAAAGCTCGATAAACTCGGAAAGCAAATTACGGTTTTGGGTGCATCGGCGGCGGCAATCGTATTCGCCATTGAAATAATTCAGTTCATTATTCATGGACAATTCAGTTTGGACACAGTGTCGGACGCTTTCATTACGAGTATCGTTTTGATTGTTGCGGCAGTTCCCGAGGGACTTCCGACAATTGTTGCCGTTTCTTTGGCTTTGAATATTATAAAGATGTCTAAAGAAAACGCTCTTGTCAAGAAAATGATTGCTTGCGAAACTATCGGTTGCGTAAATATTATTTGCTCCGACAAAACGGGTACTTTGACAGAAAATAAAATGACCGTTCAAAAAATCTATTCCCACGGAGAAATGCTTGAACCCGAGGCTCTTAAAGATAAAATACTTTTGAATAATTACTGCATAAACAGTAATGCCAACATTTCGCAAGAGGACGGAAACTGGTCGTTTATAGGAAATCCGACAGAATGTTCCTTGCTTGTTGCGGCACATAAAGCGGGCGTTGATTATCAAAAAATCCGCCACGATGCTGACATAGTCCGTGTGTTTCCGTTTTCGTCGCAAAACAAGGATATGAGCACGGTTGTAAGAGAGAATGGAAAAACCGTTCTTTATACAAAGGGCAATCCCGAAAAAATTCTTTCTATGTGTTCCGATGTGTCGGAAGAAGAAAAAAATAATAATTTAAAGCTTATGGCTCAATTTCAAAGTGAAGCGGGTCGTTTACTTGCCTTTGCTCACAAAGAACTTGACGGCTACAACGGAGAATCTCAAGAAGAAGTTGAGCAAAATCTTGTTTATGACGGATTTGTTGTTATTTCCGACCCGCTTAGTCCCGATGTTTACGAGGCTATTAAAAATTGCCGCTCGGCGGGAATTGAAGTGAAAATGCTTACCGGTGACAACATTCGTACCGCAAGGGCAATAGCAAACGAACTTCATATGCTTGACGATGAACATATTGCCGTGGAGGCTTCCGATATTGAAAAAATGACGGATGATGAATTAAAGGTTGCTTTGAAGAAAATTCAGGTAATCGCACGAAGTACTCCGCTTGTAAAAATGCGTGTTGTTAAGCTTTTGAAAGAAGAAAAAAATGTTGTTGCCGTTACCGGTGACGGTATAAACGACGCACCTGCCATCAAGCACGCCGATGTCGGAATCGCAATGGGAATTGCCGGAACAGATGTTACAAAAGAAGCCGCCGATATGGTTCTTCTTGACGACTCGTTTTCAACTATTATCAAAGCGGTTCAGTGGGGACGCGGAATTTACGAAAACTTTAAGCGTTTTATACAGTTCCAGCTCACCGTTAATGTTTCGTCGGTTGTTGTGGTTATTGCGTCAATACTTGCAGGATTTTCGGCACCATTTACGGCATTGGAACTCTTGTGGATTAATATTATTATGGACGGACCGCCGGCATTGACCCTTGGATTGGAACCGCTTCGTTCCGATTTGCTTAACCGTAAACCGACAAAGAGAAACGAAAACATCATTTCAAAATCAATGCTAACAAGAATTTTCACCAACGGTATTTTCATTTCGATTGTGTTTATGCTTCAGCATTTCAAAAATTTTTTGGGTGCAACAAGCGAAGAGGAAGCAACCGTGTTGTTTACATTGTTTGTCCTGTTCCAACTCTTTAATGCGTTTAACTGCCGTGAACTTGACGATACGCCTATGATAAAAAATCTTTTGAAAAACAAACTTATGCTCGGCGTATTTTTGCTTGTGCTGATTTTGCAATTTGCAATTACGCAATTCGGCGGTGCCGTATTTGAAACAGTGCCTTTGTCGGCAACTATGTGGCTTAAAATGCTTGCAACGGCATTAAGCGTCATTGTACTCAATGAGGTAATCAAAGCTGTTAAGCGTGCCGTGAAGAAATAAAAATACAGCGTTATTGACAGTAAAAGCCGTCTTACAAAAAAGTGAGACGGCTTTTTGGTTTGACCATTTGACTAATCGGTTATGAATTATTATAATGAAGTCATATAAATATGCTGATATCGGAGGTTGTCAAAATGAAAAACATTAATTGGGCGGTTCTCGGCACGGGAGTTATAGCAAACGAGATGGCTGTTGCTTTGAAGAAAAACGGCAAAAGTATTTATGCGGTCGGCAACAGAACTCACGAAAAAGCGGTTGCGTTTGCTGAAAAGTACGAAATCGGCAAGGTGTACGATGATTTTAACGATATGTTTACCGACCCGGAGGTTGATGTTATTTATATAACAACTCCGCACAACACTCATATTGATTTTATGAAAAAGGCGATAGCAAACGGCAAGCATATTCTTGTTGAAAAGTCAATAACACTCAATTCATCGGAGCTTGACGAAGCGTTGAAACTTGCAGACGAAAAGGGCGTTATCGTTGCCGAAGCTATGACAATTTATCATATGCCGATTTACAAAAAACTTAATGAAATTCTTTCGTCGGGCAAACTCGGACGGGTTAATCTTATTACAACAAATTTCGGCAGTTTCAAAGATTACAATATGAAAAACCGCTTTTTTAACCGTTCGCTTGCCGGCGGTGCTATGCTTGACATAGGTGTTTATTCATTGTCGTTCGTCCGTTGGTTTTTTGACTCAACACCGGATAATGTTGTGTCACAAATGAAAAAAGCCCCTACCGGAGTTGACGAACAGGCAAGTATGCTCCTTACAAACAAAGAGGGTCAAATGGCGACCGTTATGCTGTCTCTTCATTCAAAACAGCCTAAGCGTGGTATGGTGTCGTGTGAAAAGGGATATATTGAAATTATGGAATATCCGAGAGCGTGGGAAGCAACAATTACCAACGCCGAAACCGGTGAAACTGAAAAGGTGTCGGTCGGCAAGCACGAGGACGCTCTCGCTTATGAACTTGAAGATATGGAAAAGGCAATTTCGGGTGAGTCAAACGATATGCACCTTGATTACACAAAAGATGTAATGAAAATTATGACCGATTTCAGAAAAGACTTCAATCTTACCTATCCCGAGGAGGAAAACAAGTAATGATTTTATACTTTTCGGGCACGGGCAACAGCAGGTTTGTTGCCGAAAAAATTGCTCAAAAAACAAATGACAATGTAATAAACTTAAATGATAAAATTAAAAATAACGATTATTTTTCCGTAACGGCGGACGGCAGGCTTGTTATAGTTACTCCTACTTATGCGTGGAGAATTCCGCGTGTTGTTACCGAATGGATAGAAAAAACAAAAATATTGGGAGCAAACGGTGTTTGGTTTGTTATGACCTGCGGCGGAGAAGTCGGCAATGCCGAAAAGTACAATAGGCTTCTTTGTGAGAAAAAAGGCTTTGAATATAAAGGCACGGCTCAAATCGTTATGCCGGAAAACTATATTGCAATGTTTGACGCACCGCAAGTTGACGAGGCAAGGAAAATCGTAGACAAGGCTTTGCCGGACATTGACAAAGCGATTGACTGTATTTTGAATAATCAGCCGTTTAGCAAACTTAACATTACTTTTAAAGATAAAATGCTCAGCGGAGTTGTTAATGATGTTTTTTATCCCGTATGCGTAAAATCAAAGGCTTTTTATGTAACCGACGATTGTGTGTCTTGCGGTAAATGCGTAAAACTTTGCCCGCTTAATAATATTAAGTCGGTTAACGGCAAGCCGGTATGGAACGGTAACTGTACTCATTGTATGGCGTGTATATGTTACTGTCCTGTTGAAGCGATAGAATACGGTAATAAAAGTAAGAATAAACCAAGATATCATATAGAAAATGTAATATAAACGCTTTGCTTTGTTTGGGCAAAATCACTATTATTATAAAAAAATGTTGAAATTCTTTTATATTGATAATATAATATAAAAAATATCAATTTATAAATTAAGATTCTTGTATACAAAAGAGGTATAAAAATGAGATCAGATTTAATCAAAGAGGGTCCGTCAAGAGCCCCTCACCGTTCTCTCTTACGAGCTCTCGGTATTGATGAACTCGAAATGAAAAGACCGTTTGTAGCTGTTGTTAACTCAAAGAGCGATTACATTCCGGGTCATATGCACCTTGATAAAATCGCAGAGCAGGTTAAGGCAGGTATCCGTAATGCAGGCGGTGTTCCGTTTGAATTCAACACAATTGGCGTTTGCGACGGTATCGCAATGAACCACAAGGGTATGAAGTATTCTCTTTGCTCCCGTGAACTTATTGCGGACAGCATTGAGGTTATGCTCACAGCACACCCTCTTGACGCCATTGTTTTCATTCCTAACTGTGACAAAATTGTTCCGGGTATGCTTCTTGCGGCTTGCCGACTTAATCTTCCTTGTATTTTCATTAACGGCGGTCCTATGCTTCCGGGTAAGAGCACTGAAACAAAGAACCCTATCGGTCTTTCCGAGCAGTTTGAATATGTAGGTGCAAATGCAGTAGGTAAGATGTCACTTGAAAACCTTGAGCAAACAGCGTTCACCGCTTGCCCTACTTGCGGTTCATGCTCAGGTATGTACACTGCAAACTCAATGAACTGCCTTACC
>CAVBQD010000125.1:0-6336 GCA_963597385.1 bacterium | reverse complement strand
GCCTTACCGAGTCAATCGGTATGTCTCTTCCGGGTTCCGGCACAATCCCGGCAGTTTATTCGGCTCGTCTTCGTCTTGCAAAAATGGCAGGCGAAAGAGTTATGGATCTTCTTAAAGATGACATTAAGCCGTCGGATATTATTACTGAAGAAGCAATTCAAAACGCTATGCGTACAGATATGGCTATCGGTTGCTCAACAAATACTATTCTTCACCTTACGGCAATTGCTCATGCGGCAGGTCACGATATTAATTTGTCCGACCTTAACGAAATGGGCAACACAACTCCTCAAATTTGTAAGCTTAATCCTGCATCATCTGTATTTATTACAGACCTCAACGATGTCGGCGGTATGCAGGCTGTTATCAAGGAACTCGCTTCGGGCGGACTTATCAATACCGATTGTCTTACAGTAAGCGGAACCGTTGCCGAAAGAATTGCAAATGCTCCTGATGCCGACGGCACTGTTATCCGCAAACTTGACGACCCGTTCTCAAAGGACGGCGGTATTGCCGTTCTCAAAGGCAATCTTGCAGAAGAAGGTGCAGTTGTTAAGAAGGGTGCGGTTGCTCCTGAAATGATGCAACATACCGGCCCGGCAAAGTGCTATAATTCCGAAGAAGAAGCAATTGAAGCTATCACAGGCGGAAAAGTTGTTGCAGGTGATGTTGTCGTTATCAGATACGAAGGTCCTAAGGGCGGTCCTGGTATGAGAGAAATGCTTTCACCTACATCCGCAATTATCGGTATGGGTCTCGGCTCGCAGGTTGCACTTTTGACCGACGGTC
Organism: bacterium; assembly: GCA_963597385.1. Taxonomy (GTDB): domain Bacteria; phylum Bacillota; class Clostridia; order Oscillospirales; family Acutalibacteraceae; genus Eubacterium_R. Next base: position 5,547 of record CAVBQD010000125.1, on the reverse strand, counting down.
GTTTCTCGGGTGCCACAAGAGGTGCTTCAATCGGACATGTAAGCCCTGAAGCCGCAGTAGGCGGTACTATCGCACTTGTAGAAGACGGCGATATAATCGAAATCGATATTCCGGCAAGAGTTCTTCGTGTAAATGTTTCGGACGAAGTTTTGGCTGAAAGAAAGAAGAATTGGTCTGCTCCAAAGCAGAATTTGACAGGTTATCTCAAGAGATATGCACAGCATGTAACCTCGGGTTCACGCGGTGCCGTATTTGAGGATGACTAAGATAAGGCGTAACCTTTTATGAAAAAATCCAAAGTGCAAAAAGACAATAAATCAAAGTCGCCTAAAAAATCAAGAGGCACTGTGTATCATTATATATGTAACGCCCTGTTATATGTTTTGATTTCACTTTTTGTTTTCGCTCCGCTTATGCTGATTGGTCTTGATAAGGCAAAGAATACTGTTATTGACGCACAATCCTATCTTACAATCGGTTATAACGACCTCAGTGTTGATGAAACCCCAAATGATAAAACAGGCAAGGATTTTATCAATTCGATAAAAACCGGCTCTTTGCTCGGTACAGTTACCTGTGACAGAATAGGGCTTAACGAAAAGGTGTATTACGGTTATAACCGCGTTACCGCACGAAACGGTGTCGGATTAAGCGATAAGTCGTATCTTTTCGGAATGGGCGGTACATCAAAAATTACAGGCTATGCATCCTCTTCTTTTAAAACATTATATAATGTAGAAAAAGGGGATATAATTGCCGTCGATTCCAATTTGGGCACATATGAATACAAGGTGTACAAATATTCCGTGTCCGAAGAAGAGGAAGAAACGGACGGCGATGTCCTTGTGCTTACCACATCAAAATCGTCAAATGCCTTTGCTCCTTTTTCAAATGAGAAGTTTTATGTTTATGCCCGATTGACAGGGGAGGTACAATAATATGAAAAGTGATTTTGCCTCCCGCAGAAGAGCAAGAGCGATTTTGTCGTTTGTTCTTTATCTGTGTGCCGTTATGTGTGCGTTGTGCTTTGAATTTATGGCTGTAACTGCCAATCCGAAAACCTTTGTTAAAGAGTTTACAAACAGTACTTATGTTGAAAATATGCGTAAGGATATTGTACAGTACACAAAGGATTTGTGTGCCTTGAACTCAATTTCGGATGATTTTGTTGACAATTTAATTACTTATGATAATATATATAGGATTGAAAACGCTTATATATCCGGAGAGTTTACCTCAACGCAGGAATTTTCCGTTGATGCATACAGCGGCTTACTTACTCAATTAAAGGCTGATGTTGCAACAAGCGTTTCCGATGTTATAAAAACGAAAAACATAACTGTAGAAAAATCGGTTAAAAAGACGGCTGCCGACAGGTTTGCCGATGATGTTGCCGATTATGCCGGCGAAGTTATACAGTTCGGTTATGCAAAAAAGGTTAAGGAGTTTTGTGAATTATCAAAAACCGTGTGCAGTATTCTTGCCGCCGTGTGTGGCGTCGTAGGCATATGTGCCGTTATTCTCTTGTTTAAACGCACTTCAAAGAATTACCGTGCCACAAGAAATATAGCGTGCTCATTGCTTGCGTCAACAGTTATGAATTTAATCGTGCTTGTTGCGGTGGCTGTTATTAAATCAACACGGCAACTTGTGGTTTATCCTACATATCTTGTTGATGTTTTTATGAGATGGATAAATGATTCTATGTACGCTCTTGCAATCGGAAGCGGCTTTCTCGGCATACTTTTTGTTGCTTTTGCGTGCGTTACCTGGAAATTAAAGCACGACAGTATGAAGTAATTATAAAACTGTTATTAGGTTTTGCTGTTACCTTGCAGTAAGAAAAAAAGAGGTTGAAATATGGAAAAAGATATTGAAAATGTTGTTTTTGACGAAACGCTTCCCGAGCAGGAAGAAAAGAAACTGACCGAGGAAGAACTTGACGAGCGTCCTGTTGTTATTGATGTAAGCCATGTCGATATGGAGTTTATTCTTAACAAGCAAAAAGTTGACAATCTCAAGGAATTCGTTATTCGTAAAATTAAGGGTAATATTGAGGTTGCTAAGTTTAAAGCTCTTGACGATATTACTTTTCAGGTAAAAAAAGGCGAAAGACTTGCAATTATGGGTCTTAACGGTGCCGGCAAAAGTACGCTTCTTAAAGCTATCGTAGGTGTGTACAAGCCTACTTCCGGTTCTGTAACTAAGGTTGGCGTTATGGCTCCTCTTATCGAACTCGGTGCAGGATTCGACCCTGAATATACTGGCAAGGAGAATATCTACCTTTACGGTGCTATTCTCGGTTACAGCAGAGAATTCCTTGATACTAAAATTCAGGATATTATTGACTTCTCCGAACTCGGCGATTTCATTAATGTTCCGCTTAAAAACTATTCTTCGGGTATGAAATCCCGTTTGGGCTTTTCCATTGCAACGGCTGTTGAACCGGATATTCTCATCCTTGACGAAGTTTTGTCTGTCGGAGACGCAAAGTTCAGACGCAAAAGCCTTGCAAAAGTTCAGTCAATGTTTGACAACGGCGTTACCGTGCTTTTCGTATCTCACAGTATCGACCAGGTACTTGCAATTTGCGACCGTGCAATTCTTCTTCAAAAAGGAAAAATTATTGCAGAGGGCACAGCCGAAGAGGTTGCAGTCGTTTATGAAGAAAAAACAGGCAGAGGACCAAAAAACAAAATCTAATTTCAGACGGCAGTTTTTTCTGCCGTCTATTTCTATATATAGTGTATACGAACACTTAAAACACTATATATAGGTTTGAAAATCTCTTGTGCAAAACTAACAAACTTTAAATTTAAAATTTGTAAAAACAGCTGAAATTTATTCAAAAAAATTTTAAAAAAACCTTGACATAGCACTCTCTATATATTATAATAGTCGCACGTGTGGTGAACTGCGTATATAAAAGTTATATATTATATGGCTTGTACGGTTTGACTGCACAACATGATATGCGATGATGTCGGAGGTTGCGCTGAACCCGGCGGTAATTTCGACGGAGTATGTCCGAGTTTTAAACACGGGCGAAACTAATCTAAGCTAAGACTGCGACAGGTAACTTGCGAATACCTGCGTGTGTAGGCTCATTCTGTGCCCGGATGAATATTCATTCGGCTTTTAAAAACGGAAGGGTAGGAACACACGGCTTCGTGGTTAAGGATTAGAACTCGCACCACTAAATTTCAATGGAGGAATTAAAATGGCAGCAAGTAAAGTCAAGATTAGAATCAGACTTAAAGGCTATGATCACAGCATTGTTGATCAGGCTGCAGAAAAGATTGTTGAAACTGCGAAGAGAACAGGTGCTCAGGTTAGCGGTCCTATCCCTCTTCCTACAGAAATCGAAAAGGTAACAATCCTTCGTGCTACTCACAAGTACAAGGACAGCCGTGAGCAGTTTGAACAAAGAACACACAAAAGACTCATTGACATCCTCAGACCTTCAAACAAAACAATTGAAGCTCTTCAGGGTCTTGAGCTCCCAGCCGGCGTAGATTTGGAAATCAAAACAAAGTAATTCAAATCAAAAACGGTTGAGGTCATGTTGGGGGGTACCCAACCAATAACCAAAGGAGGAAATACAAATGAAGAAAGGTCTTATCGGTAAGAAAATCGGCATGACTCAGATCTTCGACGAAGCAGGTAATGCAGTTCCTGTAACAGTAGTTGAAGCAGGTCCATGCGTAATTACCCAGAAGAAGACAACGGAAAACGATGGCTATGAAGCAATCCAAGTTGGTTTCGGCGATGTAAAAGTTGCAAGAGTAAACAAGCCAATGAAGGGTCACTTCGATAAGGCAAACGTTGCTCCAAAGAAAACACTTAAAGAATTCCGTCTTGATGACATCTCGGAAATGAACGTAGGCGATATCCTTAAAGCAGACGTTTTCGCAGCAGGCGATGTAGTAGATGTTAAGGGAACAAGCAAGGGTCACGGAACGGCCGGCGCAATCAAGCGTTGGAACTTCGCAAGACTTCGTATGAGCCACGGTACAGGTCCTAACCACCGTCACGCAGGTTCACTCGGTGCTTGTTCAAGTCCTTCAAGAGTATTTAAGGGCAAGAAGATGGCAGGTCACTACGGTCACGAAGCAGTAACAGTTCAAAACCTCAAGGTTGTTAAGGTTGACACAGAATCAAACCTTATCGCAATCAAGGGTGCAATCCCCGGTCCTAAGGGCGGAATCGTTGTTATTGCCGACGCAGTAAAAGCTTAACGAAAGGAGAGGTATAAATGGCACAGGTTCAGGTTTATAACCAAGAAGGAAGAAAGACTTCCAAGTTAGAGCTTGCAGATTCAGTTTTCGGTATCGAACCAAACGCTGACGCAATGCACTTAGCAGTAGTTAGCTATCTTGCTAACCAAAGACAGGGAACACAGTCAACTCTCACTCGTTCAGAAGTAAGCGGTGGCGGTGCAAAGCCTTGGAGACAAAAGGGCACAGGCCGTGCTCGTCAGGGTTCAACAAGATCTCCACAGTGGACACACGGTGGTATCGCTCTCGGCCCTAAGCCAAGAAAGTACAAGGTTGAACTTAACAAAAAGGTAAGAAGACTTGCTATGAAGTCAGCTTTGTCAACAAAGGTTGCTGACGAAGAAATGATGGTAGTAAACAAGGTTGAGCTTGAAGGCATCAAAACAAAGGCTATTGTTGAAATGCTTACAAAGCTTAAGGCTGCAAAGAAGACACTTATCGTTACAGACGGTGTAGACGAAGTAATCTACAAGAGTGCCCGTAACATTGAAGGCGTTAAGGTTGTTACAGTAAACACACTTTGTGTATACGACATTCTTAATTGCGATTCATTCGTTGTTCTCAAGGACGCAGCAAAGAAAATTGAGGAGGTATACGCATAATGAAAGCAGCACAGGATATCATCCTTAAGCCAATCATCACTGAAAACTCAATGATGGGCATTATGGAAAAGAAATATACCTTCAAGGTAGCAAAGACAGCAAACAAGATTGAAATTGCTAAGGCAGTTGAAGAAGTTTTCCCTGGCACAAAGGTTGCTAAGGTAAACACAATGAATGTTCGCGGTCGTAAGCGTAGACAAGGTTACAATGTAGGCTACACTCCTTCTTGGAAAAAGGCTATCGTAACTTTGACAGAAGATTCAAAAGAAATCGAATTCTTCAGTGATATGATGTAATCACTATATAATAAGTAATATATACCTATTATATAAGCAACAGAAACAAATGAATGATGAGGTATGAAAGGTGCCATCCTTTCGCAAAGTTATTCATGGTAAGGAGATTATAATGGCAGTTAGAAATTATAAGCCGACTACACCTTCAAGAAGAAATATGTCGGTTATTGATTATTCTTCTCTCTCAAAAGTTGCTCCTGAGAAATCACTTCTTGAACCTTTAAACAAGAAGTCAGGTCGTAACTCATACGGAAGAATCACTGTTCGTCATCGTGGCGGCGGTAACAGAAGAAAGTATCGTGTAATTGACTTCAAGAGAAACAAGTTTGATGTTCCTGCTGAAGTTAAGACTATCGAATACGATCCAAACAG
>CAVBQD010000124.1:0-6429 GCA_963597385.1 bacterium | reverse complement strand
TTATCTTACTATGTGCGACAAGGATTTGCAGGAAGACGGCAGATTTAAAATGAACCCGCCCCTCAGAAGCGAAGAAGATAAAAATGCTCTTTTACAGGGCGTTTTGGACGGAACGATAGATGTTATAGCAACTGACCATGCACCGCATTCAGCAGATGAAAAGTCAAAAGGACTTGCCGGTTCGGCAATGGGTGTTGTAGGACTTGAAACTTCATTTGCTGTTTTGTATACAAAACTTGTTAAAACCGGATTTATTTCTCTTGAAAAGCTTGTTGAACTTATGAGCGTTAATCCGAGAAAAATATTTGATTTGCCCGGTGGTGAAATAAAAGAGGGTGAGGTTGCCGATTTGGCACTTCTCGACTTAAATGCCGAATGGTGCGTTAATCCGGATGAATTTCTTTCTATGGGAAAAGCCACTCCTTTTGAGGGCTGGCACTTGCAAGGCAAAAATGTAATGACAATGTGTGGAGGAAAAATAGTATATGAAGCCTTATGATAAAAAAATTATTCTTGAAAACGGTATGGAATTTTACGGCTACGGGTTTGGTTCAAATAAACAGGCTGTGAATGAAATCGTTTTCAACACTTCTATGGTCGGTTATCAGGAAATTGTTTCTGACCCGTCATATACAGACCAAATGGTTTGTATGACATATCCTCTCATCGGTAATTACGGTATGACCGATGATGATTACGAAACAAGAATTCCTACAATGGGTGGCTTAATTGTTAGAGAATATAATGATTTTCCGTCAAATTTCAGATATACCAAAACATTGTCTGAAGTTCTTGATGAATATGATATTCCTGGAATCAGCGGTGTTGATACAAGAATGATTACACGCATAATTCGCAACGAAGGCAGCCAAAAGGTTATGATTTGTAATGCTCACAAGCCTTACGAGGAGGCTTACGCAGAACTTAAAGCGTATAAAATTCCTACCGATATGGTTTCGAGAGTATCGTGTAAAAAGCGTTGGTATTCCCGCACACCAAATCATAAGTATGATGTTGTTGCAATTGACTGCGGTGTTAAGCTTAACATTGTCAGAAAGCTTAACGAAAAGGGCTGCAATGTAACCGTTGTACCTTTTGATACACCGGCAGAGGATATTCTCAAGCTTCGTCCGGACGGATTGTTCCTTTCAAACGGACCGGGTGACCCTGAGTATGTTGAACCTGTTATCAACCTTGTAAAAGAACTTCACGGCAAACTTCCTATTTTCGGAATTTGTCTTGGACATCAAATGATTTCTCTTGCACTTGGAGCAAAAACATTTAAGATGAAATTCGGCCACAGAGGCGGTAATCATCCTGTACTTAATCTTGAAACAGGTAAGATTGAAATTACTTCTCAAAACCATTCATATGCTGTTGATGTTGACAGCCTTGAGGGAACGCCGCTTAAATTAACACATAAAAATCTGCTTGATAATACAGCTGAGGGCGTTGAATCAAAGGAAAATAAACTTTTCTCGGTTCAATATCACCCTGAGTCTGCACCGGGTCCTCAAGACAGTGCATATTTATTTGATAAATTTATTGACTTAATGGCAAAGGAGGCTGAATAATATGCCAAAACGCACAGATATACATAAGGTATTGGTAATAGGTTCAGGTCCTATTGTTATCGGACAGGCTGCTGAGTTTGACTATTCAGGCACACAGGCTTGTCTTGCACTCCGTGAGGAGGGCTATGAAGTTGTTCTTATAAATTCTAACCCTGCAACCATTATGACGGATACGGATATTGCCGACAAGGTTTATATGGAGCCGCTCAATCTTGAATATGTTGCAAGAATTATCCGTCACGAAAGACCGGATGCTATTCTTCCGTCACTCGGTGGTCAAACTGGTCTTAACCTTGCCGTTCAACTTGCTAAAAAAGGCGTACTTAAAGAATGTGATGTGGAAATTCTCGGTACAAGTTTTGAAGCAATTGAAAGGGCAGAGGATAGAGAACTTTTTAAGGATTTGTGTCAATCGCTCGGCGAACCTGTTCTTCCGTCCGAAATTGCAAACACTCTTGAAGAAGGCTTACAGGCTGCAAGTGACATCGGATATCCTGTTGTACTTCGTCCGGCGTTTACACTCGGCGGTACCGGCGGCGGATTTGCCGATGATGAAGAAGAATGCAGAATTATGCTCAAAAACGCACTTGCACTTTCTCCTGTACATCAGGTACTTGTTGAAAAGTCCATTAAGGGCTATAAAGAAATCGAATACGAAGTAATGCGTGATGCAAACGATACGGCTATCACTATTTGTAATATGGAAAATATCGACCCGGTTGGTATTCATACAGGCGACAGCGTTGTTGTTGCTCCTTCACAAACTCTTACAAATAAAGAGTATCATATGCTTCGTGACAGTGCTCTTAAAATTATCAGAGAGCTTAAAATTGAGGGCGGATGCAATGTCCAGTTTGCACTTGACCCGCTTTCATTCCAATATTATTTGATTGAAGTTAATCCAAGAGTTTCCCGTTCGTCGGCACTTGCTTCAAAAGCTTCCGGCTATCCTATTGCGAGAGTTTCCGCAAAAATTTCTGTCGGTATGCACCTTGATGAAATTCAAATTGCCAACACTCCTGCTTCGTTTGAACCTACTCTCGACTATGTTGTTACAAAGATAGCACGCTTTCCGTTTGACAAGTTTGCTGACGCTAATAATTCGCTTAACACTCAGATGAAAGCAACCGGTGAGGTTATGGCTATCGGCAGAACGATGGAGGAATCGCTTCTTAAAGCTATTCGTTCACTTGAAACCGGTGTTTGTCATTTATACAGCAAAAAGTTTGACACATATTCTACAGACGAACTTCTTGATTACATTAAAATCGGCACCGATGACAGACTGTTTGCAATAGCTCAACTTATCCGTCTCGGTGTTGACCTTAATATGATTTATAACGATACCAAAATCGATATGTTCTTCCTTGATAAGTTTAAGAATATTACCGATTTTGAGGAAGCATTAAAGTCAAATATCGGCGATTTGGAAACACTCAAAGACGCTAAAAAGATGGGCGTTTCCGACAAATATATCGGTCAGGTTTGGAATATGACCGAAGCTGAAGTGTTTAATCTTCGTAAAGATAATAACATTTTCCCTGTATATAAGATGATTGATACCTGTGCGTCAGAATTTGACAGCTATGTTCCTTATTTCTATTCAACATATGAGCTGGAAAATGAGTCTGTTGTCAGCGATAAAAAGAAAATTATCGTTCTCGGCTCAGGTCCTATCCGTATCGGACAGGGCGTTGAATTTGACTATTCAACCGTTCACGCTATTTGGTCGATTCGAGAAGCGGGTTACGAAGCTATTATCATAAATAACAACCCGGAAACGGTTTCAACGGATTACACAACTTCCGATAAGCTTTATTTTGAACCGCTTACAGTTGAAGATGTAATGAATGTTATCGAACTTGAAAAGCCTCTCGGCATTGTTGTATCGCTCGGCGGTCAAACCGCTATTAATCTTGCTCCGCCTCTTGATGCTCTCGGTGTTCCGATTATCGGAACCGATGTTGAAGCTATTGACAGAGCGGAAAACAGAGATTCGTTTGAAAGAGTAATGAACGAACTCGCCATTCCGCAACCTAAGGGTGAAGCTGTAACAGATATTGAAGAGGGCGTAAGAGTAGCTGAAAAAATCGGTTATCCTGTTCTTGTTCGTCCGTCTTTTGTTCTCGGCGGCCGTGCTATGCAAATTGTTGCAAACGAAGAGTCACTTCGTCACTATCTTCAAACAGCGGTAGAAATTAATACCGAACAGCCTGTACTTGTTGACAAGTATATTATGGGCAGAGAACTTGAAATTGATGCTATTTGCGACGGTGAAGATGTTTTCATTCCGGGAATAATGGAACATGTTGAAAGAACAGGCGTTCACTCGGGTGACAGTATTTCGGTTTATCCGGCATTTACCGCAAGTCAAAAAGTAAAGGATACAATTATTGACTATACAGTAAAGCTCGGTAAGGCAATCGGCATTGTCGGTCTTTATAATATTCAATTTATTGCCGACGAAAATGACGATGTGTATGTAATCGAGGTTAATCCGCGTTCATCCCGTACGGTTCCGTTTCTTTCAAAAGCTACAAGTGTTCCTATGGCACACATTGCTACACAGGTAATACTCGGTCATAGCCTTAAAGAACAAGGATATACAGAGGTTTATCAGCCGGAAAAGAAGCGTTGGTATGTTAAAGCTCCTGCTTTCTCGTTTAGTAAGTTAAAAGGTATGGACACCTATCTTTCACCTGAAATGAAATCAACGGGTGAGGCAATCGGATATGATAAATCGCTTACAAGAGCACTTTATAAAGCTATTCAGGCATCGGGTATGAATGTTGCAAATTACGGCACCGTTCTTGTAACAATTGCTAATCAGGACAAGCCGGCGGCATTGCCTCTTATTAAAAGGTTTTACGACCTTGGCTTTAATATTGAAGCAACCGAAGGCACCGCTAAGTATCTTAAAGAACACGGCATAAGAACAAGAGTTCGTCAGAAACTTACAGCTGATGAAAGCGACGAAATACTTAAAGCACTTCGTCAAGGTCACATTGCATATGTAATCAATACAATTGATATTAATGCGGGTGACAGCCATTCCGACGGTTCGGAAATCAGAAGAGCGGCAGTTGACAATAATGTTACTATGTTTACATCACTCGATACAGTTAAGGTTCTTCTTGATGTTCTTGAAGAAATTACACTCGGCGTATCAACTATTGATGCGGAATAAAGGATATTTTTATGTATAAGCAAAACAAATATAAAATTTTATCAAACGATGCTTTGACTGAAGATGTATACAAAATGGTTCTCGGCGGCGATACTCAGTATATCACCGCTCCGGGACAGTTTATTAATATACAACTTGACGGAAAATTCTTGCGTAGACCGATATCAGTTTGTGATTACAGCGACGATACAATCACAATCATTTATAAGGTCGTAGGTGACGGCACAGAACAGATGAAGCATCTTTCTGTGGGTGAATTCCTTGATGTGCTTACAGGACTCGGAAACGGTTACGATATCTCAAAATCAACGAAACCGCTTCTTATCGGCGGCGGTGTAGGCGTTCCACCTATGTATAATCTTGCAAAAACACTTATAAAAGACGGACAAAAGGTATCGGTTGTTCTTGGATTTAATACTGCTAAAGAGATTTTTTATGAGCAGGAATTTAAAGCACTTGGTTGCGACACCTATGTTACAACTGTTGACGGGTCATACGGAATTCAAGGCTTCGTAACAGATGCCATGAAAAATATTGATTACGATTATTTTTATACCTGCGGTCCGCTTCCGATGTTTAAGGCTGTTTATAATGCTACCGAAACTTCCGGACAGTTTAGCTTTGAAGAGCGTATGGGTTGCGGTTTCGGTGCTTGTATGGGTTGCTCCTGTAAAACTAAATACGGCAACAAACGAATTTGTAAGGACGGTCCTGTTCTTGTTAAGGAGGAAATTATATGGTAGATTTATCTGTTAACCTTGCAGGAATGGAAATGGATAATCCTGTCGTGCCCGCCTCCGGTACATTCGGTTTCGGTAACGAATTTAAAGATTTTTACGATATTAATATTCTCGGTTCATTTTCATTTAAAGGAACAACAAAAGACGCCCGTTTCGGCAATCCTACACCAAGAATTGCCGAATGTAAAAACGGTATGATTAATGCCGTCGGACTTCAAAATCCGGGTGTTCATCATGTTATTGAGCATGAGTTGCCTGAAATGAAAAATTATTTTCACAAGCCGGTTATCGCCAATGTGTCGGGTTTCAGTGTTGATGATTATGCTTATACCTGTGAACTTCTTGATAGGGAAGAACAGGTTGGTATTTTAGAGGTTAATGTTTCGTGCCCTAATGTTCACGGTGGCGGAATGTCGTTCGGTACATCTCCCGAGGCGGCGGCTGAGGTAACAAAAGCAGTTAAAGCTGTTACTAAAAAACCTGTATTTATCAAGCTTTCACCGAATGTAACGGATATAGTTTCTATTGCAAAAGCGTGTGAAGATGCCGGTGCTGACGGTATTTGTCTTATTAATACAATGCTCGGTATGAGAATTGATATAAAACGCAGAAAACCCGTTATTGCAAATACCATGGGCGGCTTCAGCGGTGACGCTATATTTCCTGTGGCTGTCAGAATGGTTTATCAGGTTTCAAAAGCCTGTAACATTCCTGTTATGGGTTGCGGCGGAGTAAGCAGTGCACATGATGTTATTGAAATGATGATGGCGGGTGCTACTGCGGTTCAGGTCGGTGCGGCAAATCTTGTTAATCCGTACGCTTGCAAAAATATAATTGAAGCATTACCGACCGAATGTGAAAAATTAGGTATAAATAAATTAAGTGATATTATAGGAGTAGTTGACTGATGGGAAAGGATGTAATCATC
>CAVBQD010000123.1:0-6472 GCA_963597385.1 bacterium | reverse complement strand
GTTATAATATTTTTGACAAGTGCTTATATAATGATTTTTCATATCAAGTCATAGGTGCAAATAATAATGCAAAATAACTCCTTGTAGGTGCAAATAACGAATAATGTTGCAAATTGTTGAAAAAAAGTCAAATATTATGTCGCAAATTATGTTGCAAGCTCTTGAAAAATAGTGGGAATTATGTTACATTATTATAAAGAATAGGGCGGTGATAAAATGCTGAAAAGGAAAGCATATGATAAATTATCGGATTGGAAAAAGCAGAAAAACAAAAAAGCACTTTGCATTACAGGTGCAAGGCAAATCGGAAAAACTACATTGATTAGGGAATTTGCAAAGAACAATTACGCTAATTTTGTTGAAATCAATTTTATTACCGATGACGGTGCTGCGGATATTTTCAGCGGCAGTTTGGACGCTGATACGCTGATTACTAATATTACGGCGTTTACCCGTAAATCATTGATTGAGGGTGATACGCTCATATTATTTGATGAGATTCAGCAATGTCCGAATGCAAGAACTGCCATAAAATTTCTTGTTGAGGACGGTAGATTTGATTATGTGGAATCGGGTTCGTTGCTCGGAGTCGGATATAATCATGTAAAATCCTTTCCGGTCGGATTTGAAGAAATTTATAGAATGTATCCCATGGATTTTGAGGAATATCTTTGGGCGAACGGAGTTCAAAACAGTACGATAGATTATCTAAGGGAGTGCTTTGATAATGTTAAACCGATAACCGAGTCCGTTCATAATACAATGAACAAACTGTTTTACAGTTATATCGTTGTGGGCGGTATGCCTGAGGCTGTTCAAATTTATGTTGATACGCATGATATTGCAAAGGTTGTTGACTATCAAAACAGCATACTTAATCAATATCGTATGGACATTAGCCAATACGCAAATGGCAATGAAAAAATCAAAATTCAAGCTATTTTTGACAGTATTCCTGCTCAGTTAAACGATAAAAACAGACGCTTTTATGTTAATTCCTTGAATAAAAGTGCAAGATTGAACAGGTACGAAAACAGTTTCACATGGTTGAATGACGCAGGTGTAGCTTTGTCGTGCTATAATGTAGATGAACCCAAGGCATCTTTACAGCTTAACGAAAAGCATAGTTTGTTTAAGTTGTTTATGGATGATGTGGGACTTCTTTGTGCGGCTTGTATGGAAAATATACAGTTCTCTATTTTAAACGGCGATCTTTCCATGAACCTCGGCAGTGTTCTTGAAAATGTTATTGCACAGCAGTTAAAGTCTAATGGCTTTAAGCTGTATTATTTTGATTCAAATAAATACGGTGAAGTTGATTTTGTTGTTCAAAACGGTATGCATATTGATATTGTTGAAGTGAAATCGGGAAATGATTATAAAAAACATAAAGCACTTGACAATGTTATGTCTGTAAAGGAATGGAAGTTCGGCAACTGTTATGTGCTTTGTAAGAGCAATATTTGCAAGGAAGCCGGTGTCACCTATCTGCCATGGTATCTCGTAATGTTTATAAAACAATCGGAATTACCCAATAGTCTAAAATATGAAATAGATTTGTCGGGATTGAATTTTTTCGAAAATAATAATTGATAGAATAATTGTGGCTTATTATGAATGAAATTTTTACAGAAAATGATTGGAAAACATATAAAAGCATATTGCCGATTTGGCAAGAAAAATATATTTCAAATCTTTTAAGAAAGTATAATGAAATAATCAACGATTGCAGTGACTCATCAAAGCGTTTTTGGTATTTGGAAAATGAAATAAATAAGGATAAAAATCATCCGGGTGTAACAGTAGAAAGAAAGCGTTCTAATATGATTCCTACACTTGTAACTTTTTTGAATGACGGCGTTATTGGAATTTCCGATATTGATGATTTTAGCGAAGAATTAAAAGAAACAGTAAAGAAATTTTTATGAATCAAGAGGAGTTTATATGAAATTTTCAATAGAAAATATTTTGAGTATTGCTCCGAGTAAAATTTATCAGCGAGGTTTGGATTATTACAGATCAAATAAGATCGTTCGTATTGAACGCAAAAACAATGACATTTCGGCTGAGGTTGAAGGCAGTAACGGCGAAATTTATGTGGTTTCAATTGACTTTGACAAAAACGGAAATGTCAAATATTATGATTGTGATTGTCCTTATGACGGTGGACCTATATGCAAACATATTGTCGCAGTCTTACTTAAATTGTCGGAAGATGATGTGCAATACAATTTACCGCTTGAAGAAATGCTTGAAAGCTTAACAAAAGAAAAACTAATTAAAATTATTGTTGACCTTGCAAATAAGGACAGCAAAATTAAGGATAAATTATATAATAAGTTTGCCTCATCTTTAGATATAAATACAAATATTGAATCCGAGATTGACGATATAATCTATGCTTACAGTGACCGTGACGGCTTTGTAAATTATGATGTTTGCTATGATATGTGTATGGAAATTGACGCTGTTGTAAATGATGAATTTGATTTATATAAAACTGATAACTCTTTAGAACATATAAAAAATCTTTTAATAGTAAATCATAAAACAATAAGTCTTATGGATAAATGTGATGACAGCGACGGCGGTATAATAACAATATTATACGATATCAAAGAAAGTTTATTTACAGCTTGCGAAGATATTTTAAATTCAAACGATGAAGAAAAATGTATTGAATTTCTTAGCGTAATTTTCAATGAAGTTAAAAATAAAAACTATGATTATTGGCTTGAAAGTAAATGTGATTTGTTGAATATAGCTGTTCAATTTTCTAAATATAACAAAAGCAAAGTTTTTGAAATACTGGACGATTTTATAAATCAATGTGAAAAAGAACAGAAATATTACTTAAGCAATGCAGTTTTATTGAAATTCAAATTTCTTGAAATGAACGAAAATGAGAAATCAGCCGAAGAATTTTTATATCGATATTCATATGTTGATGATATATGCGAGCATTTTGTTAAAAAGTATGTTGATGAGAAAAAATACGATTTAGCGGAAAAGTTGTGTATTGATAAAATAAAAAACACAGATTATCCGATCCGTTGGGAAAGTTTGTTATCGTCTGTTTATGAAGAGTCAAAGCAATTTGATAAACAACTCAAAATTGAACTCGATTCGTTGATCAACGGAAATGCAAACAGTTATACAACAGTCAAAAATCTAATGAAAAAATTTGATTTGTGGAATAAAAATCGAGATGCTTTATTAAAAAAATTATCGCAAAAACTTTCTGTTTATGACTATGCTGATATTTTAAGGGATGAAAAAGAATATGATAAATTGCTATGCCTGGTCAAAGAACACCGACTTTTGATAAAATCATATTTTCCTTTTATTGCAACCGAATATCCTGAAGATGCCTATAAATTATATTCTGACTATATTATTTATTTGGCACAACGCTCAAGTTCAAGAAAAGAATATCAGTCGTGTTGTAAAGAAATAAAGTCATTATATGACGCAGGAGGATCAGCCGAAGCGAAGCGACTTGTAATGTTTTTGAAAAATAAATACCGGCGAAAGCCCGCATTTTTAGATGAACTTAATAAATTAAGTAATTAAAAAATGAGCCGAGAGGGTGCACCTCTTGGCTCATTTTTTGTGGGTGTGAAAGTTTTTTATACTGCTATGCAAAATTCGTATGTAATCGGCTGAAGTTGGTTATTTTTAGCCCAATTTGTACGCTGAAATTGCACAGTTCGTACAGGACACATTACATTAACCATTTGACCGCCTACCGAACCGGCTTGCTTAGAAGTAAGGTCGCCGTTATAGCCCTGCTTAAGGTTTACACCAACCTCATTAGCAGCTTCCATCTTAAAACGATTGAGAGCTTCTTTTGCCTCAGGAACTGTATTTTTTGCCATTATTGATACACCTCGCTTAATAATATTTGCAAAGGCATAATATTGTGCAAAAACGGTTTCGCCTTTGCAAAACATCATTTCACCTTGCAAGTTTATTTTGTGTATCATATCCGTTTTTAAAGCTGAAAAATTTTTACAATTTTACTTGCAGCGTTTTCAGAAAAATTTACAAATTATTTCCACGCAAAAGAACTTTGCCCCAAATTGTAGGGCAAAGCTCAGCATTTAGGGTGTTCCCGAATGTCTGTTGCCGAATTTATATTTCAGATTTATTGTAATCACCGGTATATTATGATATAATTAAATAAAATAATCCCGAATTTACAGGTGAGAAAATGAGTGCGTACCGAATTGCAGTTTGCGATGATGACGATATAATGCGAGAAAATTTGTGTTCTCTTTGCAGTGATATTTTAACCGATGACAGTATCGAATATAGGATTGAGCCTTTCCGTTCGGCTTGTGAACTTGAAAAACGGCTTAACAGCGAAAGCTGTCCTTTTGATCTGTTGATACTTGACATTCAAATGGCCGGTATGACGGGTATGGAACTTGCCCGGTCTTTAAGAGAAAAAGGCAATCGGGTGTCCATTGTTTTTGTGACAGCGTATGAGGATTACCTCGGCGAAGGGTATGGCGTTCAGCCTATCCATTTCCTCTTAAAACCTGTGAAGCAGGAAGCATTGGCAAGTGCGATTCACACTGATCTCAAGCTGAATTATATTCCAAAAACGGTTGTTGTTCACATCGGAAATAAGCTGGTGCATTTATCGCTTTTGGATATTCGGTATATCGAAAGTTACAACCACAGCATTGTAATTCATCAAAGCACCGGTAACAGTACCTATTATTTTTCGCTTTCTGATTTTGAAAAACAACTTCCGACAGGTCAATTTGCACGCTGTCACAATAGTTATCTTGTGAATTTGGATGAGGTACGAGAGCTTGGACGAACCGTCCTTTCCTTGCAAAGCGGAGAAACTCTTCCAATTGGAAGAGCCTATTATAAAACATTTCAAAACGCTTTTGTGCGATATATCAACCAATAAAGAGGTTGTCGTTTTATTAACGGCAACCTCTGTTTTTTTGTTTTATTTATTTTTTAGGCAACTCAAGTGCCGTTTGGACAGTGAAGACCTGATTTTCCGAAGTGAAAATATCCAGTATGCTGTGATAACGAACAGCAACAGCGTTCATAAGTTTTAAGCCAAAGCCATGAGTATCGGCATCGTTCTTGGTCGTGATATAGTTGCCCTTTGCATCCTGCTTTCGTTTGCCTATATACGAATTTTCGCATTTGACGGCAAGAAAGCCGTTCTTTGTTTCAATCTGAAAGCGGACAAACCGTTTTCCTGCATCTGCCTCGGCAGCTGCCTCAAGTGCATTGTCAAGCATATTCATAAGCAACTCACACAGATCGTTTTCCGCAACGGTCAATTTTGACGGAACGGAAACGAGTGCATCAAAAGAAATGTCGGCCTGTGCAGCACGGTAAGCGGCATCCTGCAAAATTGTATTGACCGTGAAATTTTCTGTAAATTGCGTTTGTGCCAGATGTTCGTTTTGTTGTTTTATTGTTCCAATCAATTCTCCCAACGCTTCATAATCGCCTTTTTGATACAGTGCGTCAAGGGCGATTATTTTATGTTTCATTTCATGGCGAATAGCGGCACTGTCGGTCATTTTACTTTCCATTGCACGGTAGCTATTCATAATCAATTCATTGCGTAAACGGAGTGTTTTGGCTTCCATTTGTTGAGCAATAATCGAACGGAGCACGGCATAGGCGGATATAACTGCACATACGGCAACCATCCAAACGGTAACCCAATACAAAAGCCCCGAATAATCCGCAAGTTCCGTAACATCAGAAATGAGCTGACCGATGTATTTTGAAAAATAGGTGTTTGCAAAATGCGATACCGTATAAGCGACAACCATCGCAATTGCACTTGCGGCGGCGGAAATTCCGAAGTATTTCCAGAATTTTCGCTGTCGGTTCATCACAAGATAAACAACCAAAAGCACGAGCAGAGCAATGCCTATCTCCTGACGGTTCAAAAATTCAACCAATCTGTTGTTTAAAAAATAATTTCCCATTCCTTTGGTGATCCATTGCATTGTAAGCCCCACAGAAGCAAGCGAAAGCGGGATCAAGCTCCAATCAATCCTTTTGCGTGATACGCCCAAAAGAAACAGTCCCACAATCATCAGCGATATGAAAGCGGTGGCACCTGCCGGAATACCGTAATAATTTGCATAGGAATAGCTTTCAATTTCCTGAGCGTTTACAGGCATAAAGCGTGGAAACGGCGGAAAGATAAGATTTGTTGTATCAGTAATTGTGCCGGAAACAGTAATTTGACATTCGGTATCTTGAGGCAAAGGAATAATTGCCTGCGTCTGTCCTGCCACATTTTCCAACTGCGAAGTTTCAGATTTCCACATTTCTATTGAGTTTATGCTGGCGGTCATATTCATTCCCGCAGTTTCAAACACCAAATTGCCGTATTCGCTATTGGCCGGAATGACGGTTTCAAGATAGAATTGATCACCGACTTCAGGCGGTACTGTATAATCCAGTTCTGATTTTG
>CAVBQD010000122.1:0-6517 GCA_963597385.1 bacterium | reverse complement strand
ATTATGCCAAAACAAACAATTTGTCAAAAGGCTACATAAAAAAGATTTTCGGTTATGTTTCCAATAAAGGCGGCGGTTCCGCAGACGGTCAAAGTTCAGGCAATCCGGAGCTGACTAACAAGCTACCTACTAAATCAAAGCCAAATTCTAAAAAAACACTTTACCATAATGGAAAAAAGATAAGAGAGCGTTACTATGATAAAAATGGGCGTGCACAAAAAGATATAGACTATACCGATCATGGTAATCCAAAAGAACACCCAAAAGTGCCACATGAGCATAAATGGGATTGGAACAACCCAAATAATCCAAAAAGGAGTAAAGCTGATGACTGATTATAATGAATTAAAAAACTTAATTGAAACAGGATATGATATAGAATTCTCTTACAAAGAAAAATCATACTCAATTACTGAAACCAACAAAGGCAAAATATCGTTCTGTGAATACTATAAAGAACCAAAATATTTTGATACCGTTGATGAATTTATGATCAACGCAAAAATTGACAACACCCCATTGTCAAACATTTGGGAAAGTGTAACTGATTTGATGTACTAAAGGAATTACAAAGCCAACGACAAAAGTTTACTGATATATGCACAAAATTACTTTTATCGAGGGCAAAAAAGATTTGGACATCTATCTTGTATCAAATGAATAAATAACTGCTTCTAAACACTGTAAGTTATCAAAAAGAGGTTATCTCAAATTAATGAGACAACCTCTTTTCTTAATTATTTTGATTATTGTCCGAATCATCAGTCGGTGCATAATACGGGTCTTGGTAGTTATTATTGTACGGTTCATCCGGAATTAGAAGTGCACATACAATATATGCCAATATACCCGCACCTCCGAGGAATGTAATAAGCACCCACAAAAGTCTGATAACGGTAGGGTCCATATTAAGATATTTTGCGATGCCGGCACAAACGCCGCAAAGCTTTTTGTCTGTAGTTGACTTATATAATTTTTTAGTCATGGTTTCATTCTCCTTTTCGTTGTCATTTTATATCTGTTCTGCCAAAAACATTAGTTACATTAACAAAAACCGTTTTTGCATCGGTCGGCAAATTTTTGTTACTGCTATCCGAAGTACCGCCCAAAAAATCGTTTGATTTTAAAACGACTCTGACATTTTGCGGAACATAAACATCTATTCCGCCAAAAACAGAATTTGCATTAATTACACAATTATGCACTATGTCCGCATTGCGGATATCAATTTCCGCTCCGCCAAAAATCGCATTAAACTTACCGCCTGCAAAGCCGTTGTCAAAGCGGTATTTTTCGCCTGAAAACACAGCGTTATACTGCCGATTGCCCTGTGGAATATACACCGGCTCACCGTAGTTTACATTTCCGTCCGGATTTTGCTGTTCAACAGGTTGATATTCGGGTTTTTTATCAAAAATATTGCCCACAATCACGCTTGCACCGATAATAACGATGATGAGCGGGAACAAAAACCTTTTATACTGCCACAAGTCGAAATAGCAACTTGCAAACAACACCAAGCCTACGGCAAAGCAAATCAAACTGCCTTTTTTGTCCTTTTCGGTAACAAGACCGATAATTGACGGAATGATAATGAACAGCGTCCACCAGCCGTCAAAAAACATCGAATAGTTGAGAATATTGGCAACTTTCAGTCCCCACAAAATACCGAGAGCAACAATGACAATACCCCAAATAATACCTTTTGCTTTTTTCATAACTGTTTTCCTTTTAATATGCAACAAAATGTTTACGCTTATTTCTTAACTACACAATATCATATTTGTATATAAAAAACAATAAAAAATAGTTAAACTAATTATTAAGATTTGATAAAGACGCAAAAACGGCTTTCCCAACATAAAGGAAAGCCGTAAAAGATTTATATAATTAATCGTTTGGAATGAATGCGTTGTGAACTGCGGATACAGCTCTGTCTGCATCGTCTGCGTCGATGATAACGGAAATCTTAATTTCCGAAGTTGAAATCATACGGATGTTGATATCTCTTTCATAAAGAGCCTCAAACATCTTTGTTGCGGTGCCCGGATGAGATTCCATACCTGCACCTACGATTGAAACCTTAGCAACATTTGTGTCGCAAACAATCTTTGCTTCCTGAAGATGTGAAGACTCTTCAAGAAGTTTAACGGCTACAGGACCGTTGTCCTTACTTACTGTGAATACGATATCCTTTGTGTTATCTCTGCCGAATGACTGAAGAATAATATCTACATTGATATTCTTTTGTGAAAGCTTTGAGAAGATATTAAACGCAACGCCCGGATTGTCCTTAACACCCAAAACCGATACAAGAGCTACGTCCTTATCCTTTGTTACGCCTCTGATTAACATTTTTTCCATTTTTGCTACCTCCTTAACAATAGTACCCGGAACCGGGTTAAGTGATGAAAGAACTTCGAGTTCTACGGAATATTTCTTTGCCATTTCTACCGAACGGTTATTAAGAACCTGTGCACCCAATGTTGCAAGCTCAAGCATTTCGTCATAGGTGATCTCTTTAAGCTTACGGGCATTTTCAACCTTTCTCGGGTCTGCTGTGTAAACGCCCTCAACATCGGTGAAGATTTGGCATTTATCTGCGTGAAGTGCAGCCGCAATGGCAACAGCCGATGTGTCCGAACCGCCTCTGCCGAGAGTGGTAAGGTCATCATATCTGTTGATACCCTGGAAACCTGCAACAACAACGATGTTATGTCTTGCAAGCTCTGCCTGCAATCTGTTCGGCTTGATATTTTTAATTCTTGCAGAACCGTACACCGAATTTGTATTAAATCCTGCCTGCCAGCCCAAAAGGCTGATAACCGGAAATCCGAGTGATTCGATAGCCATTGCAAGAAGTGAAATTGAAATTTGCTCACCTGCTGTAAGGAGCTGGTCAATTTCTCTGTTCTTAGCCTTTGGATTAATTTCCTGTGCTTTTGCAATAAGGTCGTCTGTTGTATCGCCCTGAGCGGAAACAACTACCACAACCTCGTTGCCTGCCTTATAAGTATCCGTTACAATTCTTGCAACATTCATTACACGCTCGGCATTTGCTACAGACGAGCCGCCGAACTTCTGGACAATAAGTGCCATAATGTTCCTCCTATAAACATATACTGTACAGCGGAAAATCCGCAAATAATTAATAGTTTGTTACTTTAATCTTATTGATTACATTAACGCCTTCAAGCTTCTTATCAAGAGCGTTCTCTGTCATAGAATCGGTGATGAAAGCAACTTCATCCGACGGCTGACCTTTTCTTGAAAGGAACTTGACATTGTGGAACTTAGCCAAAGCCTCGCTCTCTGTTGCCTTTGCTCTTACATAGAACGGCATTTCAAGAACAGCCTTTTCGTCAACAACATAATCTTCCGAACCCGGACCCCAGCCGAAGTTCTTTCTTCTGTTTACATGAACGGCACAATCAACCATATCGGCAACAACAGCCGAAGCGGTAGGAAGCTTACCTGCACCGGCACCGTAGAAGCATACATCGCCAACTGCGTCACCGCGAACAAGAATTGCATTGAACACGCCGTTTACGCTTGCAAGCTGTGAACCGTGGAACACAACTGCCGGGCTTACAAATGCGGCAATTTTTTCATCGCTGATTTTCTTAATTTGACCGAGAAGTTTAATAACGCCGTGTGCCGACGAAATATATTCAACATCCTCAAGAGTAATCTTTGTGATACCTTCTGCTCTTACCTGATTAGGATATACATGTTTGCCGAATGCAAGAGAAGCAAGGATGCAAACCTTACGGCAAGCGTCAAAGCCCTCAATATCCGCTGTAGGGTCTTTTTCTGCAAAGCCGTTATCCTGAGCAAGCTTGAGAGCGTCCTCAAATGTCATACCGTCCTCAATCATCTTTGTAAGGATAAAGTTTGTTGTGCCGTTAAGGATACCTGCAACGCCCTCGATATTATTAGCCGCAAGGCACTGTGCCATAGGTCTGATAATCGGAATACCGCCACCTACGCTTGCCTCGAACAGATAATTTACGCCGTGCTTTTCGGCAGCTTCAAGAAGCTCAAGTCCTTTTTGTGCAACAAGCTCTTTATTTGAAGTAACAACGCTTTTGCCTGCTTCAATAAGCTTCATTGTAAAATCAAACGCAGGATTAACCCCGCCCATTGTTTCGGCAACAACCTTTGTTTCAGGGTCGTTAAGAATGTCGTTAAAATCTTTTGTAAACAAAGCCGCATGTGGGTCGTTTGGAAATTCACGCAAATCAAGGATATGACTTACTTCAAGAACTTCACCCGCTGTACGGTTTGCAATGCTTTTTTCGTGAGTTTCGATAACTTCAACTACACCTGAACCTACTGTTCCGTAGCCCATAACCGCTACCTTCATATTTTATCCTCCTATACCGATTCGGCAGACTTGACTCCGCCGACTTTTTTTATTTTTTCAACTATGTCCTCTATGTCATCATTCATATGACCCGACTGTGCAAAACTTACGGTAATCGACACATCTGCAATATTATTTACAGGTATGCTCTGATTAACCGCCAAAATGTTTGCCCCTGCCAGATAAAGCTCATTCATAACCGAGCCGAGCACTCCGGCATTGTCCTGCAACTTGGCATTGATTGTGGTAACATCATCGCCCTGCTCGCTGTATTCAAATATTTTATCCTTATATTTATAGTATGCCGAGCGGGATATCCCTGCCATTTTTGCCGCCTGCGAAGCGTTTGCCGCTTCACCCGACTGCAAATAGCCTTTTGCTTCAATCACCTTTGCATACACCTCAGGCAGTACGGACATATCTACAAGCAAATAATTAACTTTTCCCATAGTGTACACCACCTGTGGACAGTTGTATTACTGTGAAAAACACTTTACATATATTAGCATAAAACACTTCCATAATCAAGTATTATTTTCTATATTTGTGAATTTTTCATAAAAAGGCGGCTCAATCAAAAGATTTAAGCCGCTTTTTGTATATATTATTCATATTTCAACCGTATTTTTTACAGGAAAGAGCACTGCCATAACCGTTCCTTTTTCAGAACTTTTTTCTATTTGAATTTTTGCACCGTGAATTTTGACAATTTCCCACACCAATGAAAGTCCGAGTCCTGCTCCTCCGTATTCTCTGCTGCGTGATTTGTCAACGCGAAAGAACGGCTGAAATATACTATCCCTGTCCTTTTCGGGTATACCGAAACCGGTGTCGGCTACTCTGACTGCAAGGGTTTCGTTTTCCTGCAAAACCGAAACGCACACCGTTCCGTTTTGACGATTATACCGTATCGCATTTTCTGTAAGATTAAATATCAAACGGTAAATTAAGGTGTCACTGCCGATTATCGTTCCGTTTCCCTTGCGTTGAAGCGAAACTCCCTTTTTATCTGCCAACGGCGACAAATCGGCAAACACCTCATCAATCATAGGAGCCAAATCTATACCATCGGCAAGAGTGACCGTACGAAATTCGCTCATTTCAAGCAAGGTTTTTGTCATTTGTGCCATTCGCTCCGTCTGTTCCTGCAAAAGCCGAAGAAAATCGGCTGTTTCGGGTTTCATATTCGGATGCTCAACAACAAACAAATCAAGCTGAGCCTGCATTAAAGCAAGCGGAGTACGAAGCTCGTGTGCGGCATTTCCGGTAAACTGCCGTTGTGCATTAAAGCCCTCGTTCAACCTCTCAAGCATTTGATTAAAAGATTGGCTGAACTGTTTAAACTCCGGAAGAACATCTTCGTTAATTCTCATATCCGAAAGATTATCGGGTTGAACAAGTTCAGCGTTTGAAGCGAATGTATGCAAAGGCTTTAACGCCTTACCGCTGACAAAATAGGCAAGTATTCCGCCAAACACCGTAACTACCGCAGTAATGTACCAATTTGTAGTAGTAAAAGATTGCTGTGCTCCGTCTACTATAATTGTTAATTCTTTATCTAAATCATCGCTTTTCGGGTCAAACGATTCCTGTTTTCCGCTATCGATTTCACTATAACCCGACACCGAAATATCTGAGCTTATTGAGTTCATATAATACTTTCCGGAACAGCCGATTAAACAGTTCATAAGCACGCAGGTAATACCGATAAGTACTGCCGTCATCAATGTAATACGCCATTGAAGAGATATTTTTTTCATCGTTTTTCCTCCAACAAATAGCCCTCACCGACACGGTTTGTAATTGGGTCGTAGCCAAGAAGTGCACGAAGTTTTTTTCGCAAAGCCGAAATGTGGACCCTTATAGAATTACTGAAATTGTCAACGCTGTTATCCCACACATGGTCGATAAGTTCCTCCTGGCTCACCGGTCGTCCCTGATTCAGCATAAGATATTCAAGAATTCCCGTTTCCTTTCTGGTTAAGGACAAAAGTTGATTACACACAACCGCCGTACGCGTCTTACTGTCAAACGAAACATCTCCGCAAGACAAAACCACATCATTTTGTATAAATTGTCTGAGAGTTAAACTGCGTATTCTTGCGGCAAGTTCTTCCAAATGAAACGGTTTTGCCAAATAGTCATTTGCAC
>CAVBQD010000121.1:0-6541 GCA_963597385.1 bacterium | reverse complement strand
GAGATTCAAGGCATTACGACTTGATTGTCAATTCAAGCAAAATCGGAATTGACAACGCGGTTGAAGTGATTGACAAATACATTGAAAATATTGTAGAATAACATCAAGAAACCACTATCGGATTGTAAAATTATGATGTTATATCTAAATCTGCTAAACACTCAGCAGGAAAAAAACGAATTTGAAAACTTATACAACACATACAAAAATCTTTTGTTTTGGGTTGCAAGGCAAAAGACAGCCGACGATCAGGACGCCGAAGAATGCGTGCAAGAAACTTTTTTGTACATTGCGAAAAATTTTGGCAGAATAAAGCAAATAGATTCAAGCAAAACAAAGGGGTATCTATGTACAATAGTGACCGGCTTTGCGATAGATATATACAATAAATCACGCAAAGAACAGTTTTTGTTAAATTACAAAGAACAGACGGACGCGGCGGACGAATTTGACCGATTCAAGAAAATTGAGTTGTTTTCCGTTTTTGACAAAGTGCTTAACGAACAAGACAAAATATTCTTTTATCTAAAGTATTTGTACGGATATACAAGCGGTGAAATCGCCCAATTATACGAGGTAAAAGACACTTATGTGCGTAAAAGAATTCAGTATTCAAAAGAAAAGCTGAGAAAGGAATTGGAAAAGGAGTGATGAGATGACCGCAATTGAGGAGGCTTGCCTGCTGTCGTGCGAAAGTTGGATTGATTCATTTCCGAAAGAAATTCCGAATCACAAATTCAGTCGTGAGCATAAAAAAGCAATCGCAAAAATACTTTATCCGAACAATGAAAATTATAAAGTCACATTTTCAAAAAGGAATGTTAAGATTTTGCTTATTGCGGCAATTTTGCTTACTCTTGCAACAACGGTATATGCCATTCCAAAAAGCAGAGAATTTATTGTGGATAAATTTTCAAATCACTCGGAATATAACATTGCCGACACCGACAACATAAAAGATGTTAAATCATTAACTGTAAATTATGTTCCCGAAGGGTTTGAAGTTACCGAAAAACACACAGCGAGCGGTTTCTGTATTTTAAAATATGAAAACGGTGAAAAATCATTTTCAATAAAAAAACTCAGCTTAGATTTTACAATAAATTATGACACCGAAAAATATGACAGTGAAGAAATTAAGATAAACGACATTGACGCCGTTTATTACAGACCGGACGATGATATGCACGGAGTTATATTCAACAACGGAGAATATATATATTCAGTCAGCGGTCACATCAGCAAAGATGAGATTGTAAAAATTGCACAAAACGTTGAGTGATTAATTGTAAAAAAGCCGAAAATTCGGCTTTTTTTATTTTTTTATCACAAAACGGCAATTTTTAGGGATATAGAGTATGAAGACACTTGAGAGGAGGTGAGAATATGCAAAAGGCAAAGCAAAGATTTGGGGAGTTTTTACTTATTGTTTTTTCATTATTATTTGCTTTAAGTGGTGGAATAATTTCCAATGCTGCAGTTGACAACGAGTTTAATATAGCACCGTGTTATATTAAAACCGCTGACTGTAGTGCTAAAATTGAAATTTCAGGAATAAAGGCAAATTGTCAAGCTTATATTGAAACAAAAAAATCCGCTAAACTGAAAATCAAAATGGAATTGCAAAAGGAAAAATCAGGCGGTTATGAAACCGTAGAAACTTGGTCTGACAGCAAAACAGGAACTATTCTGTCTATGTCAAAATCAAGAAACATCAATGTGCTGTGCAATTACCGACTAAAGGTTACATTCACAGCAGGAAGCGAAACAGAAACGATTTACAAATATTCGTAACTGTAAGCAAAGCAGTATAAAAAAGCAGTCGGGAAAACTTCCCCGACTGTCGAACAAATTTAAAAGCATATAAAAAGAAAGAGAGAAAAAGTATGAAAAAAAGAATTTTATCAATTTTAGCAATTATCATCGTTTGCATTTCGTGCTTTGCACCGACAAATGTTTTTGCCGGAACAAACAATTTACTTAACCTTAAGTTGATAACAAGAGGTTATCCGTCACAACTATTAAGCATGTTAGAAGCCGAGCAAAAAGAGGAATTGTTAGATGAAGAATGCAACTATGAATCATCTGCAACATACTACTATGACGACAACGGTAATTTAATAGACAGCATAACGCATAACGAAAATTCAATTTTTCCAATAGGACAAATAAAAGATGCTACTTTGGCATTATCAATCACAACAAGTAAAACGAGCAAAGGCGAAACAAAGGTTTCTTTTAACTACAGCTGGAAAAAAGTACCGTTAAACAGATACCAAGACCCGATATACATAACTTGGAGCAGTTCGGTTTTTGCTCTTAAATCGAACAGTTTCAACAAAGTTGACAAATATACTTATGTTCTTGGTGACGGTTCAAACGGCAAAACATACACATCAACCCATTCAAACGAACACTCATTTGCGGATGCGAACTTTGGATACCTATCTTGGTATGCTGACTTAAAAGGCTATACAGCAAATGTGGTACGACTTTTCGGATACGGTTCATTTACATTAACACCAAAAAAGAAAAATGTAACAACGCAAATATTCGGTAAATATGTTCATGACAAGTCAACCTTAGGCGTATCGCTGTCTTTTGCAAACGGAAGTGTAAGTATTTCCGGTTCGCAATATGACGAAAAATCCACATCATTAAGCATTAAAAGTTAATTATGAAACAACAGTTATAAAACTAATTAACAAGTTGCAAACGGGAAACGGTTTTCCCGTTTGCCTAATAAAGTAATAGATATTATATTTTCTATGTAATTACCGACTAAAGATTAAGGAGAAAGAAAATGAAAAAAAGAATTTTATCAATTTTAGCAGTTATCATCGTTTGCATTTCATGCTTTGCACCGACAAATGCGTTTGCAAGCGAACAGGAAAATGGTGAATACATTGTTTTTGATACACCTTCTTCAAGAATATCATCTGATGGAAGTTTTTCATTTAAACTAAGGACCGCATTAAAGTCAGGATATTTCAAGGCAAAAGGTACTTCAATAACTATACAAACTCAAGCCAAAATTTATAGTGAAGCAACCGGAAAATCTCGCACATCAAAAAATGTCAGATTCTATATGGAACTTTATAAAAAAAGCGGTAGTAAAGTTGGTTCATATATTGGCATGGCAGATAATATATATGGTGGAAAACAATTTACAGGCTTGACAAAAGGCGAAACATATTATTTTCAAATTTTAATAATCCAAAGCGGTATAGATGAAACATTTGAAATTAACAAATCGGAATATTTAAAGGGTAGCGGAAATGTTTCCGGAGTAACTGTACTTTAAGACTATGAGAATTGATATAATATTAAATTTACTGAAAAGATATTCTATTATTGCAATTATCGTTGTATTTGGGTTGGCAATGCTGTTTTTGTTGGGTTATTTTGTAATTTACAAAAAGCTAATGCACGGTGAGAAAAAGCTCAAGAAAAAGAGCGTGTTACTTGCTATTGTCAGCTTGTTTTATCTACTTATAGTATTTGGTGCGGTATTTATGAACCGAAACAGTGTTTCGCATTTTGAAGTTCAACGCCTATTTTCGAGTTACAAAACTGCTTGGTACACTTGCTCGGCACAGGGTTGGCGAAACATTGTTTTAAATATTATGCTTTTTGTTCCGTTCGGTGTACTGCTTCCACTTTGGGGCAAGAAAACAGATAAACCGTATTTTGTTATACCTATAGGTACAACTGTATCGTTGATTATCGAAACAGCACAATATATTTTCAAAATCGGCGTTTTTGAATTTGACGATATACTGAACAATACGGTCGGCGTTATATTGGGATATTGTGCATACCGACTGTTATTCACAATAAAAAACAAAGCCGTAACTCCTAAGAAAGTAATCATCTGCCTTTTGCCATTTTTAATCGTAACAGGCACATTTTCGGGCATATATGTCGCATATCAAATTCAGCCTTACGGAAATTTATATATTTCAGATTACGAAAAACGCAATATGAAAAATACAAAAATCACTTGCAACACGGCAATTTCGGATAAGAACACAGTAAAAAACATATACCGTGCAAAAGAATACACAGTTAGTGATGCGATAAAGCAGGCTGAACGCTATTTTCAAAAAGGCAACATTAAGGTTGATTACAAGTCATATATTGCGGAAGACGGCACATTTAATCTTGATTCAACGGACGGCAACTATCATTTTTCAATGGATTTAACAAACGGCACTTACAATTTTCACAACGAGTATTTGTTTCAAGTATACACGAATGAAACGCCTGTCACATCATACACGGAAGATGAAGTCAGAAATATACTTAAAGAATATTCCGTATTTCCGCCTATTAATTCCGAATTTACGGTAAAACAACAATCATACTACGAATTCAGCTATACGGTCAACGAAAGCGATAAGTCATTTTGTAACGGTACAATTCAATGCTATATGTTTCAGGGTGATGTTTTGGGACTGATTGATAATTATATAATTGATTTGGACAAATGCACTACCGAAAGCATAATAAGTGAAAAAGAAGCAATAAATTTGATTAAACAAGGCAAATTTTGCTCGGGTGAATATAATTTTGAAAACAGTGCTATTCAAATTAACAGTATAGAATTAACATATCTGAGTGATTCAAAAAATTATTATCAACCTGTGTATTACATAAAAGCAAATCTTAAAAATAGCAAAATTCAAGAAATTGAGCTATTTATTCCGGCATTGAAGAAATAATCTTTAATGCCAAATATAACAAAAAGCGACACATTTGAATTTTATTATAAACAAAATGCTTTATATTTGACTCTGCAAACAAACTATAATATAATAAAATAAAGCACTCGGGAAAATTTTCCCGAGTGCCCAATAAGGATGTGATTAAATGAAGTCCAAAACAATTAACATCGCAAAGTATTCTTTAATCATAACAAGCGACTTCTTTTGGGGCAACTCAAATTATAAATCAAGATGGAAAATGTTTTTCGATTGCTTAAACCGAGGGTTAATATCTTGAAAAGTAAAAAGAATCAAAAAAAGTTCAAAATCATACTGCTATCGACAGTCATATTGATTATTGCTTTGGTGGGAATTTTAGCTGTACAAATTTCAAAAAACAGCAATGATACAAAAGAACCAAAGTACATTACCGTTGCCAACATCAAAGTAATTAATAACAATGAGGTTGATACATCGGCAATATTAGATGTTATACAAAAAAACAATAAAGACTTTGACAAAGGCAGCGTTAAAACAGTCTGTCACCAAACCACCGACCAAAACGATTACTCGATCGACATAATTGAGATGTATGGTGATATTGAAACAAGTTCGCAATACACCGCCTTTGTTGAAAACGGAATTTTGACACAAATTGCTGACAATCATTACCCCGATTTCAAAAGTGGCAAGAAGCTGACAGCCAGCAAAAAGCTTTCAAAAAAATCTACGGAAAAAATTTTAAAAAAGCAAAGAGAAAAAGCTAAAAGAATCGGTGCCGTTAGAGTTTCAAATCAAGAATACAGATATTACTATGATTGCGAGAAAAAAGCGTTAAAGTTTATTGTGCTGACCGATTATATCGCAGACGACGAAACGACAAATGTTTTACAATATGAAAAAGAACTATAAACAAAATTATTTTGAGGATGTGATTCCAATGCCAAAAGCCATCAAATATGCTTTAATCATAATAAGCAGTATTATCGCTGTTGGATACATAGTTTATATTTGCCTGACCTACAATGATATGCTGACAGCTGTGCCACTGAGAATTTTTATTGAAATTTCGGTTTTTGCTTGGACAATTTTTAATTCAGCGGTTTTATTAATAAGCAAACTCATAAAAGAATGCAGTAAAGTCAAAAAATCCAACTCTCAACTGAAAAGAGATACCAAAGAGGGAAAAACGCTATGAACAAATCAAAAATCAAAAACTATATTTTGTCAACGGTTTACTTTTTATTATTAATACTCCTAAAAATCATATCGGCATTGTACACACAAAAAGTATCGGCTGAGCCGACTTTTAAATATTATGACATTTTCATTTTGCTTGCCTGCGTAATTTTCATAATTCTCGGAATTATTATAGGAATATTGTCAAACAGAGAAAAGCTGAGCAAAACAGAAAAAATCCTTGATTTGATACTTATTGCTTTGCCTGCAATTTTACTGATGATGACAGGATTTATGTTTATAAAAGTCCAAGATTTTATTCCGGAATTTTTTAAAGGTAACAATATCGTATTCATTATCGGCGGTGCCGTGATGATAGGTTCTTTAATTGAAACCGCAATTAAGGGACGCAAACAAAAATAACTGCAAATAATTTATCCGTTATGATATAAAAACTGCACTGATACCGTGAAGGTACCAATGCAGTTTTATTTTGTTTATATCAGTCTTTAAGAAGTGATTTGTACATTTTGATATACTCGTTTGCGGATTTGCCCCAAGACATATCACAGTTGAGTGCACGCTCAACGAGAGTTTGCCAATAATCCTTATTGTTATAAGCCTCTACGCCACGGTAGATTGCACCGAGCATTTCG
>CAVBQD010000120.1:0-6589 GCA_963597385.1 bacterium | reverse complement strand
TATTAACGGTTTGTGTTTAATTTGTCTGCCAATGTCAAAATAGGCTTTGCCGAATCTTCATCGTCGCTTGAAGTTTCGACATTTATTGTTGCAAGCGTAAATTGATTTTGCACATCAATGAGCCTGACTTTTTCTGCCATATATTTGTCGGAATTTTGCGTTGTGGCATTCAAAAGTTTGTTTTCCATTTTTTTGGTTACGCCGCCGTTGTAGGTGTAGATGTAGCCGTAAAATGTTTGTCCGTAGTGGGACGACGGATTTTGATATGTGACGGTGTCAAAATATTCTCCGCCCCAGTGCGACTCCGAAAGGGTAATGCCGTTTTCGTCGATTTTTTCAACCACGGCAACATGATTGCTCCAGCAGGCTACAGCCCCGAGTTTCGGCTCGCTGCCGTAATCGTAGTAGCCGTTTGACTTGTTGATAAAGTACCAATCACCGGCACTACCGTGGGTAATTAAAGGCTTTTCACCGTTCATTTCGTATATTCTGCCGTAGGCATATGCCACACAGTTCGGCATACCGGAACCTACCTGAAAGTAACGGTTCAGTTCTTTGTTGTAATATGATATTGATGAGTCGGGTGCTGTCAGACGAGGCTCGTACAAGCTGTCGTCTGCATAGCAGAGAGCCGGAGTAATCAGCGACAGTAAAAAACTCATTATGATTACAAACGGAATTATAAGCAGGGTTTTCTTCTTAGTCATAGATACCTTCCTTTTTCTTTGGCGATAAATATCGCTTGGGATGATTACGAAAATCAATGTTTTCGATTCAACTCGCTTAATATGTATTACTGTTGCGTCACACAACACACCCATTATATCAAAAATTACATTTTGTAATCTATATGAAAAATGCACAATGGATTTGTAACCTTTATGTAACTTTTGTAATATTTTACAAAATTTTGCCGTTTGACTTGACAAAAACTGTGCTTTTGAAGAATTTTGAATGTTGTATTATTACAACGATTGTGCTATAATTACTCTACTTAAAGAGGTGTAATTAAATGAGTGAACATAATCACGCCGCTCATCACGAGCACAATTATGAAAATTGTTGCGACAATCATACTCCCGACAATCACGGCTGCGGTTGTTGCGGTGAGGACCATTTTAATGAACATAAAAAAGAAACACTTACAAAAATTATCATAAGTG
This sequence comes from bacterium, assembly GCA_963597385.1. GTDB lineage: Bacteria > Bacillota > Clostridia > Oscillospirales > Acutalibacteraceae > Eubacterium_R. The sequence goes on along the minus strand of CAVBQD010000120.1, from coordinate 5,426 downwards.
CCGTATTTTTTGCGGCAGGGTATATAATCAGCGAATTTACCGAACTCCCGAATTATGTATACCTTGTGTGTTATCTTATATCATATCTTATGGTTGGATTTGATATTGTCAGAGATGCGGCGGACAGCTTTATTCACGGCAGATTTTTTGATGAAAACTTTCTTATGAGTTTTGCCAGCATCGGTGCATTTGCCATCAAGGAGTATACCGAAGGCGTTGCCGTTGTGCTTTTGTTTACGGTAGGTGAGTTCATTCAGGGACTTGCGGTATCAAAGAGCAGAAAATCAATTGATAAAATTTTTGCTCAAAAGCATAAAACATATACGCTCCCGCGACATTATGATAATGAAGAGAGCCATACCGAGCGAATGATTACAAAGTTTGCACGGCTTTACACACCGGTTATTTGCGTTATAGCCGTTGCTGTTATGGTTATCCCTCCTGTATTTTTAAAAGCAGATTGGCAAGAGTGGATTCACAGAGGCTTTGCCGCACTTGTTGTCGGTTGTCCCTGTGCAATTGTGATTTCCGTTCCGCTTTGCTACAGTGCAGGTATCGGAGCGTGTTCAAAGGATAATATCTTTGTAAAGAATACTTCTGTTATGGATGAGATAAACGCTTGCGATACCGTAGTTACTTACGACGATAATAAAAGCATAGACGATATAAAGGTGCTTCAAAACAACGGCCACAGGGTTATTTATCTCGGCAAGGGTCATAATGATTTGACTATGCTTGAAGCGGCGGACATCGCAGTTGCAGTCGGTGAGGATTGCACGGGCGACGCCGTAAATCTTTCCGATATGGTTATGATTAATTATTCGGATAGCGCGATTGACGACACAAAAGCCGTTGCGAAAAAAATCCGTGCCATTGCAATGGAAAACATTTATTTTTCGATAATTGTCAAGCTTGTCATTCTTGTTCTTGATGTTTTGCTCGAAAAAAGTATACCTATGTGGTTTGCGATTTTCGGCGACATCGGCGTATGTTTGCTTGCAATTGCAAACTCGGCAAGAGCCATAGCGTTAGGTAAAAGAAAATAAAATAAATCATAATAAAAACGGATGTCTTAAAAAAGGCATCCGTTTTTTGATATTGCGAACTTATTAAATTCTTGCTACTCCGTCCTTGCGTGCCGCTTCGGCAACTGCCGACGCAACCGTATCTTTAACTCTTTCGTCAAATGCGTAAGGAAGAATGTAGTCCTCACTTAATTTGTCGTCGCTGACAAGTGAAGCTATAGCATATGCTGCGGCAATTTTCATATTTTCGGTGATTGCTGACGCTCTTACATCAAGTGCACCTCTGAAAATACCCGGAAAAGCAACAACATTGTTGATTTGGTTCGGGAAGTCCGAACGACCCGTGCCGACAATTCTTGCTCCTGCCGCCTTTGCCTCGTCCGGCATAATCTCAGGAGTAGGATTTGCCATAGCAAGTACAACCGGGTCTTTGTGCATTGATTTAATCATATCTTCGGTGAGAACGCCCGGAGCGGAAACACCGATAAATATGTCGGCATCCACAATCGCTTCTTTAAGTCCGCCTTTAACCATTCCGCGGTTTGTAACCTTGGCAATTTCTGTTTTTGACGGATTGAGCTTTTCTCTGCCCTCATAGATAGCACCGGTTCTGTCGCAAAGGATGACATCCTTTAAGCCGAGAGTCATAAGAAGTTTGGCAATTGCCGTGCCTGCCGCACCCGAGCCGTTGATAACAGCTTTGCATTCGCCTAAATCCTTGCCGATAAGTTTTGTTGCATTGATAAGAGCAGCCGATACAACAACTGCTGTGCCGTGTTGGTCATCGTGGAAAATCGGAATGTCGCACATCTTTTTGAGTTTGTCCTCAATTTCAAAACAACGGGGAGCCGAAATGTCCTCAAGGTTGATTCCGCCGAACGAACCCGAAATGTTGTAAACCGTTTGTACAAATTCGTCAACATCTTTTGTTCTTACGCAAAGAGGAAATGCGTCAACATCGCCGAATTCTTTAAACAGTACGCACTTACCCTCCATAACAGGCATACCTGCTTCCGGTCCGATATCGCCGAGACCGAGAACGGCGGAACCGTCTGTGATAACGGCAACAAGGTTGTTTCTTCTTGTAAGCTCATAGCTTTTATTGTAGTCTTTTTGAATTTCAAGGCAAGGCTCCGCAACGCCAGGAGTGTATGCAAGTGAAAGCGATTTGCTGTCGTTTACCTTCGCTTTGGCAATAACCTCAATTTTTCCGTTCCATTCATAGTGCTTTTGCAGAGACTCTTCTCTAATGTCCATTTTTTTACTATCCTTTCTGTCGTGTTTATTATATGATAAATTGTGAAAATAATCACAAAAAGGGAACGGGTTACTCTCGGACAGAAAGCCCGAGGGCATCCCGCCCCTTATTATAAATCGTTTTTTATTTTCTTTCAATATGTGAAGTTATTTTTTCTTCCTTTTCGTAAGGAACATAGTTGTCTTCCCAAGGGAATGTGTAGGAAAGACCAAGCTTATCTCTAACTTCGTTGATTTCCTTTTGAACGGCTTCGTTGATAGGAACACCACTGTTTTCTCTTTCTTTCCAGATGAGGTATTCCTTTTCGCCGGCTGTGTAAATTCTGTCTTGACCCGGAGCTTTCTTTGAAGCTCTTACTTCACGAAGAATTTCGCCTGTTTTCTTTCTTGTAGCTTCTTCGCCGGTGAATTTTGAAGTATCGATAGCAAGGAAGAAGTGACCGAGATGATAAGGAACAAGATTGCCGTTTTCATCTTTGCCGTTGAGAGCCTTGCCGTAATTACCGTCCTGAAGAACAGCCGAAAGAAGTTCAATAATCATAGCGTAGCCGTAGCCCTTGTATCCGCCGAGAGCTTCGCCGATACCGCCGAGTGCCGTAAGAGCCGCCGTGCCCTGACGAATTCTCTTGAGTGCTTCGCCTGCGTCGCCCTCAACAGGTTCGCCGTCAATTCCGATTACCGTACCCGGGTGAACAGGTTCGCCGATTCTTTCATAATATTCAATCTTGCCGTTTTGAGTGATTGATGTTGCACAGTCAAGGACAAAATCAAATTCTTCGTCCGACGGAATGCCCATAGTGAGCGGATTTGTACCAAACATACCCTCAACACCGAATGTAGGAGCAACCGACGGTCTTGCATTTGTGCCTGTGAAACCGATACAGCCTTGCTCTGTTGCCTGTGTTGCATAGTAGCCTGCAATGCCGTAGTGGCACGAGTTACGAACTGCAACCATACCGAGGCCGTATTCTTTTGCTTTGTCAATAGCCATCTGCATAGCTTTGTAGCCGATAACCTGACCCATACCGTCGTGTCCGTCAACTACTGCCGTGCAAGGTGTTTCCTTTACAACTTCAAAATTTGTAACAGGATTTTGAATGCCTGCAACAATTCTGTCAATATAAATAGGCTTAAATCTGTTACAGCCGTGGCTTTCAATACCTCTTTTGTCCGATTCCAAAAGAACATCGGTGCAGATTTCCGCATCCTCTCTCGGAACACCATAGCCGACAAACGCGTCGGTAACAAAATCGGTAATCAAATTCCAAGGACATACAACTTTTCCCATAATTATTTAATCTCCTTTGATTTATATTATTTTTTACAAAAGTAAAAATTTTATACTGTTTATTATCTTTCCCAATTTCTGCTGCGTTCAACCGCACGCTTCCAATTGGAATACTGATTGTTTCGTTTTTCTTCCGGCATAGACGGAATGAAGATTTTGTCTACCTCACGGTTTGCTTCAATCTCTGCCGTGTCTTTCCATACCCCCGTTGCAAGTCCCGCAAGGTATGCCGCACCGAGAGCCGTCGCCTCTCTGTTTTTAGGACGGTTAACATTGCAACCGGTCATATCTGCCTGAATTTGCATCATAATGTCGGACACGCTTGCACCGCCGTCAACACGCAAATCTTTAAGCCTGATGTCGCTGTCGTTCATCATAGCTTCAAGCAAGTCTGTCATTTGATATGTTATGCTTTCAAGTACGGCACGGCAAATGTGCTTTTTGTTGATTGAGCGTGTAAGTCCAACCATAATGCCTCTTGCGTACATATCCCAATACGGAGCACCCAAACCGGTGAATGCCGGAACAAGGTACAGTCCGTTGTTGTCTTCAACCTGTGCGGCAAGCTTGTCACATTCTGCGGCAGAACCGATGAGCTCAAGCTCATCACGAAGCCACTTGATAACTGAGCCTGCATTAAATGCCGAGCCCTCAAGGTCGTATGTAATCTTGCCGTCAAGTCCCCAGGCAATGCCCGTGAGAAGATTGGAACGGCTTTCGATTCGCTTTTCGCCCGTATTCATAAGCAAGAAGCAACCTGTGCCGTATGTGTTTTTAGCCTGACCGACTTCAAAGCAACCCTGACCGAAAAGTGCACCCGGTTGGTCGCCGATAGCACCCGCAATCGGAATACCCTCAAGTTCCTCAATACCTGTGATTTTTGCAAGATGACCGTAAATACAGCTTGACGGCTTAACTTCAGGCAAAATGCACATAGGAATGCCGAGCTTTTCGCAAAGATATTCGTCCCAGCAAAGTTTGTCAATGTCAAAAAGCATGGTTCTGCATGCGTTTGAATAGTCGGTAACATGAGCCTTACCGCCTGTCAGGTTCCAAATAAGCCAGGTGTCGATAGTTCCGAAAAGGACTTCGCCACGCTCCGCTTTTTCTCTTGCACCTTCAACATTGTCCAAAATCCATTTGATTTTTGTTGCACTGAAATAGGCGTCAATAAGAAGACCTGTTGTGCTTTTGATATAGTCCGAAAGACCTTGCGATTTAAGCTCTTCGCAATAATCCGCAGTTCTTCTGCACTGCCAAACAATGGCGTTATAAAGCGGCGTGCCAGTCTCTTTGTCCCAAAGAATTGTGGTTTCTCTTTGGTTTGTAATGCCGATACCCGCTATGTTCTTCGGGTCAACCGTGCCCTCACGCATAGCACCTATCATAGAACTTACAACAGAAAAAAGAATTTCGTGCGGGTCGTGCTCAACCCAACCGTTTTGCGGATAAAACTGTGTAAATTCATTTTGATTTTTGGCGACAATTTCGCCCTTCTTGTTAAAAATAATGGCACGGGAGCTTGTGGTTCCCTGGTCGAGTGCCATAACAAATTTATCTGCCATATTAAACCCCTTTTACAGCATTATATTTTTGTATATATAATAATTTTACTATTAAAGAGGAAAGGTGTCAACAAACTAATCTAACGAAAAATTCGCAATTTATTTGGTGATTTTAACAAAATAACAACGGACAGTATTCTGCCCGTTGTCAGCGTGTCGAAAAAGTATTTTGACACGATAAAGGCTGTTGAGAAAGGTTCTGAATTTCGTTTTCTTGCGAACTTTGCTGTACGATGGTACCGCTTGTGAGCAAAAAACGAAAAACGCCAAAAGTGCCGTAAACTCGATGTT
>CAVBQD010000119.1:0-6674 GCA_963597385.1 bacterium | reverse complement strand
CAAGAAAACGAAATTCAGAGCCTTTCTCAACAGCCTACAGCGTGCCGAAAATACTCTTTCGACACGCTGAGGCGAAAGGATTTGACCCTTTCGCCTCAAATAATTCAAAATTTATACCAATCCGTACTTTTTATTAATTCTGTCGATTTTAGTAATAAACGGCATTCCGAAAAGGAAAAGAAATACAGCCGTTGCCGCACCGAAAACAAGACTGAACACCGTTCCGCTTGCGTAAATCGAAAGTACGCCGGCAAGAGTAATCTTGTTGCCATATGCCGACAAAATCGTTGACATATCAACTATCAGTCCGTAAACTACAGTTGCAAGTGCAAAGCCTGCAAATGCAAGGGTGTATCTGTTTGCTTTGAGTTTTTGAAAGATTAAACCGGCAAGCAGTCCGACAGTGCCGAGTGCCACCATTTGAAACGGCGTCCACATTCCCTGACCGAAAATGAAATTTGACACGAAAGCGGAAAACGCACCTATGATGTATCCGCGATGTGCACCGAGACAAACCGCTGACACAATAACAACTGCCGCAATCGGCTTTACCTGCGGAACAAGGTAAAATGCCGCACGGCTGACAACTGCGAGTGCAATCAAGGTTGCCGTTAGAGTTATATCTCTTGCGGTGACTTTTTTCTTTTCGTATGACGCAAAAAACGGCAACATTGAGAAAATCAAAATGACAACCGACACAATATAATAGTTAACACTGTCGGCAAACAGAAATTGCCACAGCAAAACAAAAGCAAGGCTTATTACAATCACAAGTGGAAGAATCGCTTTTTTCATAGTATTCCCCCGTCGTTCAAATCCTTTTCGCCGACATAGCCTGTTGCAATGCCGTTTGTAATTTTCGCCATACAAGTTGTGTAGAAATTAAGAGAGGTGAAAAATTCCCTTCTCGGCATAGTGGCAACAATTTCACCGTTTGACAAAAACGAAATATAGTCCCCGTACTCACCGGCAAAATCTATATCGTGAGTGGCAATTACAACGGTTTTACCCTCATCGCAAAATTTATACAAGACATCTATAAGACGAACTTTGAGCTCATAATCAAGTGCTTTAGTAGGCTCGTCGAGTAGGATGATATCGGCATTTTTCTCAAGCACCTTTGCAAGTGCAAGTCTTTGTGCCTGACCTCCGGAAATATCATACGGATGTTGTTCCTTTATGTCGTCAATTTGCAAAAAGCTTGTAATTTTTCCGAATTCAACCTCGTCGCCACATCGTTCTTTTGTAAACAAATCAAACGGATTTTGGCACAGCATAGATACCTTCCTGTCGGTTTTGACCTTTCCGTGATGTGGTTTCAAAACGCCCGCCGCAACCTTTAGTGCTGTGGATTTACCGCTCGAATTTGCACCCAAAATCACATTGATTTTGCCCTTGTAGATTTTCAAATCAAGACTTTTGAGAACATCGTGATTTTTGACATATGCAAACGAAACATTTTTAATTCGCATATCAGTTTTCACTTCTTCCGCCTCTGTTTGGAGCGGAGCCAAATTTTTGCTTTTAAGGATTTCACGGCACTGTGACACGGTATTTGCACCGTCAAAAAGACGCATAAAAAGAGGTATTTCGCCCAAAAGTGAATTGTTGTTTCGCTTCAAAAATTCTACCGCATTTTGCGGTTTTTCTTTTATTAACACCTTACCGTCTTCCAAAATCAGCATGCTGTCGGCATACGGCAAAAGTTCCTCGGTCAAATGTTCGGAGATGACAACCGCCGTACCGAAATCGCGGTTTAGCCTTTTTACCACAGCAACGAACCGCTGTGCCGACACCGGGTCAAGCTGACAGGTCGGTTCGTCAAGCACCAAAACATCCGGCTTTGTTATCATAACGGACGCAAGATTCAAAAGCTGTTTTTCACCGCCCGAAAGGGTTGAAATATCATTGTCAAGTTTGTCGGAAAGGTTGAAATAACTTGCGGTTTCGGCAACCAAAAGTTCGATAGCGTGCCTTTCCATACCCATATTTGTAAGCCCGAAAGAAAGCTCACTGCGTACTTTGTCGGTTACAATATTTTCCTCAACATTTTGTGCAACATAACCGACGCTTCCGTTGATTTTGATATTGCCAATAAGCGTACCGTGAGGAGCAATTTCCTTTTTCATAAGCTTCAAAAGGGTTGATTTTCCCGCACCCGAACGACCGATAACAAGACAGAATTCACCCGGCGAAACAGTTAAATCAACATCGGCAAGAACAGAACGAGATGATGTCGGATAAGCAAAATTCAATTTTTCACATACGATATTTTCCATAAAAGCTCCTCCGTCAAATCGATTATCAGCGGCAAAAACGATAAAAGCAAAAACAGCACAAACGCCGTAACATCAAATGTTTTTGAATATGTTCTCGGGTCAAAAACAAAGGTGATTTTGTCGCTCGTCTTTGCGAAAATCACATAGACGAGGCAAACAAACGACAGTACAACAAGCACTCCGTCCGCCAATTTAAATTTATATCTTGAATACCTGACCGCCTTGGGATTATATCCTCTTGCCGTCATTGAATCGGCAGTTACAATACTGCTCTCAAGGCTGTATGTTACAAGTGCCGAAAGATTATTCAGTGCCGATTTGAGCTTATTTTTAGGCTTTTTACCTCCGTCAAGAGCCAAAGCGGCAGTTTCTATATCGTTTAGCTTTTTTGTAAATCTCGGGATAAAACCGAGTACCATTGAAAAAAGAAGTGCTGTTTTAGGAGCAAAGCGAAAGGCGTATATTACCTTTTCACTGTCAACCACTCTGCCGAAAATGCCAAACCACAGCACCATTGCCGCCACAACAAACCCTTGATTTATACCGTAAAACAGGGCTTCCAAAGTGAATTCGGTGTCTCCGATTGTAAAAAGTACGGTTATTCCGTAATGTGCAAAAAGCATATTGAAAAGCCCGATAATAAAAATCATAATAACCGAAAATTTAAACGACGAAAGTGCCTCTTTACCTCTGATTTTCAATTCGTACAGCAATGCACCGACGAGTGACGGCAAAACAAAAAAAGGATTGTATACCGACACAACCAACACAAACATACCGATGAAATACAAAAAATGAAAAATCGGATGCAATTTGCTGAATCTGTCCATATACAGTCCTCTCTAATATTCTATGCCGCGTCGAGCGGTAACACCCTTATCGTACGGGTGCTTTTCTTTTTGAAAAAATGTTGCATAATCGGCAAGGTCGTACAACTCGCTCGTCTTATTATGTCCCGTTATAATATATTCTTTATTTCCCGACAGGAGTTGCGTCATATCATTTGCCGATAAAAACTTCGGTATCAAATCCGAAAACTCGTCAAGCACTACAACCTCGGCAGGCGATTTTTTGATGTATTCAATAGCTCCGTCCACCCACGGTTGATACTCTTCACCCGGGTTAAAGCCCAAATTATGCGGAGAAGAATACACTTCAAACGGCAATGCCGAAAGCTCACTGCTTTGGTCGTTTTTGAAAAACTGAACAAACAGCACGGTCATTCCGGCACCGTATGCACGCATAGCCGCACCGACGGCAGAACAGGTTTTACCCTTTCCGTATCCGTAATAATAATGAATCATTTTATTCTGACCTCTTCTTTTGTTTTGTATCTATAACCGTAATTATCAAGAATGTGCATATTGTTAAGTGCAACTGTTGCACCTTTGCCAACGCACAAATCAGGCATAGGATACACCTCAACATCAAGTCCGAGTGCCTTTTTAAACAATTCGTCCATTCCGTAAAGCAAAGCTGAACCGCCTGTCAAAATAACCTTTGACATAGTGATGTCGGCAACAAGCTGTGGAGATGTACGCTCAAACATAATCTGTGCCGCTGCCGTGATTTCGGCAAGCAACGGTTGCAAACAATTATATATTTCATCACTTGTGATTTCAAGTGTTCTCGGCAAGCCGGTAACCGAACTTCTGCCGTTAACATTCATCGTAACCTGTGTTTCACGCAAAATTGCACCGCCGATTTGCTTTTTTATTTCTTCTGCGGTGCGAATACCGATTAAAACAGAGTGATTGTCCTTTAAATATCTTACAATTTCATCATCAAAAGCATTTCCGGCAATCTTAACGGTTTCGCATTGGCTCATAGAGCCTTGACTGACAACCGCCATATCCGTTGTACCGCCGCCGATGTTAATAACAAAAGCACCGTTAGGCTGTTTAGGCTCAACTCCGGCACCGAAAGCGGCACACAACGGCTCTTCAACAAGACACACAGAGCGTGCTCCCGCCGAAATAATAACGGAAATAATCGTTCTTTTTTCAACATCTGTTGCAAGAGCCGGCATAGACGCAACAACTCTCGGTTTGAAAATACTCTTTTTGATAACTCTGCCGATAAAATATTTTATCATTTGAGCAGTCATATTATAAGAACCGATAACGCCGTTTTTAAGCGGTTGCAAAACGGTAATTCCGTTTGGTTCTCTACCCTCAAGATGATAAGCTCTTCTGCCTGCATATAAAATTTTTTCTGTTTCGGTATCATAAGCAACATAGCTCGGCTCGTTGATAACAACGCCTTTGCCCGGCACGGTTATAACGATATTGCTTGTGCCCATATCTATTCCAAGGTCATAACCAAACATATTCTGCACCAATTATATAACTGAAAATTTGAGAAATTTTCTCAATATATTATTTATTCAACACTATTTATATTCTACAATAGCATAGCTAAAAAGTCAACAAATCATCGTTATCATTACTCTCAATAAAATACTTGAGAGCACTGAAACGGCGTGACTTTTTATCATTTTCAACCATCTGCCTTATACCCTGCTCGTTGCCGACAAGGACAAGAAGTTTCTTTGCTCTTGTAAGTGCAGTATAAAACAGATTTCTGTAAGCAAGTTTTGACGGAACGGCAAGCACCGGCATAACAACTGCGTTAAACTCACTGCCCTGTGATTTATGCACGGTCATTGCATAAGCAAGCTCAAGTTCCTTGATATTTTCAACGCTGTACATTGCTTCCTTATCGTCATACCGAACATTGATAATATCGTTTGCCTTATCGATTTTTGTCAAAACTCCGATATCGCCGTTAAAAACACCCGTGCCCGTTTCGCCGATTTTGAACCACGGAACATCATAATTGTTTTTAATCTGCATAACGCGATCGCCCTCTCGCAAGGTGTAGCCCTTATAGCGGATTTCGCGTTTTTCTTTTGACGGCGGATTGATTTTTGCTTGCAAAATCGCATTAATATTTTGCGTACCAACCTCACCCATTCTGCTCGGACAAAGCACCTGAATATCGCCCATCGGGTCAAATCCGTAACCGGCAGGAAGTCTGAGGGTTACAAGGTCAAGAATTTTTTTCTGTGCGTTATATTTTGAATTTTCTTTAAGTAAAAAGAAGTCGCTTTCTGCCGAATTGTCAAATTCCGGCATCTCACCCTTAACAACTCTGTGGGCGTTTGTAACAATTTTACTTTTCATCGCCTGACGGAACACCTTATCAAGAGTTACCACAGGCAAAACTCCGCTGTCTATCATATCACGAAGAACATTGCCGGCACCGACCGGGGGGAGCTGATCCTGATCACCCACCATAATTAGTCGGCAATGAAGCGGCAAAGCGTCAAGAAGTGCGGCGAACAAAGTGATATCCACCATTGACAGCTCATCGATTATAACCGCGTCGTAATCAAGCGGATTTTTTAAATCGTGAACAAAGCTTTGCGTACTGTCGCCCTCTTTATATTCAACCTCAAGAAGTCTGTGAATTGTTTTTGCTTCGCTCCCGGTAAGTTCCTCCATTCGTTGAGCGGCTCTGCCTGTCGGAGCGGCAAGTGCAACCTTGAGGTTGCGGTTTTTCATAAGCTGAATTATGCCTTTTACCGTGGTTGTTTTACCTGTACCGGGTCCGCCGGTAAGTATGAGCAAACCCTTTGAAACGGCATATTCAATCGCCTGTCTTTGCTTTTCGTCAAATTTTATCTTACTGCTCGATTCAAAAGCATAAATTTCACTCGGATAAATTTCGTTTTCACTCGGCGGATATTCAACCATCACCTTAATTCGGTCGGCAATTCCACGCTCGGCGTGATAAATTTCAGGCAAAAACAGAAAATCTCTATCATACACCTTACGCTGAATAACAGCTTTCGACTCAATAGCGTTATCGATTGAAAGTTCAACAGCGTCTTCATCACAAGAAAGTAATTCTTTTGCCGGCTCAATGATTTTATCACGGGGAATACAAGTGTGACCGTTGCCCAAATTATGATGCAAAATATAGCAAATTCCCGCCTGTGCACGGTATGTAAACGGCGGTCTGTTCTGTAAATTATCCGCAATTTGCTCCGCTCTGTCAAATGTTATACCCGTTTCGGCTCCGATTAGGGCGTACGGATTTGCCGTTATAAAATCCATCGCTTCAGCTTTTAGGAGATTGTATGTTTTTATTGCTTCGTTTTGTGAAAGCCCAAGATTTGTAAGCCCCATAAGCATTTCTCTGGCGGCAAACTGCGACTTAAAGTTTTTGCTTATTTCTCTTGCTTTTACGTGGGAAATACCTTTTACGGTTGCAAGAGTTGCCGGGTCGTTTTCAAGAATATTGAAGGTTTGAGAGCCGAATTTTTCGACTATTTTGGTTGCCGTTGCGGGGCCTATCCCTCTGATTATTCCGGAAGAGAGGTACTTTAAT
>CAVBQD010000118.1:0-6762 GCA_963597385.1 bacterium | reverse complement strand
TATCTCTATTATGAATATTTGTCTATTGATATTTTATCTTCCTCCTGCTTTACCAAACATTTTTTGCTTAAATTCAGGTGCGATCACTTGAAGTAAGTATCGCTCATTACCGCAACGGAATAAACAAGTGCCTCGTTCAGGATAACGAATCCTCTCAAATTCAGACTCTTCAATTTGCAGTACATCCATATAAACCTTAGGCTCAACACTTCCTGCATTAAACAAAAATTGATGTGTCGGAATCGAGAAAAGCGGTTTTGTATATTCCTTAACGCCCTCAATTAAAAAGTCATCAATATTCTGACTTGCAAGGATAACCGAGCTTTCCTTTTTACGAACTCGCTTTGATGCATTTCGTATGTACTCAATAGCCGTCATATTAGTGAGGAATAGATACAGTTCATCAATAGCAGCTACGGTATTACCTTTACCAAGCAATTCATTTGTCATATATGAGAGAACATTAAAAAGCATTGCATCCTTAAGCCTGCGATTGGTATCCATCAAACCTTTAACACCAAAGTAAAGGAAAGTATCATCTATAATATTTGTGTGACCGTTGAAATACTTTGATTCCGTACCTACGCACATAGAATGAAGTCCAAGACAAAGTTCTTGTAATGTTTCTTCACGATAAATATTCTTTTGATTATGTTGATAACCCTTGTATTCCTTTTCAAGCAGAGCATATAAATCTTCCATAATCGGATAATCTGTTGGCTTTAACTTATCATAATCGGTATAGTTGGTTATACCGAAATTTTGATACAATTTAGTGATTATAATCTCCAATGTATCAAGTTGTTCATCTGAAAAATCCTTGTATGCTCTGAAGAAGTCTTTCAAGTAGGCAATATGTTGACTTAATCTTGTTACTCTGCGGAATGCTTCGGGTGTAAATTGGTCGTATTCCTTATCGGCATCACCAAAGGACTTGGGTTCAAGAGGGTTGATAATATATTCGCCACTCATAAAGTCGATATAGCAACCGCCGAGAGCCTTCGTCAATTCTTCATATTCCGCTTCGGGATCAAGTGAAATAACTCTTTTGCCCGATTCTCTGAAATTTGTAAGAATGAGTTTCAAAAGGAATGACTTGCCTTGACCTGAGTTGCCGAGAATCAAACAATTAGAGTTAGTTTTATCTTCGGCACGCCTGTCAAAATCGACAAGAATATTCGTGCCATATTTATCTCTGCCAATAAACAAACCCTTAGGATCTGTCTTGCCCGAATAGTTGAATGGATATAAATTTGCAACCGAGCTTGCAGGGAGTACACGCTCAAACTGTTCTCTAAAGATATTGTATCCGACAGGCAATACTGTCAAAAAACCTTCCTTTTGTCTCAGGGTAAGCCTATCAACAGACATCTTTGACCTTGTAAGTTCCATTTGAATTTCGGATTGCAACTCACGAAGTTTTTGCATACTGTCAGCCTTTAATTCAAGAAATACAGCACAATGTAGCAACGGTTCTTTATTCTTTCTAAGCTCGGCAATCAAATTGACTACATCTTCAAGATTACCTTCGGCTGTAATATTTTCTTGAACATCATTAGAACCGGTTGAGAGTTTATTTTTTCTTGTGGCATTCTGGATAATTTTTCTCTGCTCAATAGCATCAACCATACGAGAGTACAAATGAATGGTTAAATTGTTTCTGTCCGCAAGAGTTGAAAACAAAGCAAGTTCTTCCGTAGTTGGCGGATATTCCTTGATTGCCCATACGCATCTGTAACTGTCACCGCATACATAATGATCTGTCGAGAATTTTATTGTAGACGGCAGAATCATATCAAAAAATGATTTTGTACGAATTACTTCTTTTTCTTCTTCGGTTAATTCTTTATTCTTTTTCTTAAACATTTTTCCTCCAATAAAAAAGACCATAACTCTAAAAATGAGCTATAGTCTTTCACAAGTATTATTTAAATTTTTACATTGACATATCAAATGATGAATAATCTTCGGCAACATCGTTTTCAACATCTTCGTTAATGTCGTCATTAGTTTGCCAAGTCTTTTCCAAAGCAAGATTATGGATATATTCTATTCTTTGGTTGATTGAAGATATGATTTTTTGCTTTCTTGCATCGTCAATTAAATTTACATCGGCATCACTCAATATGCCGAGTGTTTCATTGTCGATATTTTTCAAAGCATCAAAATCTATCCAATCAAAAGAGGTAACTAATTTTAACTGCTCGAAATGAGTTTTTTTGAACGGTTTGCAAACTATCACTGATTGCTTATCCATATTAGGTGTAACCTTATCATAGCCGAGTGATGAGCCGCTATCGAAAATCGGTGCAACGCCAATCCATTCAAGCGTATTTGCATTTCTGATAAGACCGAAATTATTAAGGTGTCTGTCCTCGTTGGCTATAATAAAATCAACTACAACCATTTGATTGATTTTATCAACGATATCCTCAATGCCTAAAGATTTGCAACAGTTAATATAATGCTGATAAACAGATAAGTGATTAGGTTTAGGATAACTTTGCAAAATTTTCCAAGCCGTAACAAGTTCTGTATCTTTTGAAATAAAATCTTCGCAAACACTATACGGCTTTTCGTCATCAATAATGACAGAATAATTGACATGGTCAACATTCAATTTATCCATTATCAATGATGCAATTGCCTCGTTAAACGGCTGTTGCTCATAAGGCAAACTGCCTGCTTTAAGAAGACAACGCTTTTGATTAATTATTTTCCATCTTTTCTTCAGACAACCGTCAGATGTGTTGTCGGGTGAGTTCAAGCTGATATTTTCAGAATCTTTTGCCTTTCCGAAAAGAATATCACCGACATCTTCTGAAAAATCATTATCAAAGAAATTTACCAATTCCCATTCCAAATCGGAATTAATAGGCTTAACCCAATACTGATCCGAAAGGCTTAATCCATAGCATTTTGCCAAAAGCAGTTTCGGAGTGCTTACATGCAAAATTTCAAGTGCATCTCTTACACCCGACCTACTTGCAGGAATTGAGCGATCGGTCCACCATTTATTGAGCAATGCTCTGTCGGCAGACGAACTGTTTTTAGTTGTACCGATAGGAAGATGAGCAAAGTTATATATTTCGCCTATTTTAACGATTGAACCGGTTTCTTCGTCTAATGATAAATCGGCTACTTTTATGTTTTTATGCATCAAAGTGTAGTTCATAACAACGCTCCTTCCTAACTTATTTTCATTAATCATTATACACACATCCTTCCCTAAAATCAACTTTTAACACAAATCAATATCAATCTTCCGTCATTATGCGAATACTCACAAGTGGATAATGTCAAAAACTCATCATTGTATCCGAATTCATAATTTGAGCAATACAAAGATTTTGAGTATAACTCCTTGATTTTTTCGTTGTAATCATCTTCGCCTAAATCATCGATAAACGAATACCATAAATCATCATCCTTAACTTTAGCAACACATACAACATGATAAATTGATTTTTCATTAGGTGTGATGAATTCGACAATTTGGTGTTTGTCAAAATATTCTTTGTTCTTAAATTTCATAAGAGGTGCAAACATTTTATCGTTCTTCATATTATGACCGTAAATAATGAGATTTTTTGAAATACCGATATTGCAGTTGGCATCCATAAAAGGTGTCCCCATATATGAATATGACTTATTGAAATTACGGCGTAAATAGTATTCCGGTTCATCTTTTGTAAGCATAACAGGATAATCAATATCCGTATTTGCAACCTTTAACCAACCAACACAATCTTTATTTTTAAGCATTAGGTCATATACTCCGTTTGTTTCATCGCTTGAATCATCTTTGTTTGATTCATTTATTGTCTGTGCAATTTTATCAAACTCCTTTTGGTCGTTAGAATCCTGTACACCGCATATAGTGAGATATGTAAAAACCGAAGCGGCGAAAGTAAAGGCAATAATGATAATTACAGTTAAAATTGCTTCAATCACTTTATACCACCGCCTTTTTGAGCTTTTCTTCATCAAATCCATCCTCTCCGTCAACATCGGGAATCAATTCGCCCTGCATTGAAGCTCCGAAGTAAATAGCAAGAAAGCGTTTAATATCGTCTTTATTCATTCGCTTAACTTCAAAGCCTTGTTCGGCAATTGCTTTTTCCACTCGGTTAATTTGATTGAATTTCTGTTCTTCCTTTTCTTTCCTAAAACGAACAGCCATCATAAATTGTCGAGCTGTTGACATTTCAATTTGAATGTTATCAAGATAATCAATATCTTTTTCAAGGCATTTTCTGACACTCTCATTTTGTTCTTTTGCAAGTCGATCAAGCATAAAGTTTTTATTATCATCAAACCTTTCGCATGAATCAATGCAAGAGATTTCAATATTAGGCTGAGCCGATAGTACTTGCATTAAATGCCATATTTTGATTTCGATATTTTCTTTTGAAAGAACGGAAATATTTGTTGGACTGATAAGGTAATAAACAAGCTCACCGTGAGTTGTTTTTATACCTCTTTTTGTAAATGTTTCAATACCGATAAGGTCTTGAACCGTATTTTTACTTTTCTTTTTTGCCATTTTCATCACCTACTTTTGTTTTATTCTGTTTGGGGAGTGTTTCGTGTTTCAAACCCCATTCGTAATATTGTTGTGTTGAAATAAAAAACTTGATTCCATATTTAATGAAATCAAGCATTGTTGTTCCGTCCGCACGAATTGATAAAAGAGCATATGTTCCGACAAGTACAGCCGGAATCATCAGTTTTGTAGTTGCTAATACAATAGCCGAAAACAGAGCACCGATTATAACTACAACAAAATCCTTTAATGACCACAGCCACAAGGTTGCAGATGCCCTCATATTCTGCGGATAAATATATTGTTTTTTCATTTTTCCTCCTGAATTTCGGATAAAATAATAACGCCCATCAATGACGAGCGTTAACTGTTTAATATATTTCTAAAAACCATATTGCCTTTCTATATCATCGAAAACTTTAGATGCAAGTGATACTTTACCATTTTTAATATCTTGCAAGCCTCTTTTGATTGAAACATCAAGTTTTTCAATATTAAATTCATTTTCTTTTTCTGTATTTTTATACTTGTTCATGACTATTGCTGCTTTCTATTATGATATGTTCATCATAGCATATTGCAATATAAAAAACAATAAATATTACTTGCCAACCGCTTTGACGAGATTAACAGCAGAAGTACCCATATGAACAGCACTCATTACATTAACTTTTACACTAGTATCCAAACCAAATTGCTGTGCTATTCTCGGAACTTCAGCCGCACTCATCATAATACCAATAGCAAGTAACATATTTGTACTCCATGAAAGCAAGCCGAGGAATAGAAGTGTTGTTTGCAAAAAAGCAGTTAGGCACAATGCAAATACTTGTTTCACCCAATTATTAAACCCATCTCCGTAACCTCTTGGAATAGAGAACATATACAAACTACCGACTGCAAGCTGGATAAGCAGTATTCCGCCTCGCTTGATATTGTCAAAAAAGATTTTAAATACACAAAATCCTAATGCAATCAGTGTAACAAGTTCAAAAAGTCCGGCTGTAATCATTGTGCCACTGGGATTAAACGATGAAACAAGGACTTTTGTAGCAAGACTTCCAAGGGAAACATATTGCTCGCCAGCAGCTATATTCACCAAATCTTTTGAAAAAGTATTTTGCAAAGATACGCAGAATTTATACAGTTCAATCGGTGTAACGGTAAAGAGAGAAACTGCCATAAAACCTTTAATCCAATTAAGTGCAGTTGTTTTAATATTTGCTCTGCCGGTTTGATATTCTATTGCAAGATCGAAAGCAGATACAACAACGCCTACTACAAAGAGGCTCCAACCGAATAAAGAGAACAATTTAACAACAGCTTGTACCCATGACAGATTAAATATTTCTGTACCCATATTGGATATTTGCGTAAAGAAGTTGGCAATACCATCATATATTGACTTGAAAAGCCATTGAATAAATCTGTTCAGAATGGCATCAATGATCGAATTGGAAATACCCGAAAAGGCATTTCCGATTGCATCACCCATACCGGAGATTATATCTCCTAACCAATCAAAAATAATAATCACCTCCAATAAAAAAGATGGTTGAAACAAATCAACCATCTATATAAAAACAAACCATTACATATTTTCAAAAAGTTTTCTTAAAGGAGTATCACTGCTTTTTTCATTCTGTCTTATGACTTCTTGCATAATTGAAATCCCAATAGCTACACCTTTTTTGAATATAGCTCTTTGCATATCGTCACAACACTCGTCTATAGTGTCCATAAAATCATCGAAACATATTTCTTGATTTTCCAACAAGACGCAGGAGAATTTTGATTCAGCATCATCTTTTTTTGCCTTAATGGTATTGATTTCGGTACTGACTTTTCGATTATATGCATTGGTTTGGATTTGTGAATCATATAGAATATCTAATACATCTTTCATTGGCTATTACCTCTACAATGTTTTTATAGTTTGATAATAGCAAATTTTTTCTGATTTTAAATATTTAATGCTTATTTGTAGAGTATATATTCCGTTTCGTAATATTATTACATACCGACAATGCCCCAAATATAGAGTGGAGCTGTAAGCGTAAAGATTAGACAAGCGAAAAGAATAGCAGGAGCCGCAAATTCAAATTGACCGTGTTTTCTGTAATCAAAATACGCTGTGCCGATTTTAACAAAGAAAAGAATAGCGAGAATTGTATCGACAACAGGAAAAACAACATTGTTTACAACTGTTTTTATTT
>CAVBQD010000117.1:0-6815 GCA_963597385.1 bacterium | reverse complement strand
GGATTTAACAGCAGTTCTTACCTGTCATTCATATTATACAGTTGAAAATGAAGACGGTACCATTACAAAGAAATGTGCTCGTTGCGGTCAAGTAGAAGGTAAAGATAGTGGTAATAATGGCGGTACTTCAGGCGGCGGTTCTTCAAGCGGAGGATCTTCAAGTGGTAGTGCTTCTACACAAGACACTTCTACAAATAACGGCAACACTCAGAGCGGAAGCTCAAGCAGTGCCGCAGTAAAGGCAGTTAAGGCTAAAAAAGTTGTTGTTAAAAAGGCAAAGGCTGCTAAGAAAGCTCTTGTTGTAACCTGGAAAGCTGTTAAAAATGTAACCGGTTATCAAATTCAAATTTCAACAAACAAGAAGTTTAAGAAGAATAAGAAAACCGTTACAGTTGCAAAGAAAAAGGCAACAAAGAAGACCATTAAAAAGCTTAAATCAAAGAAAAAGTATTATGTTCGCGTCCGTGCATATAAGGTTATAAACGGTAAAAAAGTTTATGGCAAATGGTCTAAGGTTAAGACAGTAACAACTAAATAATAACTCAACGAGGCTCCTCTTTTGCAGAGGAGCCTTTAAACTGTCGTGAAACATTAAAACCAACCATTTAATGCCTCCCCTTTTACAAAAAGGGGAGGTGGCAACACGAAGTGTTGACGAAAGGGTTTGAAAACAGAACATTTCACGATTTTCGTAGGGGAGGATATCATCCTCCCGAAATTCATTGCCTATCGGCGGACTATTCCGTCTTACTCATCACATTGAGTGGGTTGGCGGTTTGACCTTTATATTTTGCCGAAAAATGGAGATGAATGCCGTCGCCGGATTCGCACGGAATTTTGCCGAGTGTGCCGATTGTGTTGCCGATGTCGACAAAATCGCCTTTTTTCACCGTGGCACTTTCAAGTCCGCAATATTTTGCCACAAATTTGCCGCCGTGGTCGATTTCCACACACAAGCCGTACATCGAGTCGGTGTACACTTTGGTTACAAGCCCATCGTTTGCCGCAACAACTTTGTCGCCGAGTGTTCCGCTGAAATCAACCGCCGTGTGTGCACGGTAGTCGCCCATTGTTTTATCGTAGGTCAACTCTTCGCTGTAACCCTTAGACACTGCGTCCGTAAGCGGATATTTGTAGTAGCTTTTAAACGGCGTGTTGTTTTCGCTTTGGGTCATCGTCAGTTCCGTTTCGGTTTCCTTTTTTGTCGTTTTTTGAGCCTTGGTTGTTGTCTGCGTCGTGGTTTCTTTAACCGTCACCGCATGCTGAACTTCGGTGGTTTCAACAATTGTGGTTGGCTCGTTTACCGTGCTTTCCTTGCTTTTCTGCGTGGCTGAAAAGTACACAATCAGTCCGAGTGAAACAACGCAAAGGCATACAACCGAAAACAACGCTTTTATATTTTTGTCCTTATTTTTTGAATTTGATGTAGACATAAAAAACACCTCGGTTATATTATCAACCGAGGTATCGTTTTTTATTCATTTTTGACGGAGTCGCTCAAAAGATTGAGTGTGTCACGCACGCAACCGATGGTGTCGCCGCCGACCGTTTCAACCGAAATAAAGGTCTTTTTGCCCGAGTTGAGCTTTGCTCTGCCACGCATTTTTTCGTTGAGAGCAATGAGATATTCGGGTTTAATATCGTTTATGAAAAATTTTGCATTAATGCCGGCTTGCCTGATTTCGTAAATCCCGAGTTTCATAGCCGTGTTACGCAAAAGTGCAATTTCAACAAGACCGTACACGCTTGCCGGCGGAACGCCGAAACGGTCGGTAAGTTCGTCGTAAACTTCGTTCGCTTCATCGTTCGAGCGTATGTTTGCGATTGTTTTGTACATATCGAGCCTTTGCGGAGTTGACGAAATGTACGACGCCGGAATACTTGCGTCAACAGGCAGGTCGATAAGACACTCCTGTTCTTTTTCGTCCGGTACGGTTTCGCCCTTTTCTTCGCTGACAGCCTGTTCAAGAAGTTTGATGTACATATCGTAGCCGACGCTTTCCATATGACCGTGCTGTTTGTTGCCGAGAAGTGAGCCGGCACCTCTGATTTCAAGGTCACGCATGGCAATTTTAAAGCCGGAACCGAATTCGGTATATTCTCTGATTGCTTCAAGTCGCTTTTGTGCAATATCCGTAAGCTCCTTGCCCTTTGAAAATGTAAAATAGGCATAGGCACGGCGACTGCTTCTGCCGACACGCCCGCGAATTTGGTGTAGCTGAGCAAGCCCGAGTTTATTTGCATTTTCGATAATCAGCGTGTTTACATTCGGCACATCAATACCCGTTTCGATAATTGTTGTGCACACCAAAATGTCAATTTCCGCATTGAGAAGTTTTTGCCAAACATCGGACAACTGCTCTTCCGTCATTTGACCGTGAGCAATTCCAACCGTTGCGTCGGGCATAGCTTTTTTTATTTGCATTGCAATGTGGTCGATGGTTTCTATATCGTTGTGCAAATAATAGCACTGACCGCCTCGTGCAAGCTCCTTTTCCATAGCTTCGACAAGTATGCCGAAATCGTATTCGATTACATAAGTTTGCACCGGTTTGCGGTCGCCCGGAGCTTCTTCAAGCAGGCTCATATCACGGATGCCGCTCATAGCCATATTCAGCGTTCTCGGGATAGGTGTTGCCGACAGGGTCAGCACATCAACTTTTGGGAATTTTTCTTTGATTTTTTCTTTCTGTGCAACGCCGAACCGTTGTTCCTCGTCAACAATCAATAAGCCCAAATCATTGAACTTGATGTCACTGCCGAATATTCTGTGCGTGCCGACTAACAGGTCAACTTTGCCTTTTTCAAGGTCTTTGAGAACCTCTTTTTGTTTGGTTGGCGATACAAATCTTGACAGCATTTCTATTCTTACGGGGAACGCTTCCATACGCTTTTGAGCAGTTTGAAAATGTTGCATTGCAAGCACGGTTGTCGGCACAAGAATCGCACATTGTTTGCCGTCGCCTATACATTTAAATGCCGCACGCAAAGCAACTTCGGTTTTTCCGAAACCTACATCGCCGCAAAGCAGTCTGTCCATCGGTGCGGTTTTTTCCATGTCCGCTTTGATTTCGTCAATCGAGCGAAGCTGGTCGTCGGTTTCTTCATATGCAAACCTAAGCTCAAAATCGCGTTGCATATCCGTGTCTTCCGAAAAAGCGTAGCCCTTTGTGTTCATTCGCTTTGAATAAAGTGCAATAAGCTCTTTTGCCATATCCTGAAGTCCGGCACGAACTTTGGATTTTGCTTTGCTCCAGTCACCGGAACCGAGACGGCTGATTTTTACATTTGCGTTGTCGTGCGGACCGATGTATTTTGAAACAAGGTCAAGCTGAGTTACGGGAACATAAAGATTGTCGCCCTTGGCGTAGCTTATTTTGATATAGTCCTTGCTTACATTGTTGATTTCAAGTGCCTGTATGCCCTCAAAAATACCGATGCCGTGAATGTTGTGAACAATGTAATCTCCCACAACAAGCTCATCAAGAGAATGAATGGCATCTTTTGAGCTGAAGTGCTTGTGCTTTTTCTTTGCCTGATTAACCTTGCCGTAGGTTATGAGTGCAAATTTGCACGACGACAACTGAAAGCCCGATGAGGTCGTGCCCGCCATAACGGTTACAAGTCCGTGGGTGAATTCCTCGGGCTTTTTGTCACAGTAAACGGCTTGATATCCCATTTCCTGCAAATCATAGGCGAGTGCTTTTGCCGATTTTGATGTGCCTGCAAGGATACAAACCGCATATTTTGTTTTGATAAGAGGGAACAACTCGTCTTTCAGCTGGCTGAGCGTTCCGCTCCACGAATTAAATGTTTGACAGGTGAACGACGCCAAGTGTCTAATCGGCGTGTCAAAGCTTCCACGCGGAAGTGAATCGAGATAGACAGCTTTGTTGCTTTCATATACGCTTAAAAGGTCGTTGAAATCAAGGGTGAATTTGTCAATGCCCTTGCAAATTATACCGTCTTCAAGCAACCACTTGATGTCTTCAAGCATAAGCTTTTGCTGATTTTCACATCTTTCCTTGCATTTACCGCTTTCAAGCACAAACAGCAGACCGTCAAAATAGTCAAAAAGTCCGTTGCTTTTGTATGCAAGCGGAAGATATTTGTCGTTGCACGGCAGGTTTATGCCCTGCTTCAGCCTGTCGCTGTCGGCATACAGCTTTTCTCTTGCTTTGATTGCTTTGCCCTTGAGCGTGACGGCGAGTTCATCAATCTTTTTTGCCTGAATTTCCTTTGACGGAAACAAAACTTCCGTTGCCGGAATAATGTCAATCTTTTCTACAATATTGTTTCTTCTTTGTGTGGAAATATCAAATTTTGCGATTGAATCAACCATGTCGCCCCAAAGCTCTATTCTTACCGGGTCGTCAGCACCCGGAGAAAAAATGTCGATAAGTCCGCCCCTGACGCTGAATTGACTTGTGCCGTCAACCTGGTCAAACCTTGTGTATCCGGCTTTGACAAGTTTTGACACCGTTTCGTCAACATCAATTTCTTCGCCCTCACAAATTGAAAAGGAACGGTCAACAAGTGCTTGCGGCGGCATTGTCATTTGGCACGATGCCTGCACCGAAGCAACAACAATATTGTAGTCGCCTTTGATGATTTTTGACAGCACGCCGAGCCTGATATGTTCAAATTCTCGGCTTATACCCTCAACATCAAGAAAGGTGAATTCTCTTCTCGGATAAAGCAAAACACCGTCCGTCATCGTGGATAAATCCTCATAAACCTTGATGGCACTTGCTTCATCAGGCGTGATTACAAAAGCCTTTCGGTTAAGGTCGTCGCACAAAGAATGAACGATGTGTACCTTGTTGATTTCGGGCAGACCGACAGCACCCACGGGGAATTCGTGAGTGCCTACTGCTTCTTTTAAATTTCGGTATTCATTGTCTTTGTCAAATATTTTTGAAAAACAGCTCATATTTTGCCTTTAACTATTGTATTTGTTCATGGCTTCATCGGTTTTGCCGTTGACCATAAGCCTTGCCGCATTCGTTGCGTTTTGGAGTGCCGATTGAAGTTCATCGGATTTTTCTTTCGGAAATTCGCCTAAAACCCATTTTGCGAGGTCATACGAGGCGTTCGGCTTTTTGTCAACGCCGATTTTAATTCTCGGAAACTCCTCCGAACCGAGGCACGAAATTATGCTTTTAATACCGTTGTGACCGCCGGCACTGCCTTTTCTTCTAATTCTTGTTTTGCCTATATCAAGACTGATGTCGTCATAAATTACTATGATGTTTTCGTTTGGAATATTATAATATTCGGCGGCTTGCATAATTGCTTCACCGCTCAGGTTCATCATAGTTTGCGGCTTCATAACAAGACAGCGTTTGCCGTCTATTATCTCGTCTGCAATAAGAGCTTGAAATTTTGATTTTTTGATTTCAAATCCCTCTTCTTTTGCAAGCAAATCAACCGCCTTAAAACCTGCATTGTGTCTTGTGTTGGCGTATTTAGGGCCCGGATTTCCCAAGCCGGCAATGATGTATTCTATTTTTCCTCGTTTAAATGAAAACATTTGTTATTCCTCGTTTTGTTCTTCGCTTTCCGTGCTGATTTTTGTAACTTTTACCTTTTCGGCTCTGCGTCCGTCGGTTTCCGCAACCTCAAAATGCAGGTTGTTGTAATCAAAACTGTCGCCCGTTTCCGGTATTTTGTCGGTATTTTCCATAATCCAGCCGTTGAGCGTTGTTACATTTGTGTCGCTGTCGTCAATTTCAAAATATTCAAACATATCGTCAAGGTTTGCCATACCGTCAACAATGTAGTTGTTGTCGTCGATTTGTTCAATGTCAACCTCAACCTCGTCGTGTTCGTCCCAAATTTCACCGACAAGTTCTTCAATTATATCTTCAAGCGTAACAATACCTTCCGTACCGCCGAATTCGTCAATTACAACTGCAAGATGTGTCTTGTTCTTTTGAAAAATTCGTAACAGCTTGCTGATTTTTGTGTCCGGACTGACGGTCGGTACCGCTTTTATGATTGTACGAAGCGATTTCAGTCCGCGGCTTCTGATGTCCTCAAAGTCACGGTGGTGGATTATGCCCACGATATTGTCAATGTCGCCGATATAAACGGGAAGTCGGCTGTAGCCGGTTGATTTGAAAACCTTTTCAATGTCTGAAAGTTTGGCATATTTGTCAACCGCTTCAACATCAATTCTCGGTGTGAGAATGTCGCTTGCGTAAAGGTCGTCAAATTCTATTGACGAGCGGATAAGTTCGCTTTCGTTTTCGCTGATTTCTCCGCCGGTCTGTGCTTCGTCAACATATGTTTTCAATTCTTCTTCCGTTACGGCGTCGCTTTTTCTGAATTTAAACATTTTGCCGAGCAAAAGTTTCCAACCTCTGAACAGCATATTTAGAGGGTAGAAAAGGAAAACAAAAAATTTAACAATCGGTGCAACAAGTATCGCATATGATTCAGCCATTTCTTTTGCGATGTTTTTCGGCGTAATTTCACCGAAAATCAATACAACAATTGTCATAACTATTGTGCTGACCGTCGCACCAAGGTCGCTGTTATCTCCCAATAAACCGGTAAAAAACAGCGTAGCGATTGATGTGGAAGCGATGTTTACAATGTTGTTTCCTATCAGCAGGGTAGAGAGTACAATGTCAAAATTCTCTGCCAACTTAACTGTTCGTTCTATTTTTTTACTGTTTTTCCCCTGTGCCATTGATTTCAACTTCACTTTGTTGAGCGATGAAAACGCAGTTTCCGCCGAGGAGAAAAATGCCGAGAAAATTATAAGTATTACTATTACTATTAATAACGGTGTGTTCATTAAACTACTC
>CAVBQD010000116.1:0-6866 GCA_963597385.1 bacterium | reverse complement strand
TCAAAAGATAAAATCATCACGGTTTTGCTTTATAAAAAGCATGCCGTGATTTTTTATTTTAAAATAAAGTATTGCCAATTTTACATAAAAAACGGTACATTTTTGCAAATTTGCTGATTTTTATAACTTTTCATTATATATTAATGACAACAATAATTATAAAAACAGGTGAATTTATGAAAAAAACAATAAGTATACTCCTCACAATATCTATGTTTATAACACTTATTTATCCGTGTGAAAGCGTAATTGCTGCAGAAATCAGAATGAATAATGCAACACAAGTGAGCAGTGACATAGCAGAAATGACAAAAGAATACAATGGCGAGTATGAAGAAAAGCTCAATAATACGGAAGCCGAAAGCATACCTGTTGACAACAGAGTAATTGTGAAAACAAAATCAAAAATCAACACATATGATTGTGTTGATGAGGTATACGGACTTGGATATGCCTTTATTCAGTTTGAAAACAGCGAATCTGCACAAGCGGCACTTAAACAATATAAAAAACACGGACTTACTGCAGAAACGGACAGAGTTTATAATCTCAATTACAATACAAACAATGAGCATTCCACATATGCATCAACTTCATCAACATGGGCATATTCCTTTACCGAAGCAGATACAACCGTAAACTATTTCAAAAATAAAAATTTGAATGACATTACCGTAGGTATTGTGGATTCAGGTATTGATTATACTCACTCTATGCTGAAATCAAGAATTATACGTACTAATGTAAATTTCAGTACCACAGGATTAAAAGATAATGAAATTGACGATGAAGGTCACGGAACAAGTTGCGCCGGTATAATCGCACAATGCACACCGAGCAATGTAAAACTTGCCGGTTTCAAAGCAGGAAACAGCGATGGCAAAATTTATGTTTCGGCTTTACTGTGTACATTTGAATACATATTAAATATGAGTAACAAGCCCGATATACTCAATATGAGTTTCGGCGGATACGGTGAGCCTCTTCCAATTGAAACAAATCTTCTAAAGGAACTTAAGGAAAGCGGTATTACTCTAATAGCAAGTGCAGGTAACGAAAACCTTGATACGGCAGATAGTACACCGGCAAACGACCCAAATGTATTTGCCGTATCGGCATTCGACCAAAAAGGTGAAAAATGCGCTTTTTCAAACTACGGCGAAACGGTTGATATGGCGGCACCGGGAATCAATATTTATACTGCTTCCATAGGCGGGAACTATGATTATAATTTTTCCGGAACTTCCGCCTCGGCTCCGTTTGTATCGGCAGCAGCTGCCGTTGTCTTGATGCAAGATAACACAAAAACACCCGATGAGGTTTTTAAAACACTGAAAACTTCCGCTTTTAACAGGAACCGCCCTTCGGACAGATTGTGGGCAGGAGCAGGATTACTTAATTTTACAAATCTTATCGAAAGTTCCGACCGAAAAAGTGAAGTTAGCTTTAATTATAAAAGCGGCGAATATCAGGATACCGTCAAAGTGGAATTATCCTGCACGGATAAATTGAACACAAAAATAGTCTATACAACAGATGGCACATTACCGAGTTCATCAAACGGCACAACATACAAAAACGCTATAGAGATAACAGATCAGGCGAATATAATTGCCGCGGCTTTTCCGATTATAGGAAACGCATTGCACAGTAATTACACTTCTGCAAATTATCAGATATTCAAATCTGCGAAAGAAAGCGATTTTGAGATAAGTGACGACGGAGATATTACAGCATATAGCGGAACATATACGGCAATCCTTGTACCCGATACAATAAACGGAATAACCCCTACTGCAATAGGTGAAAACTGCTTTAAAAACAGCAGTATTGTGCATATTGAATTACCCGACACAATTAAAAAAATCAAAACCTCGGCATTTGAAAACAGTAATTTGCAGAAAATTAAGGCATCAGGCGTTACACATTGTTGGCAATCGGCATTTAAAAACTGTGCTTCTCTTTATGAAGAAAACATGCCGAATATAGAATATATAAATGAGGCAACCTTTTATAATTGTAATATGCTTACAAAGCTCTCGTTTAAAGACAGTTTAAAATATGCGCAATGCGGTGCCGGAGTTGACGGTATCGGTGCATTAAAAGCTACAGGTATAACTGAAGCCGATTTCCCGAACTTGATATCATCAAGACGCGCTTTTGAAAACACTCCTGTTAAATATGCAAATTTGCCGAAATTAACGGAACTCGACGGCGGTTTTAAAAACTGCACTTTGCTTTCTGAACTTAATATTCCGTCTGTTACCGTTATAAGCCGAGAGGCTTTTGCAAATTGCGTTTCACTTCCAAAGGAAATGAATTTTTCAAATATAACAGAAGTTGGATATTTTGGATTTAAAGACTCTTTATTTGAAACACTTAATTTACCGAATTGCACATATCTGTGGGGAGATGCATTTTATAATGCTTCGGCAAAATCAATTGATTTGCCGAAATGCAAAACATTGGGCGGAAATGATTTTGCAGGCGATAAATTGGAATATGTAAATATAGAAAATGCAGAAAATATCGACAACACGATTGAACAGGAATTTACAAATTGTTTTTCGCTAAAGAGTATCTATGCACCTAAACTCAAGCAAATACCCTCATATGTGTTTGACGAAAAAGGCATAAATGAAATTGAGCAGGGTAAAGTTCCTGTGCTTGAATATGTATATACACCCCATGCAGAAAAATTAAATTATAAGTATTGTGATTATTCGGAATGCTTAAATATGAAATTCCTTTATGCACCAAATTTGGAAAGTACCACTCAAGAACTTCAGTTTCCGAAAAGTGATAATTTCACATTATATCTATCCGATAAATTCTCATCAACTACTAATGTTTCCACACTTGTAAGCGGAAATTATACGGTAATTGCACCAAAAAACTCTAATGCCGAAATCTGGGCAAATGATAAGAATTTAACATTTATACCAAGCGATGCAAGAAACAACAATACAGAAAAGCCTGCTAATGTGGCTGATTTAGGCAGGTCAATATGCACTTCTGCTGCAGGGCTTCGTTTCGGCTTTACTTGGGATAATATCACTGAAATAGAAGTGCTTGCAAATGAGATTGAATACGGGTTTATCTACAGCCAAAAGGGCGCGGATGATTTGTCAATAGATACCGTTGACGGTAAAAATATCAAGAAAGCATTGGCACCTAACAGAATTGAAAATAACGGTACAACATCGTTTAATCTGGTTATTTCCAATATACCGAAACAGTATTATGACAGAAATATCACCGCACGAGCATATGTTTATATAGATGGAATGTATTTCTATTCAAACACATTAAAAGGCTCTTTCGACGAAGTGGCAGGGCTTGTTCTTGCCGACGATGAAATAGATCAAAACACCAAAAACGCAGTTAATAAATTATTGGAGGCTTAATAATGAAAGAGTTATACATTAAACCATATGCAGAAATCACCGAGTTTTCATCTGCAAATATTATCACAACAAGCTCAAATGACATTGGCAAAGATGATAATATAGTGGATGGCTCTGACGGTTGGTAATATGAAAAAGAACATACTAATTATATTCTCAATTATGGTTATACTTTCTTCTTTGATTGCCTGTGCAAGTAACGGCAGCAGCGATGTCTCTCAAAAGTCTCAGTCATAAATGCCCTAAATCGCACTAAAACGGATTTGGGATTTTGAAATTTGCTATCTCTTAAAATTTCTCAAAGACTCTCACGATATTTTAAGGCAAAGAAAAAGTGCCCGAATACCGCCGTAAAAAGCAGTATTTGGGCATAAAAAAGCCTCGGAACACGAATGTTCCGAGGTGATGGCAGAGGTATAAGGATTCGAACCTTAAATGACGGAGTCAGAGTCCGGAGTGTTACCGTTACACTATACCTCTGTATTCGCTTTTGCTAAATTATTATAACACAGATTTTTAAAAATGCAAGTGTTTTTTGAAGGAAATTTTACTGTTTTTTAATTTGAAATAAGATTTTGTTTGATCTGTGTTTCAAATTAAATTAATCTTGACAGTTTGCACCGCTGTGATGTATTATAAAATCAACAATAAAATCGGTTGCAGCCGATAAAAAAGAGAAACCTGTTACCATTCCGAACACAGAAGTTAAGCTCTTGCAAATACAGCCTTTTGCGGTTATTTGCAGGGCATTTTTGCTTTAAGGAGGAGAAATGAAAGAGAACATCAAATATATGCTTGGAAATTGGTTCAAGTGGGACAAAAAGAGCCTGTTTTACTTTTTTGTAAGAGTGCCGGCACTCGTATTTCAGCCGATTGTTACAGCATACATACCAAAAGCGATGATTGACTGCATCACAAAAGGCGTAACAACCGAGCGGCTTATTGCCGTTATCGGCGGGCTGAGCCTACTTTTGACGCTCACGATTTGGCTTGACCCGTTTATGAACGAGCTTATACTCGGCGGTGCGAGAATCGTGCGTATGCGATATGCCGTTGCCGCTTTTGAAAAGAATTTACGCACCGACTATGTTAACATAGAAAATCTTGAAATGCGTGAAAAACAAAAGCGTGCCGAAGTTTTTTACAACGGCAGGTGGTCGGGCGGAGCGAATTTTATCGCAAGGCTCAACCAATTTTTTGTTGCGGTTGTTGGCGTAATCGCATCAAGTGTGCTGATTTACAAAATCAACATTTTTATGATTTTGCTCATTGTTGCCACCTGCGGTGCACAATTTTGTATACAAAGAGCACTTACAAAAAAGCAACACGAGAACCTAAACAAGCGTTCAAGTCCGGCAACAAAATTTGATTATTTTTACAAGTTGTGTAAGGATGGCACTGCGGCTAAAGATATCAAACTTTACAGTATGAGCGATTATTTTGTAAAGGCTCTTGCCGACTCGCTTTGCAAAATTGAAAAAATATATGCAAAATACACCCATACCTGCGTGGCATTTGACGGCGTTACCGCCCTGCTCAACGCCGTGCGTGAAGCGATTGCTTACATCTACCTTGCGTATTTAACAACTAAAGGCGAACTCGGAGTGTCCGATTTTATTTTCTATTTCGGAATTATCACAGGCTTTTCAAGCTGGGTGCTCAGCCTTGGATATTCCGTTAATCAAATTGAAACGGATTGTAACGAATGCAAGGCATACAGAGAATACATTGAATCCGAGGACACAGCCGAACAGGGCGACAAATTGACTTCTAAATCGGTTGACGGGATTGAATTTGAAAATGTATCGTTTAAATATCCGTCGGCAAATGAACCGACGCTGAAAAACATCAACCTTAAATTCAAAAACGGTGAAAAAGTTGCCGTTGTAGGAGAAAACGGAGCAGGCAAAACCACACTCATCAAACTTCTGTGCGGACTTTATTCGCCGACCGACGGCAAAATTTTGCTAAACGGAAAAGACACAGCCGAAATAACAAAAACAAGCTATTTTGATATGTTTTCGGCGATTTTTCAGGACTATTATTTTTTGCCGATGACAATTAAGCAAAACATTAAGGCAAGCATTGAATGTAACGAAGAAAAATTTGCCATTGCATTGAAGCAAGCCGAAATGTATGACAAAGTTTGCTCTTTGCCGAACGGAGCAAATTCGCTTATGGACAGAAATGTGTACAAGGACGCTGTTGATTTTTCGGGCGGAGAGAAGCAAAAACTCCTCCTTGCAAAAGCGATATACAAAGACGCTCCCATATTAATTCTTGACGAGCCGACGGCGGCACTCGACCCGATTGCCGAAAACGAACTGTACCTGAAATACAGCGAACTGTCAAACGGCAAGCTCTCGTTTTTCATATCTCACAGGCTCTCTTCAACCCGCTTTTGCGACAGAATTTTGTTTGTATCAAACGGTGAGATAACCGAGGAAGGCACACACGATGAGTTGATGGCAAAAAGGGGTGCGTACTACAAAATGTTCCAAATTCAGAGCTACTATTACAGAGAACAGGGGGTGGCTGTGAATGAGTAACATCAAGATGATATTCAAAATGTACCGTGAAATAGGAGCCCTTGACAGAGGAATAGTACCCTTTGATTTTTTCTGTGCGGTTATAACGGGTGCAAAGCCGTTTGTAAACATATGGTTTACGGCAAAAATAATCGGAATTATGACCGCCGGTGCGGACTTCAAAGGCATTTTGGGCTACATTTTAACAGCCGTTGCACTCAATTTTATACTTGATTACGCAGGAGGTTTTTTGTCCGATTTATATGATGTAAAAGCCGATTTGCTTTTCAGCAGAGAAAACTTCAAAATGGCTGAAAAAATCTTTGGAATCGATTACGAAAAGCTTGAGGATAACGAATTCAGAAAGACCGTACACAAGCACGAGGAAGCCGGAGCAAGCAGGTGGGCAAGATTTTCGTACTTTATGTGGACAAGCCAGGTGTTTGTAAAAGGCGTGTTTACGGTTATCGTGTCGGTAATAATGATACTGCCGCTTTTAAAAATCGGATTTACCAAAACAGGCAACTCATTTTTTGAAAGACCGATATTTTTGATTTTGCTTATAACCACCCTTGTGGTTATGGCGGCGGTTATGGCACTGATTGCGGTTAAAATGAATAAATCGTATCTTGCCGCAAACGAAGCATATGCAACGCTTGACAGGCTGTTTTATTCGCTCATTGACATATTTGACGACTACAAAACAGGCAAAGAAATACGAATATACAAAGAACAAAATTTGATAAATAAAATCGCAACGGAGAAAATACTCACAGACGGTGAAAAAACGCTGAAACAAATTTCAATGCGTACAGCAAAAACAAGCTCGATTGTTGCCGTGATGGGTGCGTTGGTTGCGTTTGGAGTATATGTTTTTATCGGTGTAAAGGGCAACTTCGGGCTGTTTGACATAGGCTCGCTCGTTATGTAC
>CAVBQD010000115.1:0-7033 GCA_963597385.1 bacterium | reverse complement strand
TTACATCAAGAGGGGGGCTTTTTGTACTGTCTGCACAATTTGGGGCAGTTCATTTGCGAAGCAAAAGACGGAAGGGTTTTACCTTTTTATTATTTTAACCCCTCGTAGGGTGCGGCATCCCTGACGCACCGAAACGGAATGCCGCGGACGGCATTCCCTACGAAAGCACAACAGCTCCCCTTTATAACATTAAAAGGTGAGCCTTGGTTGGTTTATATGATTTATATTTATGATTCAAAATACATATCGAGATTCTTGGATGTTATATCGCTTATCATACCAATCAGCGACTTTTCACCCGAATCGAGTTCAACAATTTTTCGCCTGTCATTAACAATAAGTTGCTTGCCGCTTTTGGTTTTAAGTGCATAGGTTGCACGGAGCACTTTTTTGTTGTTTTCAATGCCTTTTTCGATAGAATGACGGGCAACATCCACCTCACGCGGAACAATCAGCCGTGACAAATCGCCGTCAAAATCCTCAAACAGTTCCGCCCTTGTGTAGCCGATAAGTTTAAGGAAATCACTGCTTACAACCGTAAGGCTGAACGGGTCGTCAAACGAGGTTGAGAACATAGGACCCGGCACATTTTTGAGCACTTTCAAAAGCATTTCTTTTTGCTGTTGTCCCTCTTTTTCAGCCGCTTTAAGCTCCGAAATGTCGGTGAGCATGGCGTGGAAAATCGGGCAGTTGTCCTTTTTGTCATACCGCTGAATGGCAGAGTTAAGCTTGACCCACATATATTCGTCTCTGTGAGTCATTATGCGAAGCTCCATATCTATCGGCTTTTTTGTTGCCATTGCCGAGCCGATTGCCGTAAACGCACGGCTTTTGTCATCGGGATGAACAAGGTCGCTTATTCGGAAATTCTCCCGTGCGACAACCTCTTTTGTTGTGCCGAAAAACTTGCAGCACGCCTCGTTTGCATAAAGCACATCAAAGTGCATATCGGAATTAACCTTGAAAAGGCAAACGCCGCCGGTAACAAGGTCGATAAGGTGGTTCATCGTCTTTGCTTTTTCGCGAAGAGCCTTGCTTTTTTCCTCCGACTTGCCTACATCGGCAAAGGTGATTTGGCAAAGCGAATTTTCCGGATTGTTGCGTGCCGTGGCGTGCACAAAATTATACTGAGAGGAATTATCTTTCAAGTAAAGGTCAAAGTACACATAAGGCGAATCCTTTTTGCAAATTTTCTGTACTATATCTTCTCGGTCTTGCGGAACAAGTATGTCAAGAAGTGACAGCTTGCCCTGCTTAATCTTGGAATAATGAATGCCCACAAAGTCACAAAAATGTGTGTCGGCGTCAACAACTTCAAAATCTTTCTTTTTATCAATAACGCAAGAGAGGAATTCAACCTCAAATGCGAGTTCGTCGGTATTATCTAACATTATAAACAGATACGCTCCGTTAAAAACTCATAAAAATTATAGCTGTTAAACTATATTTTGATTATATCACATCTATGACAAAAAAGAAACAATGTTCACAATTTTTTAATTATAATTTATAAATTTGGGCATTATTCGGGACTATTTGCAAAAAATCGTTGTAATGAGCAATATAATATGATAAAATATTTAAACAAAAAATTATAACTATAGGAGCAAGTTTATGAGCAAAGTTTATCGAGTATTCGCAGAGAAGAAAAAAGGTAACGACATTGAGGCTGTTCATATGTTGGAGGACCTCAAAAACAATGTTGGCATCACCGGACTTGAAGAGGTTCGTATCATCAACAGATACGATGCCGAAGGTTTGCCGGAGGATAGTTTCAAAGCCGCTGTAAAAGGCGTGTTCAGCGAAGCGAACCTTGACGATGTTTACTATGATGAAATGACATTTTCGCCTGAATGGAAGGTGTTTGCAACAGAGTATCTTCCGGGTCAGTACGACCAAAGAGCCGACAGTGCGGCACAGTGCATTCAGCTTCTTACGGTCGGCGAGCGTCCGACGGTTGCGTCGGCAAAAATCATTGCGGTTAAGGGCAACATTTCAAACGAAGAATTTGACAAGATTAAATCCTATGTAATCAACCCGGTTGAATCAAGACTTGCATCTATGGACAAGCCGGAAACTCTTGACATCAAGAGTGATGTTCCGGCAGATATAGTAAGAATCAACGGCTTTATCGGTATGACCGATGATGAAATTGCAAAGTACCACGCTTCAATGGGATTTGCAATGAGCGTTGCTGATTTGTGCTGGGTTCGCGACTACTTCAAAAACGACGAAAACCGCGAGCCGTCGCTTACGGAGCTTAAAGTTATCGATACATACTGGTCGGACCACTGCCGTCACACCACCTTTGCCACTCAACTTGACGAAATCAAGATTGATGAGGGCAAATACTCAAAGGCTGTCGAAGCGGCACTTGAAGAATATTTTGCACTTCGCAAAGAGGTTTACGGCGACAGAAAAGACAAAATCGTTTGCCTTATGGATATGGCTTGCCTCGGCACAAAGGTGCTCAAAAAAAGAGGGGTTGTAACCAACCTTGACGAAAGCGAAGAAATCAACGCTTGCTCCATTAATGTTGATGTTGAAATTGACGGCAAAAAAGAGCCGTGGCTTATTCAGTTTAAAAACGAAACACACAACCACCCTACCGAAATCGAACCTTTCGGCGGTGCGGCAACCTGCCTCGGCGGTGCTATCCGTGACCCGCTGTCGGGCAGAGCATATGTTTATCAGGCAATGAGAGTTACCGGTGCGGGCGACCCGACAACACCGTTTGAAAAAACTCTTGACGCAAAACTTCCGCAGGCAAAAATCACCACGGGTGCGGCACAGGGCTATTCGTCATACGGCAACCAAATCGGTCTTGCAACCGGTCAGGTAACGGAGCTTTACGATGAGGGCTATGTTGCAAAGCGTATGGAAATCGGTGCGGTTATCGGTGCATCACCAAAAGAAAATGTTATCCGTGAAGTTCCGCAAAACGAAGATGTTATTATTCTTCTCGGCGGTCGCACAGGTCGTGACGGTTGCGGCGGTGCAACAGGTTCATCAAAGGCTCACGACAGCTCGTCTATCGAAACCTGCGGTGCGGAAGTTCAAAAGGGTAATCCGCCTACGGAAAGAAAAATTCAGCGTTTGTTCCGCAATTCGGAAGTTTCAAAAATGATTAAGCGTTGCAACGACTTCGGTGCCGGCGGCGTTTGCGTTGCTATCGGCGAACTTGCAGACGGCTTGCAGATTGACCTTGACGCTGTTCCGAAAAAATACGAAGGTCTTGACGGCACGGAGCTTGCAATCTCCGAATCGCAGGAGAGAATGGCTGTTGTTGTTGACAAGGCGGACGCAGACAAATTCATTGCACTTTCAAACGAAGAAAACCTTGAAGCAACCGTTGTTGCAAAGGTTACGGACAATAACAGACTTGAGATGACTTGGAGAGGCGACAAGATTGTTGACCTCAGCCGTGACTTCCTCAACACAAACGGTGTGGTTCAGCACGCAAAAGCCGAAATCACAGGCATTGACGACACATCGTACCGTACGGAAATTCCTGCCGAGCTTGAAAATATGACCAACGCAGAAGCTCTTAAAGCAAATCTTGCACGACTTGAAGTTGCAAGCCAAAAGGGTCTTGTTGAGCGTTTTGACGCGTCAATCGGTGCAAGCACGGTTCTTATGCCGTACGCAGGAAAATATCAGCTTACACCGGAAGAGGCAATGGTTGCAAAAGTTCCGCTTCTTAACGGCGAAACCGATACGGCTACCGTTATGTCTTACGGCTTTGTACCGAAAATTTCACGCTGGTCACCGTTCCATTCGGCAGCGTTTGCTGTTACGGAATCACTTGCAAAGCTTGCCGCAGTAGGCTGTAATCCGAAGGACGCAAGACTTACATTCCAAGAATATTTTGAAAAACTCGGCAACGACCCTAAGCGTTGGGGCAAGCCGACAGCCGCACTTTTGGGTGCACTTTCGGCTCAAATCGGCTACAACACTCCGTCAATCGGCGGTAAAGACTCAATGAGCGGCAGCTTCAACGACCTTGATGTTCCGCCTACTCTCGTATCTTTTGCCGTTGGCATTTCAAAAGCGAGCGAAACCGCTTCCGCACAGTTTAAGCATAGCGGCTCAACCGTTAAACTTGTTAAACTTCCTGTTGACGACGAAACGGGGCTTCCTAAATACAAAGAGGCTCTCGACCTTATGATTGCCGTTGCCGACGGTATCAAGAACGGCACAGTTCTTGCGGCAGGCGTAGTTAAAGAGGGCGGTGCCGCAGCTACCGTTTGCAAAATGGCTTTCGGTAACAAAACAGGCGTTACATTTGCACAAAATCTTGACGGCAAGGATTTGTTCGCACCGCTTCAGGGCAGTTTTGTTCTTGAACTTGCAGATGAGGGTGCGTTTAACGGCGTAACACTCGGCACAACAAACGACAACAGCGTATTCATTATAGACGGCACGGTTTACACCTGCGACGACCTTATCGAAGCTTGGACGGGCAAACTCGAAAAAGTGTTCCCGACAGATTCGGGCAAGCAGGCTAAAATGTACGAAGATGTACCGCTTTACAAGGAGCGTTCTATCTTTGTTGCAAAGAACAAGGTTGCAAAACCGAGAGTATTCATTCCGGCATTCCCGGGCACAAACTGCGAGGTTGACTCTGCCCGTGCATTTGAAAAAGCCGGTGCAGATGTTTCGGTTCTTGTTGTAAACAACCTTTCTTCAGCCGCTATCAACGAAACGATTGACAAAATGGCAAAAGAAATCGAGCAAAGCCAAATCATTATGCTTCCGGGCGGTTTCTCGGGCGGTGACGAACCGGAAGGTTCGGGCAAGTTCATTGCAACAACATTCCGCAATCCGAAAATCAGCGAGGCTGTTCAAAAGCTTCTTAACTGCCGTGACGGTTTGATGCTCGGTATCTGCAACGGCTTCCAGGCTCTTATCAAACTCGGACTCGTGCCTTACGGCGAAATTAAAACAATCGGCGAAAACGACCCGACGCTTACATTCAACACCATCGGCAGACACATTTCTTCAATGGCGTACACAAGAGTTACAAGCGTTAAATCTCCTTGGTTCTCGGGCGTAAATGCGGGCGATATGTTTGCAGTTCCGATCAGCCACGGCGAGGGCAGATTTGTAGCAAACGAAGATGTTATGAAAAAGCTTATCGAAAACGGTCAGGTTGCAACGCAGTATGTAAATCTTGACGGCGATGTTGTTGCCGATATGCCGTTTAACCCGAACGGTTCGGTTTGTGCGGTTGAGGGTATCACTTCTCCGGACGGCCGTGTCCTCGGTAAAATGGGTCACTGCGAGCGTAAGGGCGACAATCTTTATAAAAATGTTCCGTTTGAAAAGGATATGCTTCTCTTTGAAAGCGGCGTAAAATACTTTAAATAATCGGCAGGTAAACTATGAGTGATTTGCAACAAAAGCACCGACATCATCATTCGGACGAGCACAAACGCGAGGTGTCAAACCGCCTTGCCCGTGCTATCGGACATTTGCAAAAAGTTAAGCAAATGGTGGAAGATGACGAAGATTGCAGTGATGTGCTTATTCAGCTTGCGGCGGTTAAATCCGCTATTAACAACACCGGAAAAGTAATACTCAAAGACCATATGGCACACTGTATTGTTCACGCGGTTGAGGACGGCGATACCGAAATGATTGACGAACTCAACGCGGCTATAGACAAGTTTATGAAATGAGGGAGAACTTATGCCTACTTTAGCTTTAAGTCCAATGCTTATTTTGGAGATTATAATCGCATTTTCGTTTATAATCACATCAATATTTATGTTCAAGCCGAAAAACAACGAATCGGTGCACATCATTTTCTTTTGGCTTGCAGTGGCACTCAATGTGCTTGTTACATTCATCAGTGCAACATCACTTCCCGATAACTATATGCGTGAAGTTATCATTGCGTGGTGCGGTCTGATTATATCCGCCGTGGGAATAGTTATCCGCATTGCAAAAGGCAAAACAAGTGCAGTTGCAAATGTTTTTGTAATGCTCTCCACCGTTTACGGCGTGCTGGGATATTTCCTGTTGGGATAGAATTACATAAATTATTTAACCATCATAAGTGCTGTAAAATCAACGGTATATAAGTTGGAAAAAATGACGCTCTTAAATTAAAATATCGGTTTAATTTAACGCCAATTAAAAGTTGCACAAAGTGATGTTTCGTGATATAATATAATAGAAAATAATTATAGAAAGGGTGGATACTATGTGTGAGAGAAAAACCATAACAGACGAAGAACTCGATGAAGTGTTTGCTGAAGGACTTAAGCTTGTTATAGCCAGAAAAAAACTTAAAGGTATCCCTATTTCAAAATACGACTTGGAAACGAAAAGAGCTTATTTAGAATATGCAGATGGAAGAAAAGTCTATGCAGAAAAAGCCTGAAGTAGTTGTAATTGCCGGTCCTAACGGAAGCGGAAAGAGCACATATACGGAATATATATTAGGACCCGGACAATTTGCAGATTCAACCTTTGAATATATTAACGCTGATAATATTCAATCATCTACCGGATGTTCGGCACTCGATGCAGCCATAGAAGCCACAAGGTTGAGAGAATTAGCTATATTTGAAAAAAGAAATTTTGCTTTTGAAACAGTTCTTTCTACTCGAAGAAATTTAGACCTTCTTATAAGAGCTAAATCCGAAGGCTATTTCATAAGATGTTTTTACTTTGTGACAGCGGATAGCTCTATAAATTTTCAAAGAGTGGAAAACAGGGTTGCCGAGGGCGGACACGATGTTCCTAAAGATAAAATTGAATCCAGATATAATAAAGCACTTGAGTTAATTCCTGAACTTATTCAAGTTTGTGATTCAATAAATATATGGGATAATTCTACTGATAAGCCGTATCGAATATTTCAGAAAAAACCGGATCAAATTAAGCTTTTTGATAACCCGGTTTGGTCTGAAGAAAAAATTAAAGAATTAATCAATAAATAAACAAGTGGGCTGTAAAAAACAGCCCCTTTCAGCGTGTCGAAAAAGTATTTTCGGCACGCTGTAGGCTGTTGAGAAAGGCTCTG
>CAVBQD010000114.1:0-7061 GCA_963597385.1 bacterium | reverse complement strand
TAGGCAAGCCTATCCCCTACAAAGCTTCGCTAAAATGATTTTGGCGTGTTTCAGGAGCTTTATCACAGTCTAATTGCTTGTTGTTGTGGTTTCCTTTTCGGTTGCACGGGTGGTAACTTCACCGTAATTTTCATTGGTATAAGTTGCCTGAACGGCATAGCCTGTTTCCGAATAAAAGCCCTTTTCACGGCAGTTGATATAATCAACTCTCGTGCGTGCAAGAGTTATACTGCTCTTACCGTAAATATCCATTTGAAGCATATATGCGTCCATCGGATAGTCAGCTTTCCAGCACCAAGCACCGTAGAAAATACCGCCTGCACCGCTTTCGTCATTTCTGTATTCCGGTACATTCGATGTTGCAACATCAAAGTTCATCCAGCCCTCGCTGAGTGCGTATTTCGCCGTTGAAACGATGTTGCTCTTCGTCATATTTGTACGAATATAAGGCACCATATCATTGAGAATTTTAAGAAGTTTAACGCTTGAAACATTCTGCATATCGCTGAAAACCTTGCTCAAACAGGTCTTTTGACGGTTTGCACGCATATTGTCCGAGTCAATCTTTCTGATTCTGCAATAAGCAAGTGCCTGCTTACCGCTGAGCTTCAAAGTACCCTTGTTTCCGTCGAATGTTTTTTCAATGGTAACATTGCCGTATCTCTTTTGGTGGTTGTTGATTTCGTTAATTTCGGCACTTGTGAGTTCAAGCTCAACACCGCCCAAATTGTCGATAATTTTTTCAAAACTTGTAAAGTTTACGATAACATAGTTGTCTATCTTTATTTTATAAAGATTTTCAACTGCTGAAATATAGGTATGAATATCGCCGCCGTTTGTAGACATTGCACCGTTGATTTTGCCGAATTCGCCCGTTGACTCGTCGCCGTTTGTGGTTTCCCAATAAGCGTAGGCGTCACGCAAAATCGATGTGAGTTTAATCTGTTTTGTGTCGGCATTTACGCTTGCGATGATAGCCGAGTCGGCTCTCGTTCCGCTTTCAAGCACCTTTGTGCCGCGAGTGTCCTCGCCGATAAGCATAATGTTGAGAACTCTTGATGACGATGCCGGAGTGCCGTTTCTGTACCACTGCTTAATCATATCCTGAAGCGAGCCGATTTGCGAAGCGTCGGTTTCCTCGATAGCGTCAAAACTTTCAACCTTTTCGTCTGAAAGCACCTGCTCCTGCGTGGTTTCGGTGTTATCCGCATTTTCGTCCGTCACGGTATCCAAAATATTATTTACATACCAGTAAGCACCGATTCCGACGCCGAGAACAATAATGAGAAGAATAAGAATTATGCGAAGTGCAACATTTTTCTTTTTCTTGCCTTTTTTCTTGTTCTTTTTCTTTGCACGCTTACCGTCCGTGCCGTCGGAAGTGTTGATGTAATAATTATCGTAATCGTCGTTTTGCACGGCGATATTTTTTACATCAACAAAATCGTCCTCGTTTTTCGGAACGGCTCTGTCCCTGTTTTTATGCTGAACATTAAGCGGCTCCAGAGGCTTTTCGTCTGCTTTCGGCAATTTAACATCTACCGTGCTTTGCGGTTTTGCTTCCTGTTTCTGCTCAATTTTTTCATTTTGGGTTTGATTTGTGGTTTGAGAATAAATTTCCTCCGATTTTTCGTGAGGTTCCTCACTCGGGGTAATATCCTCAACGACCGGCTCAGGTTTTACGCTGTTTACAGCCTCTTCAACAACTTTTTTGGCTGCACTGTCTTCCGCTTTAAGCTGAGCTTCGTTTTCTTCTCGGCGTTTTTTGACCTCCGAGAGAATATCGTCGATATTATATCCTTTTTCCATAAATTACTCCTCTGTCATCGCTGACAATTATTATTTAGTCCTCGGCAGGTACTTCTTCGTCCTGACCTTCGGCGTCCGTTTGCTCCGGAGCGGTAATTTCTTCTTCGTCAGCCGCTCTTTCAACAATACCGATGGTTGCAACCTTTTCGTTGTCTTTGACGGTCATTACCTTAACGCCCTTGCCGCCTCTCTTGATAAGCGAGATTTGGTCGGCATGAGTACGGATAACAACACCGTCCGAGGTAATCATAATAACATCATTTTCTTCCATAACGGGAGCAATCATAGCTACCTTGCCGAATTTTTCGGTGTGGTAATTAATAAGTCCCTTGCCGGCTCTGCCCTGAACACGGTAATCTTCAAATTCGCTTCTTCGTCCGTAACCTGTTTCCGACACGGTAAGAAGTTGCATATTGTCTACCGCAACGGCAAAACCTACAACATAGTCGCCGTCGGACAACTGAATTGCCCTCACGCCTCTTGCTGTTCTGCCGATAAGACGGGCGTCCTCTTCCTTAAAGCATATAGCCATACCGTCGTGGGTTGCAACAATAAGATTGCGTTCTCCGTCGGTAATTTCAACCCAGCAAAGTTCGTCGCCCTCGTCAAGATTGATGGCAATAATGCCTGTTTTTCTGATGTTGTTATATTGGTCGAGTGCCGTACGCTTGATAACGCCGTTACGCGTTACCATACAAAGATAATCTCTGTTGCCTTCTTTCGGCACCTTAACCATTGCAGTTACCTTTTCCTCCTGTTCAATCGGCAAAAGGTTGATAACATTCATACCCTTGCTCGTTCTTGAAGCTTCCGGAATTTGATAACCTTTAAGCTTAAATACCCTACCCATATTGGTAAAGATGAGTATAGCGTCGTGAGTTGAGCATGTAAACATATTCTTTGCAACATCCTCTTCTCTTCTCGACATACCCATAATGCCCTTGCCGCCGCGGTTTTGTGCCTTGTAGGTGTCAACCGTCTGACGCTTGATGTATCCTCTTTCGGTAAGCGTAAGAATACAGTCCTCAACCGGAATCAAATCCTCGTCGTCAACATCGCCGGTAAAGGCAGAAATTTCTGTTCGTCTTTCGTCGCCGTACTTGTCGGCAACCTCACGAATTTCGGTTTTAACAATTTCAAGCACTCTTTGCTCGTTGTTAAGAATGTCGTTGTAGTCCTTGATTTTTTCGTGAAGTTCATTCAACTCGTTGATGATTTTTTCAATTTCAAGTCCTGCCAACTGACCCAAACGGTAAGCAACGATAGCCGCAGCCTGTGGGTCGTCAAATCCAAACTTGTCCATAATTGCCTGCTTGGCTTCGCTTTGACCGCCACGGCAGGCACGGATTGTTGCGATAACATCGTCAACAATGTCAAGAGCCTTTGCAAGACCCTCCAAAATATGTGCTCTCTCTTCTGCTTTTTTGAGGTAAAATCTTGTTCTTCTTGTGATAACCTCTTCTTGGAACGCAATGTATTTTTGAAGAATTTGTTTGAGCGTTAAAATTTTCGGCACATTGCCGTCAAGTGCAAGAAGAATAACGCCGAAAGTGGTTTGCATTTCGGTCATTTTATAAAGATTGTTAAGAACAACCTGAGCATTTGCGTCTCTTTTAACAGTGATTTCAATGTTCATACCGTGTCTGTCGGTATAGTCCTGCAAATCGGCAATGCCCTCAATTCTCTTATCCTTGATAAGCTCGGCAATTTTTTCAATAAGTCTTCTCTTGTTTACGCCGTAAGGAAGTTCGGTAACAACAATCTTGTATCTGTCGTTTTTCGTTTCCTTAATTTCGGCTCTGGCACGGATAATAACCTTTCCTCGACCTGTGGAATACGCTTCCTTAATGCCCTTGGTACCCATAATGATACCGTAAGTCGGAAAGTCCGGACCCTTAATGTATTGCATAATTTCTTCAAGTTCGGCGTCCGGATTATCAATAAGACAGCATACGCCTTCTGCAACTTCACCCATATTATGCGGCGGAATGTTGGTTGCCATACCTACGGCAATACCCGACGAGCCGTTTATGAGCAAGCACGGGAATTTAGTAGGCAAAACTTCGGGTTCAACTTCTGTATCGTCAAAGTTCGGCACCCAGTTTACCGTGTCTTTTTTAATATCGTCAAGCATTTTGAGCGAAATTTTGCTCATTCTTGCTTCTGTATATCTGTACGCTGCGGCAGGGTCGCCGTCAACGCTACCGAAGTTACCGTGACCGTCAACAAGCGGATGGCGGAGCGAAAAGTCCTGTGCCATTCTTACCATTGCGTCGTAAACCGATGCGTCGCCGTGAGGGTGGTAGTGACCGAGCACTTCACCGACGGTGGTTGCACACTTACGGTAAGGCTTGTCCGGATAAAGTCCGGTATTGTACATAGCATAAAGTATTCTTCTGTGAACAGGCTTTAACCCGTCTCTTACATCAGGAAGTGCACGAGCAACAATAACGCTCATTGAGTAGTCAAGAAAGGCACTTCTGATTTCCTTGCTGATTTCAACATCAACTATTTTTTGGTTAGAATAGTCAATATTGTCACGCACTACTTCTTTTCTTGCCATTTTGTAATATCTCCTATTCTAAATCAAATATCAAGGTTTTTAACGAATTTTGCGTTTTGTTCAATGAACTGTCTTCTCGGCTCAACCTCTTCACCCATAAGAATAGAGAAGTTTTCGCTTGCAATCTGTGCGTCGTCAATCGTAACACGCTTCATTGTTCTGAACTCAGGGTCCATTGTGGTTTCCCAAAGCTGTTCGGGGTCCATTTCACCAAGACCTTTGTATCGCTGAACATCGCAATCTCCGCCCATTTTTTTAATAATTTCATCTCTCTGGTCGTCTGAATATGCGTACTCGCTCTTTTTGTTTTTTGTAACCTTAAACAGTGGCGGCATAGCAAGGAATATATGACCCTCTTCAATAAGTTCAGGCATATATCTGAAGAAAAATGTTAAAAGAAGGGTTGTGATGTGAGCACCGTCAACATCGGCATCCGCCATAAGCACGATTTTGTGGTAACGAAGTTTTGAAATATCAAAATCTTCACCGATACCCGTACCGAGAGCGGTAATAACCGGTACAAGTTTTTCGTTGCCGTAAACCTTGTCAAGTCTTGCTTTTTCAACATTAAGCATTTTACCCCAAAGCGGGAGAATTGCCATATATTGCGGGTCACGGCCGAGTTTTGCCGAACCGCCTGCCGAGTCACCCTCGACGATGTAAATTTCGCATTTTTCAGGTTCTTTTGATGTGCAGTCCGAAAGTTTGCCCGGAAGTGAATTGCTCTCAAGCGGTGATTTTCTTCTTGCATTTTCTCTTGCTTTTCTTGCGGCTTCTCTTGCACGGGAAGCGTCAAGAGATTTATTAAGGAGTGCCTTTGCAACCTGCGGGTGCTCCTCAAAATATGTCATAAGTTTGTCATAAACAAGACCGGAAACAAGACCCGTAATGTCGGTATTTCCGAGTTTGCCCTTTGTTTGACCCTCAAACTGAGCCTCGGTAAGTTTAACGGAAATAACAACCGTAATGCCTTCACGAACATCTTCACCGCTGAATTT
Organism: bacterium; assembly: GCA_963597385.1. Lineage (GTDB taxonomy): Bacteria > Bacillota > Clostridia > Oscillospirales > Acutalibacteraceae > Eubacterium_R. The sequence goes on along the minus strand of CAVBQD010000114.1, from coordinate 1,691 downwards.
CTTGTCGCTGTCTTTGAGTATGCCGTACTTTTTGCCGTAATCGTTAAACACTCTTGTAAGTGCGGTTTTAAAGCCCGTTTCGTGCGTACCGCCGTCAACAGTGTTAATATTGTTTGCAAAAGAAAGTTTTGTTTCGGAATAGCTGTCCGTATAGCAAAGAGCAACTTCTGCACTTCTGTCGTCTTTTGTTGTGGAAATATGGATAACTTCCGGCTGAATAGGAGTGAGTCCTCTGCTTTCGTTAATCCATTCAACGAATGAACGAATACCGCCCTCGTAGCAGTAAACCGCTGTATGTTCGTCTTCGCCGTACTTGTCGCCCTCCGGCTTTTCAACAAGTTCACGCTTATCCGTAAGGCTGATTGAAAGACCAGCATTTAAGAAAGCCTGTTCACGAAGTCTTCTTTCGAGAACCTCAAAATCATACATTGTGGTTTCTTGGAAAATTTCGTCGTCCGCCTTAAATTTAATGAATGTTCCGTGACCGTCGCTGTCACCGATAATATGCAAATCGTTTACCGGCACGCCTCTTTCAAATCTTTGTGCGTAGATGTGTCCGTTTTGAGTAACCTCAACTTCCATCCACTCCGAAAGAGCGTTTACAACCGATGAACCAACGCCGTGCAAACCGCCCGAAACTTTATAGCCCGAACCGCCGAATTTACCGCCGGCGTGAAGAACCGTAAGTACAACGGTTACGGCAGGAAGTCCCATTTTTTCATTAATACCCGTAGGAATACCGCGGCCGTTATCACGAACAGTAATAACATTGCCCGGCAAAATTTCCGTTTCAATATGAGTACAGTATCCGGCAAGGGCTTCGTCGATTGAGTTGTCCACGATTTCGTAAACAAGATGATGAAGTCCTCTCGGTCCCGTTGAGCCTATGTACATACCCGGTCTTTTTCTGACCGCTTCAAGACCCTCAAGAACTTGGATATCGTCGGCGTTATAATCATCCGTTACAACGGTATTCATATCTTCTTCTTCAAGATTGGTTAATTTCTTTTCTTCTTCCATTTAATAACCCCATTTATTTGGCACGCTTATTGAGCGTACCCGTGTTTATCGGACTTACAAAAACATTTTTGTCTGTTACGACAAAACATTTCGGCAAGTCATAGTTTACATAAATTACTCTTTTGTCTTTTTCGGCTTTTTTCAGATAATCTCTTGTCGCCTTGTTGACCGTCGATGTATCCATATCAAAAATGCCGATTATATCCTTATCTCTCACGAGGGTGTCCTCGCCTATATGAAGATACATTGTTACCCCTCCGTGAGCGTTCCGTTTTCAATATGAAAAGTTTTGCCCTTTTTAAGTCTGAGCACCGTTTCTTTGTCGCAGCAAGTAATGAACACTTGCAAATCTTTAATGTGATTTAAGATATAATCCTGCCGTTTTTCGTCAAGTTCGCTCATCACATCGTCAAGCAGGGCAATCGGATTTTCGCCTGTCATTTCTTTGAGCAGACTTGCTTCCGCAAGTTTAAGTGCAAGCACCGAGCTTCTTTGCTGACCCTGACTGCCGTAAGTTTTAACACTTTTGCCGTTAATTAAAATTTCGATATCGTCACGGTGCGGACCTTTTGTTGTCGTGTGATTAAGTACATCAATTTTTGTATGACTTTTCAGCTTTTCATACAGTTTTTTTTCAATGTCATTCACATCATTTGAGTAAGTATCCGCCC
>CAVBQD010000113.1:0-7119 GCA_963597385.1 bacterium | reverse complement strand
AAGTGCAGAGGTCTCCACCGGAGACCCGCACCCCTTATAAATAAGTGGAGGCATATCGGTTGAATTTATTTGGCGTGGTTCAGTGGCTTTATCGGCAGTCTAAAAAGAGCAAAAAGTTATTACAACTTCTTGCTCTTTGTATAGTTATCTAAACCCAATAACAAGGTAGCTCTTGCCCACCTGATTAAAATTCGTCATTTCAAACTTTGCGGTAGTTGCCGCGTTTTTTACATCAAGCACATTGCCGTCAAGGCTTAAACCGTATGTGCTTCCGTTTACGGTTGCAATGCCGAAGTAATTGTAATGCACGCTATTTGTAAAATCGGTCAGTCCCACGGCATTGTTCGTTGCAAAAACGAAACACACCGACGGCTCAAATCCCATATTGAGAATTACGCTTCTGCTGTCACTGCCGTCACCGATATACGACGCACAGCCCAACGGATTGCTCCACACCTTTTTTTGCTCGGCGGTTACATGTTTTGAAACATCCCATATATGCTCGCCGAGTGTTTTGTCGATAATTTCATTGTCCCGATTAAAATCCTCCATTTTGGGAATATCCGAACCTATCCATTGATTGAGTTCAAGTTCCTCCGTTTTATTTGTACTGCTCATAAATAAAAATCACCTGCTTTCTGTCATAGTCCACCTGAGTTCACGCCTGTCAATATTATCCCAAGTTATATTTTCACCGTCGATAAAATCCCAATCTTTTCCGTCGCCGTCAAGATAAAAATCAAAAATCAAGCCGAACCATGCGTTGAAAATCTTACCGACCGTTTCAATATCATATTTTGAAATATAAACATTTTTGCCGTCAATTCTGTATTCGATATTCTCAAATACCGTTGCAATATCGGCACCGCACGGCATAGTAAAGATGTTTACTGCCGTTGCACCCCTGACATTTTGAAAATATGCGTCGAGTTTTTCTATTTCACCGCTCACTGCTCCGATTTCGGCTGATGTGAGAACATCCAAAGTGTCGATTTTTGCAATTTTATACAGATTTTCAATTCGTTCAAGCACCGTTTTCATAAGCATTCCTCACATCAAAATCAACGCCGAGCAAAGTAAGAAGCGACAGCGTATCTCTTATCCTGCTTTCCAAATCGGCAGAAATAATATTGTCCCTCGTTTCAACTATGCACACCGGCTTATCGTTTTCTCTGACAATGTCGCAACCGACGACCTCGTCAAATGTCATAATTCTGCCCTTTAAAAATTCAACATTAACGCCGTTTGCCGGATAACGAAGTGCCGCCTTTATTCTCAAACGCAACGCCTCGTCGTCCTCATCATTGCAACCGCCGATAAAGCTCACCCTGTTTTCCGCTCTCGCAACCGAACTTGGCGGATTCACCATAACACAAACCTCGCCGTAGTCGGCATTATATTCATCACCGTCGCCGAGTGCCTCCGCCTTTACCGTAACATATTGAGTTCCCGCTGTAATAACTCCCTGTTCAAGCGTCTTATACTGAATGTACTTATGTCCTTTTTTAGAGCAAATAATTCCCGACGGAATAACCGTATCGTCCGTTTTCACCCCGTCAATCGAAAATGTGATTTCTCCGCTCGCCTTACTTGCGGTTTTTCGTTCAACACTGCATTCGGCGGCAATACGGTCAAGATATTCTCCGGTTGCGGTCATCCAGCCGGCTTGTTTCAGCAAGTATTCACCCGTAACATACAGATTGTAAAGTTCCGTCGTTATCGCCTTAATTCTCACGCCCGACTCGCTGTTCATATCAAGAACTTCGTTTGACTGTTCAAAATAAGCAGTCCTTATATTTTCAATAATTTCGTTATAGCTAATCAAAATCCGCAATCACCGACCTTTCCTCTCCGTTAACCGTTAAAACAAAGGTAACGGAACTATTGTTTTTTACGGCAGATTTTACAAACACTCCGTCCAGCCCGTCGACGCTCTGCCTTGCATAAGCAAGAATTTCGGCATTATTTTGACTCACACTGATTTTTGAGCCGAAATTTTTATCTGCGTAAAATCTGCCTCTTTTCACCGTTAAACACCTTACGGCGTTTTTCAAAGTTTCATCAATAACATCATAACTATTCATTTTGTATCACTCCTCCGCCGTCAATCACCAATCCGTTCAAAACAATATCGCCGTTGTTTTTCAAAACTATATACGCTCCGCCTTTTGAAACGATTTTCACTTCTCCGCTTTCAACATCCGTGCATTTATTCAATGTGCCGAGCATAACACTGCCGTCGTTTGACGGCAACATTATAACTTCCTCGTTAACAGGCGGCACGCTCTGATAACCGTAAGGAGCATAGCAATCAATATTTCGTCTTGTAACGGTTGCACCGGCTTCTAATTGACTGTCGGACAGTGTAATTTTGCCCTTTTCGGCAACATCGTTTTTTGACGGCGACGCAATTTTTTTACTCATCCACATAACTGAACTCCTTTAAATCAAACACACGGCTTGCATTAATCACGGTACGCTCACCGCTTGAATCGAAAATATGCGTAATTCCGTTTACGATAACATCGCCATTTCCCTCAAATCCGTCAATATCAAGCACAATCTTATCTGCCAAATCAACATTTATGTAACCGCACATAGTGATTTTGCACTCGCAATAATTACGGTTTGCAGATGAAAAAGCCGATTTAAGCGTTGTATCTCTCTGCCAATCGGGAACGGTTGAAATATTGTTTACCTTTGACGCAGTTATCTTTTTATCGCTCATAGCCTTGCTCACACGGTGATAAATATAGTCGGTGGAATTATCTATTTTGTAATCGATTTTTGAAATCGCACCGCCTCGGTTAATTATTCTTTTTAACGAAACAACTTTTGATTTATCAAGCGTAACGGTTTTATCCGTTTTCAAAAATACAATTTCATTATCCGGCGTAATTCTTATATTTTCGCCCGTAACGGAATAAACAAAGCTGTTCAAAACTCCGAAAAGCGAAGTTCCCTTACCCACCTGGTAAGTTATATCACTGAACACATCACCAAGACTGTACTTAAAATCATTGCCTATATTTATTTCATACAACGCCTTGGCACTCGGCGATGTGTATGTAAACGGTTTTGCCTCGCTGTCTGTTAAAAGGCAGGCACTTGAACGGCAGTACAAAAAGCATTCTGTCGAATTACCGTAAACGGTTTCACGCTGAGTATCAACATAACCGTTAAACACACAGTCCTTTCCGATATACGCCTTTGCCTTGTAAAGTTCCGGCAAGATTCCGTCGTTGACAAAGTTAAGCCTCAATCCGTCACAAGCCGCGTCGGTTTCTCTGCATAGCTCATATGATTGAAGTTTGCCGACAAAAACCTTGTGTCCGTCCAAATCATACAGTTCAAAATTCAAATCAGCCATATTCTGTCGCCCTCCTTGATTGCAAAAACATTGCCGATGTCATTGCATTTTACAAGCGTTTCTATTTCAATTCCCGTTCGGTTTGACACATCAAAAAGATTTTCATCTTTAAGTGCATAAGTAAATTCGGGCGTTTTTACCTCATTTTTTGTATTACATTCCTGAGTAAAAACAAACGAATATTCAACTCTGTCGTTTGCACTCGAATACGATATGTCAAGAGAAGAAAAGTACGCTTTGACAGGCACGGAATTTGGCAAAAACAAATAATCACTGCCCTTTTTATTGTACACACGCACCAATTCAAACGCTTTATCTGCCGCATTTTCTCCGACAAAATATCCCTCTCCGGAAACGCAAGTGCATTCCCGACCGTTGTCAACGCAAATCTGCTCAGAGTATACGGTGTCGTATTTCGTCAGGCTTTTGTTCATAGAAGCCTTGAAACTTTTGGGATTTACATTAAACTCAAATCCCCCGTATTTCATTTTCATAAACTGCACATCAATCATTCCTCACATTGTTATCGTATCTTCTTGAATCAAGCATTATATAGTCGCTGAGCATTTCGGCATTATCACGAGCTACAATTATATTTTCGTTTTCCGTAAACTATACCTCCTTTGAATACGCAAGAGAAAAAGTAAAGGTTGCCGTAATTTTGTAACATTCGGCTGTGCTGTCTCTGACTATCGACGAGAGCTTAATTGCACACACCTTTTCATTCATAACACATCTGACGATTTCTTCCATATCGTCAAAAGCAACCGGCGAACCCAGTTCATACGGCACAAAAAGGTCAACATCAACGGCATATTTACCGTAAAAGTTTTCATCATCAACGCTTATGCTTTCCAAATCAAGTTCTGCAGGCGAAAGCGTGCATACCTTTTTCAAAAGCCTTGTTGGCTTTTTGGCATACGGACAAGCTTTGATAAAACTGATTTCTTTTAGAGCGGTTGACGATTTCAGCATATTAAGCAATTCGTTTATTTCTTTATCCAAATACATCCTCATCCCCCTTTATCGCCTCTCTGAGCACAGCAGAATAATATATAACCTCATCGCCCACACAAGCAGGACTTGAATTTATAAAATAATAACGCTTGCCCATAAGAGTCATAATGTCGTTTTTTCCGAAAGAGGTAACATCAAGAGTGAAAATACATTTTATGTAATTCTTTTGATTGTATCCTATTCGTGAGGGAGTTGTTTCAAACCTGACCTTATCCTTTTTCCACAGCTGCTCAGCCATCACCTTTGTGGTGATGACCTTTCCGCTTTCGGTTGTAACGGTGCAGCTTTTTGCGTATTTTTCAATCAAACGGGCAGTGATTTTTGCAAGATTGTTCACAAGCATATCTACACCCCTCTGAAATAAAATCCTCTGTCCTCTGCAAAATGCGAAATATCGGCATAAGCGTTTTCAAAAAGAATTTTAGCGTTTGCCTGAGCACTTCCGTTTGAAGAAGCCGTAACGCTTATCTCTCCTGCAGAAAACGAAGTAATTTCATTGTCGCCGCCGGCAAGTACAATCTGATAATTTGTTTTTGCCGCAACAAAATACGCAATCAAATGTTCTTCTCTTTCGCTGCATTCTTTATCGGCAAACGGATAATAATTAAGCTTTATCAAATCCGAATACTTTTCCGCTTCGTCCTTTGAAAAATTACCGATTGTGCAAAGGATTTCTGTTGCTTTTTCAATATTCATAAATTAATTCTTAGGCAAAAGGTTTACGCAAGCAGGATTAACAATTCTGTTAAAACCTACCGTACTTGTAACCGTTGCCATTTCAATTTGACGGTCGATAAGTTTATCATAATCGGTAACAATATCGCCAAACTGCACCTTTTCCAAAGCGTAGTTTTTATCGAATGCAACAACCGCACCGTTAAGAAGATTTGTTTTGCAATGAATAAGTTTTGCACCGAGAGGTGTAACCGGCTTGCCCGTGCCGTGAAAATCAAGTCCGGCTGTTGCGTCCTTAAACTCGCTCATATTGATAATCTTTTTAAACTCGTCCGTTTCGGCAACAATTGTATTAAACTCGTACGGTGCAAGTTCTGTATACAATGTAATAAAATCGTTGTACGAAATTGCATTTTTAGTTTCCGCCTGAACGCTCTTTGAACCGTCATAGCTGAGTGCAATAAGTGCCTGTGCAAGTTGGCAACTGTTAATGTAATTGCCGATTTGACGAAGCATAACCGCAAACAAATCAAGTCGCTGTGACTTAATCGATTCATACGAAGCAACAAGGCTTCTGCCGCTTTTCTTAAGCTTTGTAAGCGTGTCGTTTGTTTTAATGCTCGTTTCGGGGATAAACGCACCCTCGGAAATAAACGAATCAAGTGTTTTATCGGAATCAACCGGTTCGCATTGCACAGAACGGTAATCAAGCGAGTCAACGACAGTTGTTGTGGCAACAAGGTCGTCAACCACATTGTCCTGCAAAACAACGGCGGCAACCGATCTTCTGATATATTCCGGGAACAAAACAGCCGAATCGGTTGTTTGGAAAAACTTTGAGATTGTGTCCGAATTTGCACCCTTAACCTTAATATCAAATCGTTTGAGCTGACGCTCGTAGGCGTCAAGACCCTCGAGTTCCGTTCCCTTATAGTTTTCGCTCGGGTCAATCATTTCAAGAGATTTTGTAAATCCCATTTCCGATGTGTAAAGACCCTTGTCAAGCTTTAATGTATCAAATGTCATATTATTTTTCTCCTTTCAAAATTAAAGAATAATGCCTGCACGGTTTTCGTCTTTATTTACCCAAAGAACCTTACGAAGCGGTGCGTCCGTACCGGTGGAAATTTGAAGAACGCCTCTTTTATTCAAAACAAGTCTTGAAAACATAGGCAAAGTATCGCCTACATATTGCACCTCGTAATAACCGCTTATCTGAACCGTGTAATAATTTTCATTTACGCCCACAACAACACCGAAAAACGGCTTGCCGGCATCTGCCAAGAAAACATCTCCGCTTTCGCTCGTCTTGACGAAATCCCCCACCTTAATATCGTCCGGTGTTGAATTAATGCACTGCATTGTGATGTATTTTGTATCAAATCCGTTATAAGAAACCATACTATTTCCTCCTAAATTCTAAATTGTGAAAAATCACTTGTTTTACTGTTTGCCTCAGCGGCAAGCTGTGGCTTGATTTTTGATTTCGATTTGCTTTTTTTCATTCCGTCACGAAAGCCCAAAAGTTCCTTTGTTGTCATAACAGCCGTGACAGACGAAAAAAGCTTTGCGTCCATATCGGGGAATGCGAATTTAAACAAATCCACAACCTCCTTTGACAGTTTTTGCTTGTATTCCTCTCCGAGAGCGGCTTTATCTTCAAGCTCCTCGATGTAAGAACAAAGCTTGTTCGCCTCTGATTTTGTGAGTTTAACCTCATCACCCAAGGCAATCGTTTTAATAATTTCCTGCATTTTTCGCTCCTTTGTGTTCAAAAAAGATTTTGTAATTCCCGCCTCTCTCTGTGCCGGAACGGCAACGAAAGAAAACTCATATGCGTCGGTCGCACCGCTCAAAATGTTAAAGCACAGTTTGTTTTGGTAGGTCTTACCCTTAATATGCTCACATCTGCCGTGACGGTTGTCGTTATTGCAAACAGAACAATACGAGCTTTTGACACTGCAAGATACCGACACTTCCTTTTTTATACCGGCGTCGATATCCGATATAAGCGACTTGTTTTCTTCGTTATTCAGCATATACGCCTTTGCTTTGAG
>CAVBQD010000112.1:0-7150 GCA_963597385.1 bacterium | reverse complement strand
TAAAAGTGCCGTTCCTGCGTGCTTTGTAATCTTTAAAGTCCGCTTGATTTTCGTCAAGTCCCAAAATATACACATCGAATCCTTTATCGTTAAAAACAGAAACGCTGTTTAACAAAACCGTAAATCCGATATTCGACAACTCTTGCATAAGCTCATCAAAATTCTCAAGCCGTCTTTCGTGATTACCCGTGATATAAAATACTTTGGCAATTTTAACAAGTTCTTTGCCGTATTCAAGCATTTTTTCCTTGTTTTTGCATTTGTCATTGATGTAGTCACCGGTTATACATATTATGTCGGGATTAATCTCTCTTACTTTTTTTAGGGCTTTACCGAACGGCTTTGAATGTAAGTCACTGAGCTGAACAATTTTTAGCTTGCCGCATTTTTCTGATTTAATCTTGTATTTTGTAACATCGATGATGTTATTTTGAAAATATAAAAACACAGTCAACAGTATTAAAACTGTCAAAGCAATCATCGTAATTATGATATATTCCATAAAACACCTCTTATTTTATGATACATTTTTATTTTTTGCCCGTCAAGATAAAAAAATAAAGGATTTTTGATATTTTTAGAGTATAATATATATGGATAGAAAAAATCAGGTGCGGTTTTAGCACTGTTATGATTGAGAAAGAGGGACACTATGGATAAATGCATTCGTCAAATTTCCGAGGAAAATGAAAAAAAGATTTTGTCACCTCTTGCAACTTTTTCTTCACAAAGCAGAGGCAGATTGAAAAAAGAACCCGAATGTGATATAAGAACAGCTTTTCAGCGTGACCGCGACAGAATTATTCATTCACAATCGTTCAGAAGGTTAAAACATAAAACTCAGGTCTTTCTTGCTCCGTCCGGAGACCATTACAGAACAAGACTTACTCATACGCTTGAAGTTTCACAAATTGCAAGAACAATTGCAAGAGCACTTCAATTAAACGAAGATTTAACAGAAGCTATCGCTTTAGGTCATGATTTAGGTCATACCCCGTTCGGACATGCCGGTGAAAGAGCACTTGCCAAGCTTTCGCCAAACGGTTTTAAGCATTATGAGCAAAGCGTTCGCGTCGTTGACATTTTGGAAAAAGACGGAAAGGGACTTAATCTTACCGATGAAGTCAGAAACGGTATTTTGTGCCATACGGTAGGTGAGGACGCCTATACTCTTGAAGGTCAAATTATTCGTATCGCCGATAAAATCGCGTACATAAATCACGATATAGACGATGCCATTCGTGCAGGTGTTATGAATGAAGAGGACATCCCTCTTGATATAAGAATGGATCTTGGTATGACAAAGAGCGAGCGTATAAATAATATGGTGCTTAATGTTATTGAAAACAGTAATGACCGAAAAATCCTTATGAGTGATAATTTTTGGGAACTTTTCAACGATTTGCACGATTTTATGTTTGTTGCGGTTTATAAAAATCCTGTTTGCAAAGGCGAAGAGGTTAAAGCCGTTGCTATGCTTGAACAGATTTACGCTCACTATATGAAACATCCGGAGGAAATGCCGGAACAGTATGTGGGTATTGCGGAAAATGAGGGTAGCGACAGAGCCGTATGCGATTATATTGCCGGAATGAGCGACAACTATTCCGTAAAAGTATTCAACCAGTTATATGTGCCTAAATTTTGGATAGAATAATTTATATTACATTTTGAGAAAAGGGGGAGTTATGTATGCCGTCACTTTCAGACAGTTTTTTACAAGAACTTAAACTGAAAACAGATGTTGTTGATGTCGTTTCAAGTTATGTGTCTTTAAAAAAACGAGGTAATACCTATGTCGGCTTGTGCCCGTTTCATAACGAAAAAACTCCATCCTTTACAGTATATGAAAATACACAAAGTTTTTACTGCTTCGGTTGCGGAGCAGGAGGCGACAGCGTCAGCTTTATGCGTAAAATAGAAAATCTTGATTATATTGACGCCGTTAAACTCTTGGCTCAAAGAGCAGGTATGCAAATGCCCGACGAGGGATATGACGATTCGCTTTCAAAAAAACGCAGAACCGTTTTGCAAATCAATCGAGAAACTGCAAAGTTTTATCACTCTTATATGATGAGCGAACAGGGCAAAATCGGCTTACAGTATTATCTTAACCGTGGATTGTCTTTAAAAACAATTCGCCATTTCGGCTTGGGATATGCACCGAATCAATGGGACGATCTTTTAAAGCATCTTAAATCACAGGGATTTAGTGTCGGCGATATGGTGGCTGCCGGAGTTGTAAGAAAAGGCGAAAAGGGCTATTACGATTATTTTAGAAATCGTGTAATTACACCTATTATTGATGTTCGCGGTAACTTTATCGCTTTCGGCGGACGGGTTCTTGACGATTCAAAACCTAAATATATCAATACATCAGATACTATTGTATACAAAAAAACAAATGAAGTATTCGGTCTTAATTTCGCTAAGGACAGCGGTAAAGATAGTTTAATTCTTTGTGAAGGTTATATGGATGTTATCGCTATGCACCAAGCAGGTTTTACAAATGCGATTGCAGGGTGCGGAACAGCTCTTACAAACGAACAGGTACGCCTCATTTCACGGTATGCCAAAGAAGTAATACTTGTTTACGACAATGATGAAGCGGGTCAAAAAGCTTTGAATAAAGCCATTTCGCTGTTTGACCAAATCGATATTGACATAAGTATTCCGACTTTGAGCGGCGGCAAAGATCCCGATGAAATTATTAAAAATTTCGGTCGTGCACGGTTTGAGGATATGCTTGACGGTGCGTCAAACGAAGTTGAATTTGCAATTATGAAGCTCCGCAAGAATTTTAATTTGCAAACAACACAGGGAAAAAGCCAGTTTGCTTCCGAGGCTGTAAAGGTACTTGCAAACGCAACTCCTATCGAACAGGATTTGTATCTTTCACGAATTGCGGACGAGCTTGGTATAGAAAAGCGTGCAATACAGGCTCAACTTTCCGAATATACAAATCGCAGAATGAGGGGAAAAAGAAAACGCGAATTTAATAAAATCATCGATGATGACTTGCGGAAAACAAGAAAAGAAAGTTATGACACGGACACAGCAACCGTATCACTTAAAGCTCAGGAACGGGTTATAGGACTTTTAATGACATATCCCGATTGCTATTTACTGTGCAAAGATTTTAACCCCGATGAATTCACACCCGGATTTCATAAAAAGGCGTTTCAAACTGTCAGAGAACGGATTGAAAATAACTCATCTCTTGATTTGATTATGTTTAACGAGGTGTTTGCCGATGAAGAAATGGGACGGTTTACACATCTTATTTCGTCATCGCAAAACAGCAGTAATCCGAAAAAAGAATTTACGGATTGTCTGAATATAATCAGCAGAGAATATAAAAAGCAAAATTCAAAAAGCACTTCTGAAATGAATGATGATGACTTCAGAAACTTTTTTAATAAAAAGAATACATAAACGAGGAGACTATTATGGAAAAAAAGCAAGCAGCTGTAAACGAAACAGAAAAAAAAGAAAATGCGTTTAAAAAGATTATAGAAAAAGGTAAACAGTCAGGTCATCTTACCGCACAAGAGATTGACAATCTTATTGTTGAACTTGACCTTGATGTTGACGAACTCGAAAAGCTCAACGACCAAATTGATGCAAACAATATCAGTATTATTGACGACTTCTCATCTGAGGCACTTGACGGAATTTCGCTTGAAGTTGATTTGCCTAAAGAAACCGATGCGGCTGATTCCGTTGCCGTTAACGACAGTGCCCAAATGGACGACCCTGTTAAGGTTTATCTTAAAGAAATCGGCAGAATTCCGCTCTTGACTGCCGAAGAAGAAATTGAGCTTGCAATGAAAATAGCCGATGATGACGAAAACGCAAAAAAGCGTCTTGCTGAAGCCAACCTCCGTTTGGTTGTAAGTATTGCAAAGAGATATGTAGGCAGAGGTATGCAATTCCTTGACCTCATTCAAGAAGGTAATCTCGGTCTTATCAAAGCGGTTGATAAGTTTGATTATACAAAGGGATTTAAGTTTTCAACATATGCAACTTGGTGGATTAGACAAGCTATTACAAGAGCTATTGCCGACCAGGCAAGAACAATTCGTATTCCGGTTCATATGGTTGAAACGATTAATAAGGTAAAAAAAGCTCAATCACAGCTTCTTCACCTCAACGGTCACGAAGCAACGCCTGAAGAAATTGCAGACTATCTTGAACTTCCTGTTGATAAGGTAAGAGAGATTATTCGTGTTTCACAAGAACCTGTTTCGCTCGAAACTCCTATCGGTGAAGAGGAAGACTCTCATCTCGGTGACTTTATTCCCGATGACGATGCACTTGCTCCTGCCGATGCCGCTTCTATGAGTCTTCTCAAAGAACAACTTGCCGAGGTACTCAAAACTCTTACTCCGAGAGAAGAAAAAGTGTTAAAACTTCGTTTCGGCCTTGAAGACGGCAATCCTAAAACTCTTGAAGAAGTTGGCAAGGAATTTAATGTAACCCGTGAGCGTATTCGTCAAATCGAAGCAAAGGCTCTTCGTAAATTACGCCACCCAACAAGAAGTAAAAAATTAAAGGACTTTTTAGACTGATGACAGAGGAAAAAATAAAAAGAATTAATGAGCTTGCTCATAAATCAAAAACTCCGCAGGGACTTACTGAAGCTGAAAAGAAAGAACAGGCAGTTCTCAGACAGGAATATATTAATTCGTTTAAAGCAAGCCTGATAGGTCAGCTTGAAAACACTTATATCGTTCGTCCCGACGGAAAAAAGGAAAAACTGGAAAGAAAAAACAAAAAATGGGAAAATTGATTATTATGGAGGGATTGGACGGCAGCGGAAAATCCACTCAGACAGACCTTCTTGAAAAGTACATTATTCAAAAAAACATTGATTATAAAAAAATCAAATTGCCCGATTACGACAGCCCGTCAAGCACGCTTGTAAATATGTATCTCGGCGGTGAATTTGGCACAGATGCAGCTGATGTCAATGCTTACGCCGCTTCGGCATTTTATGCCGTAGACCGTTTTGCGTCGTTTAAGCTTAAATGGAAAAATGATTACGACAACGGTAAACTGATTCTTGCCGACAGATATGCAACTTCAAATTTGATTTATCAAACAGAGAAAATTGATAAAAGCAAGTGGGATGAATATATTGAATGGTCTGATGATTTTGAATATAACAAAATCGGAATTCCGCGTCCCGACCTTGTTATTTTTCTTGATATGCCGGTTGAAATCTCCCAAAAGCTTATGACATCAAGATATAACGGCGATGAGAACAAAAAGGATGTTCACGAGGCAAATGTTGCATTTTTGAACGCTTGCAGACAATCTGCTCTTTATGCGGCAAAAAAACAAGGATGGACTGTTGTCGAATGTTCCGACGGTGAAAATCCGCTGCCTATAGATGTGATACATAACAAAATTGTTGAAATTGCAGAAAAGGAAATTTTTGAAAATGCTTAAATTTAAAAAGCCGGAAATATCAGATAAAGAATGGGCAAATGAGTGCCTTGCTCACGCAAACAGTATGAACTGTGAGTACACATTCGGAAATCTGTTTATTTGGCAAAAAGCTTATTCAACCGAAATATGTAAGTATAAAAATTTTTTGATATGCAAATGGAAAGATGGGAATAAAACATTATTCTCATTGCCTCTCGGTGAGGGCGATTTTACAGACGCCGTTAACGCTATAATCGATTATGCAAAATCAATCGGTGAAATCCCGGTTATTTACGGGATTACCGACGGATATCTCGGACTTATGCAGGAAGCGTTTACCGGCAAGTTTACTTATAAACACGATGACGGCAACAACGATTATATTTATTCAACCGAAAAAATGGCGTCGCTTTCAGGTAAAAAATATCACGGAAAGCGAAATCATATAACGAATTTTAAGAAAAACAATCCGGATTGGTCGTTTGAAAAACTTTCAAAGGACAACATTTCGGAATGTATTGAACTCCATTCAAATTGGATAAAAAATAAAGACCCGAATGACGAGGATTACTCTTTTGAATTCGAAGCCGTTTTGTCGGCGTTTGAACATTTTGACGAGTTAGGCTTTGTCGGCGGTCTTATAAGAACAAACGGCAAAGTTATTGCATATACTCTCGGTGAAGCACAAATGAATAATCATTGTTTCGTTTCTCATTTTGAAAAAGCTCCGTCCGATGTAATAGGTGCATATGCAATCATCAATCAGGAATTTACAAAAAATTGTCTTTTGAAATATGAATATGTCAATAGGGAGGAAGACCTTGGGCTTGAAGGGCTAAGAAAAGCAAAACAATCTTATCATCCCGAAATTTGGCTTGAAAAATACACGGCGGTTTATAATGATTAAAATTATTGAAGATTTTGAAAAAGTTGTGCCGATTTGGGCAGAAGCTTTCGGTGACAGCAAAGACGATATTATCTTTTTCTGTAATAATATCAGGGATGCCGAATGTATTGCATATTTTGACGGCGATGTTGCTGTCAGTATGTTGTTTTTAATTAAATGCAAACTGTCCGGCAGTGACAGCTATTATGTTTATGCCGCTTCAACATTCAAAGCGTATCAAAATAAGGGATATATGAGCAAATTGCTTGAATATTGCATTGATAAATATAAAAATATTTGTCTTATTCCTGCTGATGAAACGCTTATTGAATATTATAAAAAACGAGGCTTTTTATTCACATACAGTGTTGATGAATTAGAATTTGACCAGTGTGAACAGTTAATAAACGAATATCTCTTTGAGGGATGTTCTTTAAATAATCCGATTGTACTCGGCAATAAAGGGGAATAATTATGGTTTATGTATTTTTAGCAGACGGCTTTGAGATTATCGAGGCTTTATCACCGGTTGATATGCTCAGGCGTGCAAAAATTGAAACAAAACTTGTCGGCGTAACAGGCGAAATAGTCACTTCGTCATGCGGCGTGGCGGTAAAAACCGATATGCAAATTGATGAATTCGATTTTTATGATGTGGAAGCGGTTGTATTGCCGGGCGGTATGCCGGGGACGCTCAATCTTGAAAATAATCAAACTGTTCAAAAAATCATCGATAATGCCAATAATACAAATTCTTTTATATGTGCAATTTGTGCTGCTCCGTCGATTCTCGGTCACAAAGGACTTTTGAGAGGTAAAGAGGCTACATGC
>CAVBQD010000111.1:0-7194 GCA_963597385.1 bacterium | reverse complement strand
GTATACATTATGCTGTACATTTTCGGACACAGTCTTAATCTTTTTGTTTGGGAGCAGGTTGATGTAGATACTTATATCCATATCTTCGCCGTCTTGTGTGATTCGCACGGGACGCATAACCTTTAGGCTTCCTTTTTTTATTGTACCGACAACATCCATCGGTTTGCTTGAAAAGGAACTCACGCCGTCAACATCCTTTGCGGCGTTGATTGCGATTGATGAAATTGCCTCTTCGTTAATAATAAGGTTGCCTTTTTCGTTTGAACGTGTAATTTCCATATACATAACTCCTTTGGTGTTGATATTATAACACATAAAAGTTAAATATACAAGAAATAATTTATTATTTAGTCTGAATAATTGAAACATCTTCAAAACCGCATTGAAGCTGTGACATTGCAATATCTTTGATTTGAACAATTGCGGTGTCGTCAAGTTCTTCGCAATCGACAACGACATCTACACCCGAGCCGTCCTCTTTTATAACAGCAATGCAGTTATCGATTCCTTTGGCACAAACGAGCGTTTCAATTTTATTTTCGATAGTTACAAAATTGGATATCCTTGCGATATTTTCAGCGGCGACAGTGCGTGCGGCTTCTGTTTCGGAAGTATTTGAAACAACAGATTGCAATTTTTCGAGTGCGGTATCCCGTGCGGTATTACGCTCAACACGGGCTTTTGTAAAATATGTGTTTTCTTCGCTGACATCTGTTGTGGTTGCGTCTACAAGCTCTGCTTTGCCAAGCGTTTTTTCGGTTGCCGAATCAATAAGAGGCTGAATTGTTGAGCTGACATCGGTGTTTTGATAATACCAATTTCCAACCACACCGACTCCCAAAATAAGTACAAACGCGGCAACTGCCGATATGTATTTTTTACGTTTTTTGCGTTCTTTTTTACCCTCGGTATCGGTAAGTTCGAAAGTTTCTTCATCGGAGTTGTTTTCATTAAATTCCGCTTCAAGTTCCGCAAATTGCTCTTCATCGGATTTAAGAAACTGTTCTTGCGGATTAGTCTGTTCGTTTTTTCTTTTCATACAATCACCTGTTAATTTTTGATACGCTTATTTTTGCCGAAGAAATGCCAAAAAGAGATGACACGGCAGAAATGACCTTTTCTTTTACATTTGCATTGTCACCGCCCTGACAAACCACCGCAACGCCCATAACTTTTGGGAACGATTGTTTGACAAGAACGGGAGAATCATTGTTATTGTCCTCATATAATACATATTCACTTTTCTTTGAAATAGAACCGCTGTCTGTACTCTCGTCGGTATTCTGTGCATAAAAATTTTCATCGGTTTCCTGCAAGGTAATCATAACTTTGCACTTTCCGACCCCGTCAATTGAAGAAATAATGTTTTCGGTTTTTTCTTCAAGCGAAGCTATATACTGCTGATAATCAACATTTTCGGATTTCTTTGACGATGAACCTGACGGAACAAATTCCGATAAAAGAATGAGCAAAACACCGAACACGCAGGCAAGCACGAGAAGTCTTTCCTTATGCTTCATATTTTTAAAATTCGCAAAGAGCATCTTAAATTTACTCACCAATATGAACCACCTCGACATTGAGCGACAGATTTTCATAAATAATATTTTTAACATCATCAACATCGTACTCATCACTGACGGAGACGGTGATGCTTTCTATTTCGATTTCGTTATCGGAATTGATTTTCGAACGGCAATTGACATTTGAGCCGGTCACATTATTTTCTGCAAGGCAGGATTTAATTTGATTTTCGACTACGCCATTGCTTATACTATCTGTATTAATCGTCGTAACTTCCGGAAATTCAAAATTGATTTTCGACTGTGTAAACGGATATAAAAAAGATAGAAAAATGAACAGCGAAATTATCATCTTATAAAACCGTCCCATACTGCCCTTGGGGGTAAGAAACGAAAGCACGACGCAAATTAAAACCGTTGTGCATACAAACACGCACCATTGTTTTACAAAGTTCATTTTACGCCTCCTGCCGCAATTAAAATTCCAAACGAAATTACCGTTGTTACCATTGACAAAACAAGAATTACATTTATAAGTAACAATGTATTTAAAAAGGTGTTAATCACCGCAGATACCGATTTATCGCCGAAAACATCGGATACTATGACACAGATTGTAAGCATAATTCTCCACAAGACAACTTCGATGACCGACGGCAAAAACACAAGTGCAACAGCCGAAATTCCGACAACGCCGACGCTGCTTTTAATCAAGGAAGAATATGCCTGAATTGACAAAAGGCCTTCACTGATCGACGAGCCTATCACAGGCACGACCGAATTAATTGCAAAGCGAATCGAACGAAGTCCGAGCATATCGGCTCTGCCGGCGACCGCTGTTTTTACGGACAAAACCGATATGAACACACCGCAAATAAACGAAATACAGGTTGTAATAATTTTTTTGAGTGACGAAAGAAGTTTGTCTAAATTTAATTCGTATCGAAGTGACGATGTTACTCCGAGTGCAAGATAACAATTTACTATTGGCACAAACACATTTGATGATAAAAACGACAAGCCCTGTGCAAGCAAAAGCAGAGTTGTGTTTGTTGAAAAACCTGTTGTTATTCCGCCTGAGGCGACAACTATACTGCAAAAAACCGGAATAAAGGCATATACAAAATTTGACGCAACTGATATTGCCATTGCGGCAAGCGACACGGTTGAAGTAAGTTTTACGAGAATAACTGTTGCTATTAAAATTGAGGTTGCCGTGGAATAAATTGAATTTACCGAAGCGTCCGCCTCGGGCTTAAAACTTTGCAATAATGCCGATAACAGTATAAACACAAGAATTGTAACGCCTGATTTTATCGGAAGTTCGGCTTTTTGTGCGAAAAGAGATTTAAGCAAATCAACTATATCGTTAAATGAAAGAGCCGTTATACTCTGATATGAAAAATCAAGTAGACCGAGTTCATCAAGCATATCGTATGTATCACCGTCAAGTTCTTTTTCAAAGGACGACAAATCAAACGACGAAAGAGTTTTGGCATATTCATCCTCGCTGTAATCCATTGAATAGGACGAAATCGGAACGAAAAGAAATATAATCAGTGCACACAAAAATATAACCGTCTTTTTCATTTAACAAGTCCCACAACCATAGAAATCACCGTTTCAAGCAACGGCATAACAAGTGACAGAGCAAAAACTTTTGCTGACATCTCCGTAAGTGAAGCAAGTGCGTTTTCGCCGTTATCTCTGCATATATCTACCGTAAACTGCGTAATGATGACAATGCAAAGAACCTTAAGCATCAGTTTTACATACATAACTCCGGACGGTACAGTCTGCGACAGGCTCATTAAAGAAGAAAGAAGCCCGCTTATTTTGTTTGATACGGTAAAAAACGAAAGTATTCCGCCAGCAACCGAAAGAATGAGTGCAAAACTTTTATTATGTTCTCTGACAACAAGACTGCACATCAAAACGCAAAACGCTATTCCGAGTACCTTTGCCATAATTACAAATCAAAAAGAGATTTTACGGTAGAAAAAAGTTCTTTAATTTGCGGAATAAGCATCATAAGCACAACGACAACTCCGGCAAGCGTAGTAAGCATTGCCTGGTCGTCACGCCCGGAACGGACAAGCAGAGTGTTGAGCACGGCAACAATTATACCGATTGCCGCTATTTTAAAGATAAAGTTGACTTCCATTTTTACACCTCTAAATCAATGCCAAAGTAACAATAACTCCAAACGAAAAGCTAAGGCTTAAATAGATTTTCGCTTTAGATTTATACATTTCTTCATAATTACGCTGTGACTCTGTCATATATTCCCTGAAAAGCTCAATTTGTTTTATTTGGTTATCAACATCATACTTGCCGAGAGAATAAAAGAAATTTCCTATGATTTTATTTTCATCGTCTGAAAGCGGTGTTTTTGCCGATTGCTCGCTAAGAAGCATATCTTGCCCCACAAAATCAAGTTTTTCAAATTCTGATGAAGCGAACAAATCAGAAACCGATGTTTGTTTAAGTTTAACTTCGGGCAAAATATAATTTGTAAGAGCTACAAGGTCACGGCAAATATTAATTTTTCTTTTAATGCTTTCGGTCAAATATATTCCCGTCATCAGCGACGAAATTATGATTATTACCGCTCCTGCAAATTTCATTGAATATCTCCCGTGTATCAAGAATTTTTACCGAATAGTTGTCATCAAGCAAAATGATTTTTTCAAATTCACCGGTGGAAAGTAAATCGCCGACAAAGGGCTTGACGTACAAATCTTGCTTATTCCCGATATGAATTGAAAGCAAAAATCTTACTCCGCAGGAAAATCCGAAACGAATTTTTTCAAATTCCTTTTGTGTGGCAATTTCATCGCATACGATAATATCGGGCGACATTGTGCGAACGGCGTTTTCTATACCATTCGCTTTGTCGAACCCTGTAATAACATCGGTGTTTATACCGACATCAAGAGTAAAATCGTTGCCGACCTTGCCGGCAAGTTCGTTGCGTTCATCAACAATAACAACTTTTTTATATTCATTGTTGAAGCCGTCGGATAATTCTCTTGCCATATCGCGAAGAAGAGTTGTTTTGCCTCCCGACGGTTTGCCTGCAACTATTACACTGCAAACACCGTCGGCAAAAATTTTATTAAGAACCTCACGACTGCAACCGACCGCTTGCCTTGGTATGCGAATATTAACCGAAGATATGTTTTTAACGGAAACAAGCTTTTCATCCTCGTAAACGGCTGACGAGCATACGCCGACGCGTGAGCCGTTTTCGAGTGTTATATAGCCGTTTTTCAATTTGTTCATATTACTGTAAACCGAATAAGAACACAGTCGGTTAAACATATCTTCAAAATCTGTTGAAGTTACCGTTAAAGCGTTCTTTCCCTGCACAGAAAACGAAATATTACGATTATCGACAAAGCATGTCCTGCTGTTTATTACAAATACAACCGGCATATTGCGTCTTATACGAATTTCCGTTAAACCTTCCTGCTGTGACTTTGACAGATTATCAAGAGCTTCAGATACGGCAGACGGCAAATATTTTTTAACATAATCAAAAACTTTCACAACCTCACCCACATAAAACTATGTTCAAATCGTAAAAATTATTACAAAGAAGTTAAAAATATCCGAATTTGATTGAAGATTAACATATAATATGTTAATATAAATAAAAATATGTATTATAAGGTGCTATATGAACATTACCAAATCGGGAAACACGATAAAAACAAACAAAACATTTAACGCTCAAACAGTTGCATTTACGGCTGTTTACGGCGTTGGTATATTTATATTTTTAGTAATCAAGCAAATATTAAAGGGTGCTGTAGGCTTATCGGCAAGTGTTGCAATGTCGGTTGCGTTTGTCACCGTTATGCTTGGTTTATTTTTTTGTGAGAAAAAATTCGTTTTTGCAAAAAGCATAAATTCAGGTAAAATCAAACAAATATCGGCTTACATTTTCAGATGTGCGGTTGATTTCGGTTTTTTCAAAATTCTTGATTTTACGCTAAACGATATGCTGGATATGAGCAAAATGCTTGTTTATCTGCTTTCGGCTGTTTTGATATTTGTGTTCAATCTTTATTTTGACAGGCTTATTGTATTTGACAACACGGAAAAACCGGAAAGCGGCGGCGACACAAAGCTTTACAAAATCTTTTTTGCAAACAGATTTGTTGTATTTTCAATGAGTTTGGCACTCATCGGAATACTTTTTGTGTTTATGATATTCAAACTCTTCCCGTTCGGCGATACAACGGTTTTGAGAATGGATTTGTATCATCAGTACGGACCGCTTTTTGTTGAATTTTATGACAGAGTTACGCATTTTAAGAGTTTTCTGTATTCATGGGAATCGGGCGGCGGTTCAAGCTTTTTAGGCAACTATTTCAACTATCTTTCAAGTCCCCTTTCATTTTTGGTTTTGCTTTTTGACCGTAATCAGGTAGGTTATGCAATTACCGCTTTGGTGATAGTTAAAGGTGTGTTGTCTGCCGGAACCTTCACATATTTTTTGAAAAAAAGCTTTGATACCCATTCGTATGCTTCAGCCTGCTTTGGCGTATTTTATGCTTTTTCGGGATATTTCCTTGCATACTATTGGAACATAATGTGGATTGACGGTATGATTTGGTTGCCTCTTGTTGCATTGGGTATTCAACACATAGTCAATAACGGCAAATGCAAATTATATGTTCTGTCTTTATCGATATTGCTTTTCAGCAGTTACTACATCGGATATATGACCTGCATTTTCTCGGTATTATATTTCTTTGTATACTTTATCGCACACAAGGATTTATCGGATAAAATTAACATTTACAGTGAAAAGCAAAAACCTTTGAAAGCTTTATTTAACAATCGATTTGTAGCGAGCGTTTTTAAATTCGGTTTAAGTTCACTGTTTGTCGGCGTGCTTTGTGCTTGCTTCTTAGTTCCTGTTTATTTTATACTTCAATCGTGCTCAGCAACATCGGACAGCTTTCCGTCAACGGTTGAACAAAATTTTAATTTGATTGATATGCTCTCATCTCATCTTGCGGGACTTGAAACAACCATTCGTTCTTCCGGTGATGATGTACTGCCGAATATTTACTGCGGAATTTTGCCTGCAATTCTATTGCCTTTGTATCTAATCAACAGAAAAATCGGGCTTAAAGAAAAAGCCGCTTATGTTGTATTACTACTGTTTTTCATCGTAAGCTTTGATTGCAACATTCTTGATTTTATGTGGCACGCAATGCATTTGCCAAACGATTTGCCGTTTAGATATTCGTTCCTTTATGTTTTCATTTTGCTGATTATGGCATTCAGATGTTTGACCGTTTTCAAAGGAATTGAATACCGAGATATTATGGCAACGGGAATACTGCTGATGTTTTTGGTGCTGTACTATCAAAAAAATCCTACAAACAAGATAAGCGGATTTACAATTTACGCTTCTCTTATTTTCATAATGGTATGGACGCTGGTTTTACTTGCAATAAAGAAAAACAATTTTTCAAAATTTGTTATCGGTATAACAATTGCCTGTATGACATTTTGTGAGGTTATTGTAACGGACAGCAAATCGTATCTTTTTACGCAAGAGCAAACTCCGTATGTTGAAAAGATGGGCACAATGGACGAAGCTGTTAATTATATCAAAGAAAAAGACAACGGCTTTTACAGAACGGAGTTG
>CAVBQD010000110.1:0-7261 GCA_963597385.1 bacterium | reverse complement strand
GTCCTTGATGTGAACGGTGACGGCGTGATTAATGCAAAGGATTACGCAATTTTGTATAAAAAATAAGCATTGTCGGCAAAAACGAAATTCAAAATTTTTCGATAAATAAAAAGGAACGAACAACGCGGTTCGTTCCTTTTACTTTTGTTATATTATTTGTTTTGCTCTGCTTCAAGTGCCGCCTTTGCTGCTGCGGCTTTCTTTTCCGCACGGCGTGCCGCACTCTTTTTGCGTGACTTGTAGCTCATCAGCTTGTCAAGGTGCTCCTGCGGAGTTGAGTATGCACCGACTGTAACCGATTGTCTGCCGTAAGTTCCGTGAAAATCCGAACCGCCCGTTTGAAGAAGTTTTTTCTTTTTGCAAAGAGCAATAAGCTCCTCAGTAAGCTCGTCGCTGTTTTCCGGTGACCAAACTTCAACGCCGTCAAGTCCGAGTTCAACATATTCTTCGATTTCTTCCTGATTTCCGAATTTGCCCGGGTGAGCAAGCACCGCAATTCCGCCTGCACCGTGAATTTCGTCTATAACCTCTTTAACCGTTGGGTATTTTGTAGGAGCAAGCACATTGTTTTCACTGCCTGTATCAAACAGTTGATAATATAAATCTCCGAAAATCTCGTCCGTGTAGCCCGCATCCATAAGTGCGTGCATTATGTGTTGCTTGTAAAGATTGGTTGAACCGCTTGCGTGGCTTATGATAAATTCGCTTGTAACAGGGAATCTTGCCGCAACTTTAAGCATCATAATCTGTCCTGCTCTTTTGCGGGCAACCGAAGTTTTTTTGCAAATACGCTCAAGTCTGTCCGGTGCGTCTGCAAGGTAAGAGATGATGTGAACCTTTTTGCCTGCTATTTCGTCAAAGGCACTTATTTCAACGCCCGGAACAATGTTAATGCCGTATCTTTTGCCGATAACCTGACCTCTTACAACGCCTGCAAGACAGTCGTGGTCGGTAATGGCTAAAGTATCAATGCCGCTTTTTTGTGCAATAACAATCAAGTCTTCAATACCAACCGAGCCGTCGCTCAGTTTTGTATGACAATGTAAATCCGCTGCCATAATACGTCTCCTTTCTGTTTTTGTGTCGGTATTAGGGCACAATATCTATTTATACTATAACATAAAAATCTAAAAAGTTCAACACCAAAATCCTTTATACATCGCTATTTCTGCTCAGTATTTCAGCACATTTCGGCGTTTTAACATTTCTTTAAAATGCTTTTAACTCCCGAGCAAGAGTGCTCACCGGAAGTCCGACAACATTAAAGTAGTCGCCGTCGATTTTTTCAACAAGCAACGAGCCGTAACCCTGTATGCCGTACGCTCCTGCCTTGTCAAACGGTTCGCCCGTTTTGATGTAGCCGTCAATTTCTTCGTCGGTAAGGTTAAAAAACTTCACCTTGGTTGTGACGGCAAAGGTTTTTGTTTTGTTGCGGTTTGCAAGCGTAACGCCGGTAAACACGCTGTGAGTTTTGCCAGATAAAAATTTGAGCATTTCCCTTGCGTTTTCTTCGTCTTTCGGTTTGCCGAGAATTTTGCCGTCAAGAGCAACAACCGTGTCTGCTCCGATGACGGTATTTTCGCCGTCGGCAAACGGTTGAGCTTTGATTTTTGACAGATACATAACCGCTTCTTTTGGGGTTATTCCGTCAGGCAAAGTTTCGTCAACATTGCTTACCTTTACTTCAAAATCGTCTGTAATCAGCTTCAAAAGCTCCTGCCGTCTCGGGCTTTGCGATGCAAGTATAATCATTATTCAACACCTCTGTATGTTAAGCCTCTTGTGTATTTGCCGTCAAATTTTCCGCCTGTTTTGAAAAGTTCAATTATTTTCTCAACCTGTTTTTTGCTCTCGTCCGTAAAGTAAAAGTGGATAAAATCGGTCTTGATTTCGTTTTGCCTGTCGCCCATATAAACGGGAACGGGATTCAACACTTCAACGCACGGATACGGCGAGCATTTCACCTTGAATTCAAAACCTTTTCTGTCGGTCAGCTTTCCTGTGCAGTTTGCACAGCCGAGATGATTTTTAATCGGGCAGTTCCTTGTGAGCATAAGCGGAAGATAGCCGTAGCCGATAACGCCCGTGTCCTCTGCACCGATACGGTTCGCCTGTTCGAGAGTTGCTTCAAATGACAAAATCGGTGAGCGGAAAAGCTTTGCACTGTCACTGTTGAATATGTTCAGTCCGAAGTCGGCGTATACATCAAAACCGATTTTTTCGGCAAGTCTGTATGCACCGAGATTTGAGCAAAGAGCTTTTTTTACCCCGATTTTTCTGAGGTGTTCAAGCCTTTTTGTCAGCTTTTCTTCCATACCGAAAAGCCCTCTCGGTACTTCAACTCCGGCACGGTTGTCTACAAAATCCTCGTCCTTGCTCCAAATCGGAATAAAAATTCGCTTGAACGGGTGCCTGTCCGGTATGCTGTCGGGGTTCAAAAATCTTGCCGTGTAGTACGGCGTGCAATTTTTTTCTACGCCCTTTTCCGCTTTGTACGGCATTTGCGTAAACGGCTGAATTTCAATTTCGTCAAGCTTTTCGACTGCTTCCCTACGCATTGAGTTGATTACGCTTGCAGGCAAAATCAGTCCGTCGTCAAGTTCGATTTTTATGTTTTGCAAATAGAATTGCGTGTTGCCGAATTTTGCAAGTCTGCTTGTTACGGATTCCTCCGTCATCGGCTTGTTGATTGCTTTTTCGGGCACGGTTCCGGTTACTGTCACGGTTTTTCCGAGTGCCGTTGCCGTTAACTGTGCTTTTCGATTTTCCCTGCAAACAAATTCAATGTCAATCGGTACAAGCGGATTTTCGTTGTCGTAAAGGTGCGATAATTCTTTGAGAACATCTTTTGCCGCCACAACATCTTCTTTTTTGCGTGTGCCGAACATATCGTTTCGTTCGCCCGTGAAATATCCGTCGGTAAATCCCGTTCGTGAAAATACGGATTTCAAAACCGTTTCGTCGTTTGTTGAATATTCGCCGTTTATCGCCTTTTTGCAAGAAGTAACAGCCGCCGCAACATATTCGGGACGCTTCATTCTGCCCTCGATTTTCAGGCTGACAACTCCCGCTTCGGCAATTTCGTTTATGTTTTTGATAAGGCTCAAATCTTTCAGTGATAAGTCACAGCTTCCGCTTGCGTCGGCACTGAAACCGAGACGGCACGGCTGTGCACACAGACCCCTGTTGCCCGAGCGACCGCCGAGCATTGCCGACATATAGCACTGACCGCTCACGCACATACAAAGTGCACCGTGAACAAACATTTCAAGCTCCATATCGGTGGATTTGCGTATTTCTTTGATTTCGTTCAAACTCATTTCTCTCGGAACGACGGCACGCACAAAGCCCATTTCTTCAAGTGCCTTGAAGCCCTCGGGTGAGTTCACACTGCACTGTGTGGAGGCGTGCAACCTTGCTGTCGGAAAATGAGTGTGTATGATTTTTGCAAGACCGAGGTCTTGTACGATGAACGCGTCAACTCCGAGCGACATCGCCGTTTCAACCGTTTTGAATGCAAGCTCCCGTTCGCTGTCGGATATAAGAATATTCAGTGCAAGATACACCCGAACATCTCTTGCGTGGCAGTATTCCACGGCATTTTTCAGCTCTTCAAATGTAAAGTTTGTCGCACCTCTGCGTGCATTTATACCTTTTGTGCCGAGGTAAACGGCGTTTGCACCGCACCGTACCGCCGCAGTCAACGCTTCCGTACTGCCGGCAGGTGCTAAAATTTCTACTTTTTTCATATTCTTTCTCGAAAAAATTAATGGACACATCTGCGTCCATTAACTGTACTTTATATATTTTATTTGTTTTCGTTCGCTTTTTTGTTTCTTAAAGCGGAAAGCTCTCTGTTAAGTCTTTCAATCTCTCGTCTTGCAACATCAACTTCAAGTTTTGCCCTTGCGGCGTCCTCAATGTAATCCTTGATTTGAACACGAAGATTAACCGCTTCGCTGTTTGCTTTTTTGCAAGCGTCCGCTCTGTCAAGAGCAACAAGCACGGCACACTGTGTTTGCGAAAGGTTAGGCGATTCGTTTGAAATCTCGTGCATTTCCTTGTTGATAAGGTCGCCGAGCTGTTCAACATATTCCGGGTCGTCTTCCGTAAGAATGGTGTATGAATTGCCGTAAATCTTCAGAGTAACTCTGTTTTTTTCCATAATATCACCTTTTTCGTCATAGTTCGTTATAATAAGTCAAATTTATTCTACTATTAAGTATAACAATTTTATTACTTATTGTCAACAAAATGTAATATTTCAACAAACAAAATTACTTGATTTTTCAATTATAATGAAAATTTGTTCTATCGGTTGACTAACAGCATAAACGGTGTTAATATATGTAACAAATTATATTGATGTTTGGCGTATAATTACAAAAACTTTGAGAGGTGAAAAATATGGATAATATGATAAACACAAACTTCATCAGAAAATTACCTGTACCTAAGGACATCAAGGCACAGTATCCGCTTTCTGAAGAAGCTGCGGCAAAAAAAGAGGCAAGAGATAAGGAAATAGAAAAGGTTTTCAAGGGCGAAAGCGACAAGCTCGTTTTGGTTATCGGCCCTTGTTCTGCGGACAAGCCTGAGCCTGTTCTTGATTATATTCACAGACTTGCGGAAGTTCAAAAAGAGGTTGATGACAAAATTCTCATCATTCCGAGAATTTACACGGGCAAGCCTCGTACAACAGGTGCAGGATATAAGGGTATGCTCCATCAGCCTGACCCTGAAAAGAAGCCTGATATGCTTGAGGGTATTATCGAAGTAAGACAGCTTCACAAGGACGCAATCGAACAAACGGGTCTTACCTGTGCGGATGAAATGCTTTATCCTGAAAACCACAGATATTTGTCCGACCTTCTTTCATATGTTGCTGTAGGTGCAAGAAGTGTTGAAAATCAGGAGCACAGACTTGTTTCTTCTGCTCTTAATATTCCGGTAGGTATGAAAAACCCTACATCGGGCGATATTTCGGTTATGCTCAACGCTATCAAAGCCGCACAGTCGGGTCATATGTTCCTTTACAGAGGTTGGGAAGTTGAGTCTGCCGGCAACGATATGGCTCATGTTATTCTTCGCGGAAGCGTTGACAAGCACGGCATTAACCATGTAAACTATCACTACGAGGATTTGATGAATCTTTGTGCACAGTATTGTGACGGCGGTTTCAAAAATCCGGCTGTTATTATTGATACAAACCACTCCAACTCGGGTAAGAAGTATCTTGAGCAAATTCGTATCGCAAACGAAGTTCTTCACTCAATGCGTCACAGCGACGACATCAAGAAGATGGTTAAGGGCTTTATGATTGAATCTTATATCGAAGACGGTTGTCAAAAGGTTGAAGACGGCGTTTACGGCAAGTCAATCACCGACCCGTGCCTCGGTTGGGACAAAACAAAAGACCTTATTTATACTATTGCAGAGCAGTTATAATATGGATTACAACGCATTAAAGAAAAATTTAATCAGCGTACTTAAAGAATCTCAAATCAAATTGGGGTACGAAAGTGTAACTATGGGCGTAAATTATGTTACGCCCTCACTTTTGCACCTTTTGCCGGGTGTTAAAGAGGAAGATTTGCAGCAGGTACTTCTTGATTTTGCAGAGGAAAACAAGGACACTTTCGGTGAAGTTACCGTCAGAAAAACCGATGTCGGCTATCGTCTTGATGTTTCGCCGAAGGGTGCCGATTATGTGCACGGCCTTATAGACGAAAACGATTTTTTGGTGAATTTTATCAACGAGGTTCGTTCGCCGTCGGCTACGGTTGACAGTGTTGTTGCCGTGTTTAAGAAATACAGCGACGATGTTCACATTGAAAAAACAGACAATAATCCGGAATTTGACTATCTTATTTATTTTGAAAACGGCACGCCCGATGAATTTTGGTATTGCATCGACACCGAGGATTTGGGTATGACCTATCACCGTTTTATGAAGGATGACTATTTGGATTTCGGTTTTTAACTCTCTTTTTGTTATAAAGAGAGAATTTTTTGATAAAAGTTGTTAAATTATTGACAATTCGAGTCAAGTGATATAAAATTATTATAAATTGAATTGTTAGATTATTAACAATGTTATTGGAAAGTGGGGATAAATATGGCAAACAGACGAGTAGCACTTGTCGGATGCGGTATGGTAGGTATGAGCTATGCTTATGCACTTCTTAATTCCGATTTGTGCAATGAGTTAATTCTTATCGATATAAACGAGGACAAGGCAAAGGGAGAGGCTATGGACCTCAACCACGGCTTGTGCTTTTCAAGCTCTCATATGAAAATCCGTGCAGGCTCTTTTGAGGACTGTGCTTATGCCGACCTTGTGGTAATTACCGCTTCGGCAGGTTCAAGAAAACCGGGCGAAACACGCTTTGACCAGCTTAACAAAAATGTTGCGATTTTCAAGTCGTTCATTTCAAAGATTGTTGCTTCGGGCTTCAACGGCATTTTCCTTGTAGCGTCAAACCCTGTTGATGTTATGACGAGAATCACTTATGAGCTTTCGGGCTTCCCGGCAAACAGAGTTATCGGTTCGGGCACAACGCTTGACACTGCAAGACTTCGTTATCTCATCGGCGATTATTTCCAGGCTGACCCGCACTCGGTTCACGGTTATGTAATCGGTGAGCACGGCGACAGCGAGTTTGTACCGTTCAGCCAGCTCAATCTTTCAACCAAAAATGTTGAAGAATTCTTCAATGACGAAAGATTTGCAAACGACTACAAGCGTGAGGATATTGAAGATATTATCGAAAAAGTTAAGGATTCCGGTGCAGAGGTTATCAAGCTCAAAGGTGCAACTTATTATGGTATCGGTATGAGCCTTGTAAGAATCACAAAGGCTATTTTCGGTGACGAAAACAGCGTAATTACGGTTTCTTCAAGACTTAACGGCGAATATGACGATATGCGTGATGTTTACCTCGGCTTGCCGGCATATGTAAATCGCAACGGCGTAAGAAAAATTCTTCCACTCAACCTTACCGACGAAGAAATTGAAAAGCTTCACAATTCGTACAATATTCTTAAAGAATCATACGAAAGTCTTAACATATAATATACAAACCTATTACGGCTCCCCTTGTTATGTTATCAAGGGGAGCTGTCGTCATTTATGACGACTGAGGGGTTATTTTTCGTAGGGGAGGATATTATCCTCCCGAGGACAAAAACAATTCGTCCCTATTTGCATTTGACTGTTTTCGTGCAAATTGTAAAAGAAATGAGCAATGTTGTGCAAGTT
>CAVBQD010000109.1:0-7326 GCA_963597385.1 bacterium | reverse complement strand
GCTACAAGCAGATAGTTATTGCGTCTGCACTTTTGGGTGCCGCTTCCTCGCTTGCTATGTGGTTTATAGGTTACGAGCATTTTTGGGCTTGCGTTCCGCTTCTTGTTATCAGTGCGATTCCTTGCGGCACAATCAATGTTTGTGCATTTGCAATGGTAGGCGACTGCCTTGATTATATGGAACTCAAAACAGGTGTCCGCCTTACCGGTATGGGTTCGGCTATCCAAAGTTTTGTAACAAAATTCGGTAACGCAATTGCAACTTCGTTTATTATTTTGATGTATATCATTGCCGACCTTGATGTTTCAAGCATTTCCGCTTCAATTACCGCAAATCCGCTTGAAATGAGCCATGGCGTTCGCAACGGCATATTCAGCATTATTTCGATTATACCTGCCGTTTCACTTTTGGTGTGCATTGTTCCTATGTTCTTCTATAACCTCACCGGTGAGTACCGTGAGAATATGGAAAAGGAACTCGCCGAGCAACGAAAACGCCGAGGCATTGAAATAGATTAATTTATTGCGACTTCTTTTGTAATAAAAAGCTGTTACTGTTTATGATGACTAAGCAAAACAGTTCGGATATGGCTTGATTTTTATTTTATCGAAATATGACATATAAAAATAACCGTAAGGCTTGTATTTGTCCTTACGGTTATTTGTTATTTTATAAGATTTTTTAACGCTTTGAGTACGCCTTGGTTATTGTTGGAGTCGGTGATTATATCTGCTTGGGCTTTTACGCTGTCGGTTGCGTTGCCCATTGCAACGGCTGTGCCGGCTTTATCCAAAAATTGCAAGTCGTTTTCGCCGTCGCCGAATGCAATTACTTCGCTCGGCTTGATTTTTAGATGCTCGCACAGATTTTCAAGTGCCGTGCCTTTGTCTGTGCCGATTTTCGTTATCTCTAAAAATTTGTCGGCAAGCAGGCAATACTGAATACCGTCAATGTTGTCGGTTTGTGATTTTATGCGTTCTCGGTCGGCACTGTCCTTGCAGATGATAAACACTTCGTCTGCTTCGGCTGTAGGACTTTCAAACAGTGCATTTATGCTGTCGGTCTGTTTCCTTGAAGAAAAGATATAATTTCCGATGACCGTGCCGGTATATATTTTTTTATAAAAGGCATAAACATTCGGTTCGCAGTAGCCGTAATGATTTAAAAACACTTCAAACATTGCACCTGTTTTCTGTACTGCTTCAATAACTTTTTTGCTTGTTGCGTTACTCATTGCAAGTGAAAATAGGTTTTCGCCGGTGGAGTTGATAACGGTCTTTGAACCGTTATTCGATATTATGTAATCAACGCCTTTTAAAGACCTGACTTCTTTGGGTACTCCGCTGAGTGGTCTGCCTGTAATCGGGACAATGTGAACACCGCTTGTGCTCAGTTTTTCAAGATATTCTTTTGTTTCTGTGTCTATGGATTTGCTGTCGGTAAGCAGAGTTCCGTCCAAATCCAAGCCTATCATTTTGTACTTCATATTATCTTCTGTTTAAATAAATACATAGTGTATGAGGAGCATATACGATATTGTGCCTACCGATATGCTGATGAGTGTGTTGCGTTTCCATAAATGTACCGCCACAGTAAGTGCAACGGCGATAAGTTGCGGTGCAAGTACGGTCATATCTAAACTGTAACCGCTTTTTAGGCAATAAACGATGAGTATTCCGATTATTGCGGGAGGCATAATGTCACCGAGATATTTAACGATTTTCGGTACTTCTCGCTTACCGAAAGCGGCAAACGGAATAAGTCTTGTTGCAAATGTTACTGCACCGGCAACAAGAACGGTAATCAGCATTTGAGATGTAGAAAGCATTATTTTACCTCCTTTTTGTCGCCTGACAGCAACGGTTTAAACGCAAGGAGAAGCGACACCGTAACTATAAGGCTCGGAAGTAAAAATTTGTCCGGTCCGAAAATAAATAAACAAATGAGTGCACATATTATTCCGAGAAATCCCGGGAGCTTAGATTTTGAAGCGAGAATTTGGTCGAGGAATATAACAACAAAAAGTGCAGTCATCGAAAAATCAATTCCCGTAAAGTCAATTTTTATAAGTTGACCGGCAAGGTTGCCTATAATAGAGCCTATTATCCAATATATGTGGTCGAAAATTCCGATTAAAAATCTTGCGTCGCCCTCGTTTACACCTTTCGGCACGGTATTAAACGATGTGTTAACACCGTATGTTTCGTCGGTGAGCGAAAAAATAAGCGACGGATATCTCCAACCGTAGCTTCTGAATTTTTCAATAAAGCTTAACCCGTAAAAAATATGACGGGAATTAACAAAAAATGTCATAATTGCAATGTTTGCAAGACCGGCTTTTGATGCGAGCATAGATACAAGCAAAAATTGACCCGAGCCGGCATAAACAAGAAGCGAAATAACAATCGCCCATACCCAATTGTAGCCTATTTCAAACAGGGAAATGCCAAAGGCGGAACCTAAAAACAGGTAGCCGAACAAAACGGGTAATGACATTTTAAATGCAAATTTTACTGTTTTTGTTTTGTTGTTCATTATTTAATTATCCCTCTCAGCATAGTTATATGCACAAATCATATTGATTTTACAATAACCGTCAAAAATTGTCAATAATACTTGTTGTGTTTTTGGGTATTTTATGGTATAATTAAAGCTCATTCTAAATTTATTACAGAGAGGGACTACTTAAATGGAAAAGAAAAGAAGCAGCTTTAAAGGCTCTATCGGTTTTGTTCTTGCCGCAGCAGGAAGTGCCGTAGGTCTCGGCAATATTTGGCGATTTCCGTATTTGGCGGCCAAAGACAACGGCGGATTTTTCATTCTTTGCTACATTATTTTGGCTCTTACCTTTGGTTTTACGCTTTTGGTTACCGAAATAGCGATTGGCAGAAAAACAAGACAATCTCCGCTTACCGCTTATTCTCAAATAAATAAAAAATTCAGACCGCTCGGTACTGTTGCAACACTTGTTCCTATAATCATTTTGCCGTATTATTGCGTAATCGGCGGTTGGGTTCTCAAGTATTTTATCAGCTTTGCAACGGGTGACAGCGTGGCTGCCGCAACCGATAATTATTTTACCGGTCATATCACAAGTTTGTGGTTGCCTATTATATTAATGGCGGTTTTTGTTATTGCAACGGCGGCAATTATTTTCGGCGGTGTAAACAAAGGAATTGAAAAATCAAGCAAAATCCTTATGCCGATATTGTTTGTTCTCATTGTTTTCATAGGCGTTTTCGCTCTTACTTTGAAATATACCGATGCCGACGGTGTAACCCGTACCGGCTTGCAGGGACTTAAAATTTATCTTGTTCCCGACTTTAAATCTTTGACGGTTAAGAGCGTGTTTACCACAATCTTCGACGCACTCGGTCAGCTCTTTTACTCAATCAGCGTAGCTATGGGTATTATGATTGCTTACGGTTCTTATGTTGACGATAAAACAAATCTTATGAAGTCGGTTAACCAAATTGAGATTTTTGACACTTTGGTTGCACTTCTTGCAGGACTTATGATTGTTCCGTCTGTGTTTGTGTTTATGGGCAAAGACGGTATGACAGCAGGTCCGGGTCTTATGTTTATCTCACTTCCAAAGGTATTTGCCGCAATGGGCAAAGTTGGCACAGTTGTGGGCGTTGTTTTCTTTGTAATGGTGCTTTTTGCCGCCCTCACATCGTCCGTTTCAATTATGGAAGCTATTGTTTCTTCACTTATGGACAGATTCCACTGGAAGCGTAACACGGCAGGCATTGTTGTTTTTGTATATGCTTTGGTTGCAGGCGTAATTGTTTGTCTCGGCTACAATAAACTTTATTTTGAGTTGGAACTTCCAAATGGTACGGTCGGTCAAATTCTTGATGTTATGGACTATGTCAGCAACAACATCTTTATGCCGATTGTTGCATTCTTTACCTGCATTCTTGTCGGTTGGGTTGCAAAGCCAAAAACCGTTATCGACGAGGTTACAAAGAACGGTGAAAAATTCAACCGTAAAATCATATACAATGTAACGGTTAAATTTATCGCTCCTATTCTTTTGATTGTTCTTTTCGCTCAGGCAATCGGACTTATCAGCTTTTAAAAACTAACAAAAATGCAGATTGTAAAGTCTGCATTTTTTTGTTGATGTTGAGTTTGGTTTGTGCTATTATTTTTGAGAGGTGACATTATGCAAAAGGATAAAACAAATGTTATGCGTGTGCTTGACCAAAAGAAGCTTGAATACACGCATTACGCTTATGATAATATGACCACAAACGCCGTTGAAGTGGCAGACGGACTCGGCACCGACCCGGAATTTTTGTACAAAACCTTAGTGACCGTCGGCAAGTCAAAGGAACATTATGTTTTTATGGTTCCAGCCGAACACGAACTCGATTTGAAAAAAGCCGCAAAGGCGGTCGGTGAAAAAAGCATTGAGATGATTCCGCAAAAGGAACTTTTACCGCTTACCGGCTACATTCACGGCGGTTGCTCGCCTATAGGTATGAAAAAGCAGTTCAAAACGACTATTCATATCAACGCACAAAATGCCGACAAAATTTTCTTTTCGGGTGGCAGAGTAGGTTGTCAGGTCTGCACTTCACCTCAAAATTTGGAAAAAGTCGTCAGACTTCAATACAGGGATATAATAAAAGATTGATTGCTTTGCTCTGCCGGTTGTGTTGACCGGACGACTTAACTTTTAAAATAACATTGTTAAAGGGGCTGCTTTACAAATTTGTAAAGCAACCCCTTATTCCATATTTTGGTTAATGTATTGATTAGGTTTCGATAACGGCTAAAATTTCGTTATATCCGTCATCGCTGTATTGATAAGTGAGCGATTTTGTGGAATGCTCTGCAAGTTTGTATGAAATTTCGTCCATATTCAAAAGCGGATTTACCTGCGGTGCTTTCCAACGGAAGCGTATTTCGCAAATGCTGTTCTTTTCGGAATACTCCAAGCTGAATTGCATTTCTGTCTTGTCATCCAAAACAGGGAGTATCGACTGAATATAAACCTCTTCCATTACTGATTCGATGCGGAAAAGAAGCTTTGGAGTAAGCAGTTTTTTCAAAGCGAAAGCGTGAATTTCACTGATAAGACCAAGATAGTCAAGTTTATCACGCAGAAATGTTTTGTGAA
This sequence comes from bacterium, assembly GCA_963597385.1. Taxonomy (GTDB): domain Bacteria; phylum Bacillota; class Clostridia; order Oscillospirales; family Acutalibacteraceae; genus Eubacterium_R. The sequence continues at coordinate 2,195 of CAVBQD010000109.1, read as the reverse complement.
TGCCGTCAAGTCCGTTGATGAATCGGCGGGTAAGTTCTTTTTGAGGGTTGTTGAATATTTGCTCCGGAGTTCCGTCCTCGTAAATCGTTCCCTCGTCCATATAGAAAATTCTTGTTGAAACGCTTTTTGCAAGCCACATCTCGTGGGTGACAATAAGCATTGTCATACCGTCCTGTGCAAGTCTTTTAATTACCGAAAGGACTTCCGCAACCATTGTCGGGTCGAGAGCCGAAGTCGGCTCGTCAAAAAGAATGATTTCCGGCTCCATAGCCAAGGTTCTTGCTATGGCAACACGCTGTTTTTGACCGCCCGAAAGCTCGTCTGGATAGTTCAATTCTTTTTCTGCTAATCCGACGGTTCTTAAAAGTTTCATAGCACGCTCGTACGCTTCGCTTTTTGAAAGTCCCAAAACTTTCATCGGTGCATACATAATGTTTTCAACAACATTCATATGATTATAAAGGTTGAAATTTTGGAAAACCATTCCCATTTTCTGCCTTAAATTATGCAATTTGCAATCTTTTGAACCGATGTCTTCACCGTCAATCAAAACTGTGCCCGAGGTCGGTTCTTCCAAACGGTTGAGGCAACGCAAAAATGTGGATTTACCCGTTCCGGACGGTCCGATGATAGATATAACTTCGCCTTTATTGACGGTTACGCTGACATCTTTCAACGGCGTGGCGTTTTCGTATTCTTTTCTCAAATGTTCAATGGTAATCATACATCGGCACCTCCTTGCTGTTTTTCTGCATCCGTTGTTACCGCTTTGTGCTTAGGAGTGATTTTCTTGCGAATTGCATTCATAACGGAAAGCAAAATGCAGGCAATTCCAAAGTAAATCAATGCAATTGTTATAAGCGGAACAATCGGCTCGTATGTGTTGCTTCGTATAATGTCGCCGACCTTTGTTAAGTCGTTAATAGCGATATATCCCACAACAGCCGTGCCTTTCATCAAGCTGATTAAATTGCTGAAATAGCCCGGAAGCATAGTGTGTATTGCCTGCGGAAGAATAATTCCGAAAAATGTTTGACTTTTTGTAAGTCCCGTTGACAGTGCGGCTTCCCATTGACCGTTGTCAACGCTCTTGATACCGCCTTTGAACAGTTGTGCCATATATGCTCCGAATATCAATCCGAATCCGAGTATCGCAACAAATATGTTTGAAATTTTGGTTTTTCCGAAAATTATGTAATACATAATCATCAAAATAACTACAACCGGCAATCCCTGCATCAGCTTAGAGTATATTTCGGCAAGAGTGTTTAAAAATTTGGATTTCGACATAGACATTGCACAGAATGCCGCACCGAAAATATTTGCCAACAAAAAGCCGGCTACGGTTATAAGAAGTGTTACCGCTAAGCCTTCAAGAACGGATTTCCATCTGTCCTCGTCAACAAGAGTACGCTGAATGCTTTTTGCAATTCCGCTTTTTGAATTGTCTTCATTTTCGGAAGCGGAGGTCGTGTCGGTATTTGAAGTGCCGGTGCTTGAAGCGTCCGCCGTAACAAGTGACGGAAGATTGAAGTCTTCTGCATTTACAATCGGTACAAATTTTTGGGTGTAGTAAAAATCGGAGAAGTTTACGCTTTGTCCACGCTCTTCTGTCCACGAAATCTGGCAGGCTGCAAGGTCGTACTGTCCGCTTGTGATTCCGCTCAAGATTCCTGCAAAGTCAACATCCACGATTTTAAGACCGTAGCCGTATTCCTTGCAAAATCCGGATATAATGTCAATCTCGTATCCTACCGGACTTCCGTTAAGTTCAAATGAAAACGGCTTCAATGTTGTGGTTGTCGCCATGGTCAACACTCCGTTTTTTCCGCTTGACGGAATATCAAATGTTTCCCAATCTCTCGGAGTGAGCCAATAGTCTTGCTTTTTTTGCAATTCGCCGTTGTCTTTCAGCTTTGCTATGTATTCGTTTAATTCCTTGCGGACAGGGTCGCTCTTCTCGCTTTTCGCAAATACCGTTCCGATGTCATAAATGGCAAAGGCGGCGTCCAAATATCCAAAGCCGTCATATTGCTGAGCAAGTGTGTAATAACTTACGGTAGGAAGTGCCGCAAAGTCAACTTTTTTCTTTTGCAATGCCAAAGCAACATCGGTAATGCTGTTGAAATACTGAATGTTTGCGTCCGGCACCTTTGATAAAATTATTTTATCCTGCGGCGTTCCGGTCATTACAC
>CAVBQD010000108.1:0-7349 GCA_963597385.1 bacterium | reverse complement strand
GTTCCTATGCAAGTGCTCACTATCGACCCGTGCATAAGCTGTACGGAAAGATAAGATAAGGAGGAGTGAGAAATGAAGCTTATGGATTTTACCGGTTTTGCTATTAAAAACCTTTTTTCCAAACCGGCTACAAAAAATTACCCTGCCGAACCGGCGGTTTATCCGGAGCGTTCGAGAGGACATATAGAAATTGACATCGACGCTTGCGTTATGTGCGGAATGTGTCAAAGAAAGTGCCCGTCGGGTGCTATTACCGTTGACCGTGCAACAAGAACCTGGTCAATTGAAAGAATGGGTTGTGTTCAATGCGAAAACTGTGTTTCGGGTTGCCCTAAAAAATGCCTGAGCATTAAGCCGGGCTACACCGAACCGAGCACGACTATGACTGTTGACAGTTACTCACAACCGATTCCCGAAAAACCGGCAAGCGACGATACTCAAAGTGATTCGGGCGACTCACCTGCTCTTACATCGGGCAAAATCACAAACAATATGGACATCTGTATTCTTTGCGGACTTTGTGCAAAAGCCTGTCCGTCGGATGCCATTAGCATAGACAGAGGTGCGAAAACCTGGACAATCAACCGTGACGATTGCGTTCAGTGCGGTGCCTGCATTGACGCTTGTAAAAAATTCCACGCACTCAGCTATGCCGAAGATGACGGCGAAGAGGGTGAGGCTGTATTTTCAAAAGACGGTTCAGCCGCACCGCAAAAGCCTGCTCCTAAAAAAGAAGCTCCGAAGGCTGAAAAGAAAGAAGAAGCAAAGAGCGACATTAAGCTCGGCAAGGTTTCAACAACAAAGCCTGACAAAGGTCTTACATACGGCAAAATAGCGGTTGATATTGAAAACTGTATTTTATGCGGATTATGTGCAAGAGCGTGTCCGGTAAGTACGATAACAGTTGACAGAAAAGAAACGAAGACTTGGACTATCGACAGAGATAACTGCTTGAATTGCGGTTGTTGTATTGACGCATGCAAAAAGCAACAATGTATAGGCTATGCCGTTGACGACGGTGAATACGGCGATGTAACCTACAAAAAGGAAGCGTAAAACATAACTAAAAAATACACCTTTACGGGTATTGTTCAGGGAATAGGATTTCGCCCTACCGCCCTGAGGCTCGCACAGGAGCTTGATGTAAAAGGCGAAGTAAAAAACACAGGCGGTAATGTTGAAATTATCGCACAGGCAGAAAATAAGGCGTTGGAAGATTTTGTCCGACGCCTTATCGGTATGTTTAACATAAAAGCATACAAACAAGAAATTATAAAAGAAAAAAACTACGCAGAATTCAAAATCGTTCACTCGAAAAACGATAACGAAATTCCGTTTATCACTCCCGATTTGGCGACCTGTGGAAGCTGTGAAAAAGAACTCAAAGACGAAAACAACCGCAGATACAGACATCCGTTTATAAGCTGTATCAACTGCGGAGCACGATATACAATAATTAATACACTGCCGTATGACAGAGAAAACATCACAATGAGTGTGTTCCCTCTTTGCGACGAATGCAAAAAGGAATATACGACGCCAAGTAACATACGCTGTCACGCACAAACTATTGCGTGTAACGACTGCGGACCGACAACAAACATTCCGATTGATGAAGCGATAAAAATGCTCAAAAGCGGTGAAATACTTGCTATCAAAGACATCGGCGGCTATCACCTGTCGTGCATATGCGATAGTGAATGTGCCCTGAAGCTCCGTGAAATCAAGGGACGGGAAACAAAGCCGTTTGCCGTGATGTTTAAAGACATAAACGAAATAAAGGAATACTGTGAAGTAAGCAAAAAAGAGGAAGAACTGCTTCTCTCCCCTGCAAGACCGATTGTTTTGCTGAAATCGAAAAAGCAATTTCCGCACGGGGTGTGTGACAACTCGGACTTTATAGGTGCGTTTTTGCCGTGCAATCCGATACAAATACTTATACTCGACAGCGTATCGCCGCTTATTATGACGAGTGCTAACTTATCGGGAGAGCCGATAATAACGAACGACGAAGAAATAAAAAAATTCGGCGTTAAATTTTTATCGCACGACAGAGAAATACTCACTCCGATTGACGACAGCGTGGTACAAATCAATGCGGGTGAAATGCAATTTATCCGTCGTGCAAGAGGATATGTTCCGCTTGCGATTGATGTGGGAATCAAGGCTAAAAGTAACATTCTTGCACTCGGAGGCGACCTTAAAAGCAGTTTTGCGATTATGCACGGCGGTGCTGTTTATCCGTCGCAATACTTTGGCGATTTGGAAGACATAAAATGTTTTGAGGCGTACAAAAATAACATTGAACGCTTTTGCAGACTTCACAGTTTTACGCCCAACACTGCGGTTTGCGATATGCACCCGATGTATTATTCGTCAACGGCAATGCAAACGGACAAAAAATACCAACATCATCTGGCACACGCTTACAGCGTTATTGCCGAGCACAGACTGAAAGGCGATGTGTTAAGTTTTGTATTTGACGGCACGGGCTACGGCACGGACGGAGCAATTTGGGGCGGCGAAGTGTTTTTAAATCAAAAAAGAGTTGAGCATCTTGAATACACAAAAATGCTTGCAAGTGACGAAATATCAAAAAATGCCGACCTTTGCCTTGCTTGTTACGACGGGAGCAATCCGCTTGTCAAAAGTGCGATTGAGCACAATATAAACACGGTGAATTCCTCCGGTATGGGCAGATTGTTTGACGCCGTTGCGGCTGTGCTTGACATCTGTCATTACAACTCCTACGAGGGTGAATGTGCAATTATGCTTGAGAATGCGGCGAGAAAAGCAGTAAATGCTTATCATCTTACACCTACTCTTTCGCCGAAAAAAGCTATTGAAGAAATTAAAAAGGCTAATGTATCAAAGGAAGAGATTGCACTCGGCTTTCACTATATGCTGGCTGAGGTTATACTCGACATTTCAAAAAAATACAATGCAAAACAGGTCACGCTGAGCGGAGGTTGCTTTAACAACCGAATACTCACAGGGCGGACTTTTGAACTTTTGACGCAAAACAATATAAAGGTATATATAAACAACAAAGTGCCGTCCGGCGATCAGGGCATTTGCCTCGGGCAAGCCTATCTTGCGGCACTTGACGAACAGAAAGAGTGATAAATATGTGCGTTGCGGCACCGGGAAGAATAATTGAAATAGACGGCAATACTGCAAAAATCGACTACTCGTCAAACATTACAACTGCCAACAAAGGCATTGTTGATTGCAAGGTGGGCGACTGGGTTTTGGTTCACGCAGGGTTGATAATTCAAGTTTTGCCCGAAAACGAGGCACAGTATATGGTTGACCTTTTCAACGAACTTGAGGAACTTGGACGATGAACATAAATGATGTTATAAAAGCACTCAAAGATTATGACGGCGAGGATATAACGCTGATGGAGGTTTGCGGAACTCACACGGCATCAATCAGCGAAAACGCCATTCCGTCACTTATAAGCGACAGGATTCATCTTATCAGCGGACCGGGTTGCCCTGTATGCGTTACGGTATCCGACTATGTTGACAGGCTGATTGAACTTGCACTTGACGGCAATGTAATTGTTACATTCGGTGATATGATAAGAGTTCCGGGCAGTAAAAAAGCCCTCAAAGACATAAAATTTGAGGGAGCGGATATAAGAATGGTGTATTCCCCTATGGAAATAATCGCACTTGCAAAAGCCGAACCGGAGAAAAATTTTGTTTTTGCCGCAGTGGGATTTGAAACAACGACGCCGATATACGCACTTTTACTCGATGAAATTATTAAGCAAAAAGCAAAAAACATCCGCCTTTTGACAGCTCTTAAAACAATGCCGAATGTCATAGCCGCCCTGTGCGAAAAGGATAGCAAAATTGACGGATTTTTAGCTCCGGGTCATGTGGCAACAATTACAGGCAGTAACGCATTTGTGCCGCTTGCCGAAAAATACGGCTTACCTTTTGCTGTCAGCGGATTCGAAGCCGCGGAAATACTGTCGGCAATTTACGCACTTGTTAAATTACACGGGCAGGGCAAGGTGGTTAACCTTTACAAATCTGCGGTGTCAAGTGATAGGAACAAAAAAGCTTTTGAGATTGTGCACAAATATTTTGAAGAATACGACGCTCCTTGGCGAGGACTGGGTACAGTAAAAGGCTCGGGTATGGTACTCAAGGATGACTATTCAAAATACGACGCAGGTTCACGATTGCTTACAAATGATTATTCGTATCAAAAAGGCTGTTCGTGCGGAGAAATTATTTCGGGACTGAAAAAGCCGTGCGACTGCCCTCTTTACGGCAAAATTTGCACCCCCGAAAATCCAAAAGGTGCTTGTATGGTAAGCAATGAGGGTTCGTGCTTTAACTATATAACTAATAACAGAAAGTAAGTCTGCGGGATAGGCAAGCCTATCCCCTACTCTCAAAATACGAAAGGTAAAATATGAAAATCACATTATCACACGGAAGCGGCGGCAAGGCTACAAGCGAGCTTATAGATAAAATTTTTGCCAAAAACTTTTCAAACCCGATACTTAATATGATGGAGGACAGTGCAGTTGTTGACGGATACGGCAAAATTGCGATAACCACGGACAGTTTTGTTGTCACTCCCCTATTCTTCAACGGTGGCGACATCGGCAGACTTGCCGTTTGCGGAACGGTAAACGACCTGCTTATGCGAGGTGCGGTACCGAAGTATATCACCTCGGCTTTTATCATTGAAGAAGGTGCCGACACCGAAACACTTGAACGAATTGCAAAATCAATGGCTGACACGGCGACAGAAGCCGGAGTTTGCGTTGTTGCCGGCGACACAAAAGTTATCGAAGGCAACGGCGGTGTTTATATTAATACCGCCGGAGTAGGTTTTGTTGACAACGAAAACATAGTTTCCGCAAACCTTCAAGACGGCGACAGCATAATTGTCAGCGGTACGATGGGCGACCATCACGCAACAATTCTGTCGGCGAGAATGGAAATCGAGAACGAAATAAAGTCGGACAATGCTCCGCTATCAGACATTGTAAAGAATCTTATCAACGGCGGAATTGATGTTCACTGTATGCGTGATGTTACCAGAGGCGGACTCGGAACGGTACTCAACGAACTTGCGAATGCATCAGACAAAGGAATTGAGATTGAAGAAAATGCAATTCCTGTCACCGACGAAGTCAAAGCATTTTCAAAAATACTCGGGCTTAATATTTTACATATGGGCAACGAGGGCAAACTTGTTGCGATTGTGCCGAAAGAGCAAGCCGACAGGGCTTTACAGATAATAAAGCAAAGCAAGTACGGCGAAAATGCCGAGATTATAGGAAAAGTTACTGACGGAAACGGCGTAACTTTGATTACTCCGCTCGGCGGACAACGAAAAGTCAATGTGCTGATTGGCGAGGGATTGCCGAGAATTTGCTGATATACAAAACAAAAAGATGAGCCGCATCAAAAACACGGTTCATCTTTTTTTGCATAATATGCAGAGAGGACTTATTTAATCTTATCGAATGCCTGTTCAAGATCGGCAATGATATCGTCGATATGCTCTGTACCGATTGAAAGGCGGATAGTGTTTGACTTAATATTCTGCTCTGCAAGTTCCTCAGGGCTAAGCTGTGAGTGAGTTGTTGTTGCAGGGTGAATAACAAGCGACTTAACATCGGCTACATTTGCAAGGATTGAGAAAATTTGAAGCGAGTCGATAAACTTCTTAGCTTCTGCTTCGCCGCCCTTGATGTCAAATGTAAAGATTGAGCCGGCACCGTTAGGGAAATATTCCTTGTAGAGTGCCTGATACTTAGGGTCAAGTGACGGGTGATTTACCTTTTCAACAAGCGGATGATTGTTAAGGTATTCAATAACTTTCTTTGCATTTTCAACATGGCGTTCTACACGAAGTGAAAGTGTTTCTGTGCCCTGAAGAAGAAGGAATGCGTTGAATGGTGAAATTGTAGCACCTGTGTCACGAAGAACGATTGCACGAATGTAGGTTACAAATGCTGCGGCACCTACTGCGTCTACAAAGCTGATTCCGAGATAGCTTGGGTTAGGGTCTGCGATTTGCGGGAACTTACCCGAAGCTTTCCAATCAAAATTACCGCTGTCAACAATGATACCGCCGAGGGTTGTACCGTGACCGCCGATGAACTTAGTTGCCGATGAAGCAATAATATCTGCACCAAGCTCGATTGGGCGAAGAAGATAAGGTGTTGTGAATGTGTCGTCAACTACAAGCGGAATATTGTGCTTGTGAGCGATTTCGGCAACTGCCTTAATGTCGATAATATTTGAATTCGGGTTGCCCAAAGTTTCAATAAAAATAGCCTTGGTGTTGTCCTGAATTGCGTCTTCAAAATTTTGCACATCATCAGGGTCAACAAATGTTGTTGTTACACCGCTGTGTGGGAAAGTGTGTGCAAGATAGTTGTATGTGCCGCCGTAGATTGTCTTTGCGGCTACGATATGGTCGCCCGATGAAGCAAGTGCCTGGAACACATAAGAAATTGCCGCAGCACCCGAAGCTGTTGCCAAACCGGCTACACCGCCCTCAAGAGCTGCAAGTCTTTGCTCGAGAACATCCTGTGTGCTGTTTGTAAGTCTGCCGTAAATGTTACCTGCGTCTGCAAGACCGAATCTTGCCTGTGCGTGATCGCTGTTGCGGAAAACATAAGAAGTTGTTTGATAAATCGGAACTGCTCTTGCATCAGATGCCGGGTCCGGTGATTCCTGTCCTACGTGAAGTTGTAATGTTTCAAATTTATAATTAGCCATGATAATAATTTCCTTTCAAGTTAAAAAATGTTTTTGTTAAAATCGTTTCAGTAAAATCAGCAACAAAAACACATTCGTCCGAAACGGAAGTTTTGGCGTAATAAGCGTTCAAACAAATTGTTCATAACCAAATCTCCTATCACCTACTGCACAAGTAGGTTTTGTTGTTATGTTTGCATTATAGCCTATAAAACCCACTATGTCAATAGGTTTTATGTATTTTTTTCAAAAAACTTGACAAAGCCCTGTTTATATGGATAATGATATTGGGTGATATAATGAATAAAAAACAGTTATTATATATATTAGAAAGCGTAAAAAACGGCGGCATATCCCCCGAAGATGCGTTAAATCAAATCAAACTTGCACCGTATGAAAATATAGGGTTTGCAAATGTTGACACTTCACGCTCACTCCGTCACGGCGTAGGAGAAGTAATCTACGGCGAGGGCAAAAGCGGCGAACAAATAAGAGCTATTGTGCAAAAACTCCTCGACAGCGGAGAAAAAACTGTGCTTATCACCCGAATTGACAAAGAAAAGGCTGAATATGTAAACAAAACCGTGCCGATTGACTATGACGAAG
>CAVBQD010000107.1:0-7354 GCA_963597385.1 bacterium | reverse complement strand
GACGGTAAAGGATGTTGCCTGCAAGTACGAACTGACCGTCAGCTCTCTTTGCACCCAAACGCTTTGACTCGCTGTCTCTGCCGTTCTTTGTAGAACCCATACCTTTTTTATGAGCAAAAAGTTGTACATTAAGCTTAAGCATAATTACACCTCCGATATAGTTACTTTAATGTTTTTCGGATAATCCTTTTCAAGTTCGGTTAAATGAAGCACCAAACCGTTAAGTATATCCTGTGCTTTTTCCGGTGACGATTTAATTTGAAGTGTCATATATCCGTCGGCGGAATTTGCACGGGCGTCAAGTTTAATAACATCCGTGACCGTGTTTGCCGTGAGATAACACGCACTGCTGACAAATGCACACACAACATCTTCGCCGCTGTCGGCAAGTCCCGTGTGACCTTTGCATTCAAAACCTGTCAGCACATCACCGTTTTTGAAAAATTCTATTCTAATCATTTAAGTTAAACAATTAAGCGTTAATCTTTGTGATCTCAACCTTAGTGTAAGGCTGTCTGTGACCCATCTTACGCTTTTCGTTCTTCTTTGGCTTGTAGGTGAAAACAGTGATTTTCTTACCCTTGCCGTTCTTAACAACTGTTGCGTCAACAGTAGCCTTTGCACAATCCTTGCCTGCCTTGAGGCCCTTATCTGTGCCAACTGCAAGAACCTGGTCGAAAGTGATTTTTGCGTCTGCTTCTACATCAAGCTTTTCGATGTAAAGAACATCACCTTCAGATACCTTGTACTGCTTTCCGCCTGTTACGATAACTGCGTACATAGTAATAATTCTCCTTCATAAGTCTCGCTACGATAGGCGAACACACCGATGTGCATTTCTTACTGCCCATAATATGCGGCTTAATTATTATAGCAGAAAAGGACAAAAAGTCAAGAGAAATTTAAATTAAAGTAACATATTAAGTCAGATTGCGTTTATATCGCAAGATGAACTATGCACAAATTCAACCGCTTTGTCACGATTAATCGTCAAGTTTGTTGTATTTTTTGATTTTGCTTTTGATAATAAAAAATGCTCCCCAAAAAATACCGGATAATACACCATAAGTTACAGCGTATGCAATAACTGCATCGCTCTTATTAAGTGATCCCGAGCCATCATAGACAACAGCCGAAAATATACACATACATATACCCCTGACAAGCAGTGCACTTGCAATAATAAGAACAATTATATTAACAACTTTAAGTACTTTCAGTTTTTTTGAGTTCATAAAAACTCCTCCCGGTTCATCAACTTATATTATATGGCAGATTTAGCATCAAGGTGCTTCAATAACTTTTGTTACCTCATTCTTACCATTGCTGTATTTAATTTTAATTAAGCACAATATGTCACATCCGGCGGAAGCTACATTTTCGTTTTCATCAAGCAATTCACGGCTGTATTCAATCCACAAATACCCGGTGCGGAAAAGTTTTTTGTATGTGACAATTTCGACATTGCTTTTATTGATTTTGTAACAGTCCTCGTCCGTAAATTTGCACAATTTGTTCAGAGGTTGAGATATATTGCAGTCCTCTTTGCTTCCCGAATATGAAATTGCGGCTTTTGCCTCGTTGAAAATCGGTTCAATTTGTTTGATTTTCTTGTCATTTAACTCGGAATTTAATGTTTCATACGCAATCACGCCAAAAGTTTGCCTGTATTTCTTATTATCATTATACGCATCACTTTTGGGCAAAAGAAAAGCACATATGCAAACTGCAAAAGCAACAAATATTAAAGCTAAAGGAACAGCCGCCTTTTTCATCAAATCACCTCAAATTAATATGTTTGAACAACTCTATATTTTTAAAATCCATCATAAAATGTTTAAATTGACTGATCTTTTCTGTTTGAACTGTGAGCACAATATTTAACATCTCCATTTTTTATAGTAACAATTTGTTCCTGCTCTTTTTCTTTGTCATTAGTAAAAAATCAGTTGCGTTTTTTAGAAATATACATTTTCTTCAACTTCAAAGCAACCGCACATAAGAAAATACCGATAATTCCGCCCAATGTATTACAGATAACATCATCAATATCACAGGTTCTGCCGATAAAAATCTGTATTATTTCTATACAAACGCTTGTCAAAAAAGAAGCCAATAACGAAATGTAGGTTTTTTGCCAAAAAAGACGAACAAAAAAGCCAAAAGGGACAAACAATACTATATTGGCCGCAAGCGAATACACATCCATAGAGGAAAGTGGAAAATGCACTTCGCTAAAAGGCACAAGATTTATTCCGCCGGCACCTGCACGCATATACATATTGTCAAGAAGCGTCATATAAACCAACATATATAAATACACTATGAACATTAAAACAAGTGCTTTTTTACCAAAGTTCATTTTTGTTATAAAACATTTTACACCGTGCTTCTTCAAAATTCTGTCAACAATTATCAATATCACAAGCAGTGGGATATAAATAGCAAGATAATATGCGAACAATTCAAAAAGGTTAGTTAACAGCATAATATACAATTATCCTCCGTTGCTGACAGTTCCCGTGATTTTACAGCGAGAGCTGAATTTCAAATAATAATTACCTGTTTTTTCGTTTTTACAGTCCAAGTTGAAGTTTTACCGCCGCTGATTTCTTTAGTGTCCACTTTTAAATCAACATAATATTATCCGTCCACACTTTTATGTACTTCTCAACTTGATAATATCAGATTTATTTACAATATTCAACATTAGAAATCAGTTAGCAATTTTTTTGCATTTTTCAGAATAAAATATCTGCCACCGGTACCGGACTCACATATTAAGTCAGATTGCGTTTATATCGCAAGATGAATTATACATATCCGCTTATATTGCAAGCGATTATATCATTTTAAATGTCGGAGAACGGTAGCTTTGATTATCGCTTTCCTGTGCTTCGCAATAACGCCTTGCCACGCTTGAATTACTTCCGTAAAGGGTAAATGATTTTGACTCAAACGAACCCTCATTTGCCGAAACAGCTCCGAACGCCATCGAACAAATTCGTCTTACCGAGTTCGGAACGGTTGCACTGTCGAGATTTTTACAATCAACAAAAGCCAACTCACCGATAAATACAAGACCGTCATTAAGCTTAACACTCTTTAAATTTTTTGCACCGGCAAACGCATATGATGAAATATATTTCACGCTGTTCGGCAAGGAGTATGCCGTGCGTGACAATGCAGACGGATAAACTAATATATCCGATTGGTTCTTATTAAAAAGCACTCCCGATATTGTCGAAAAATATTTATTATCTTTAGTAACCTTGATTTTTTCAAGATTTTTATTATCTAAAAAAGCATGCTGCCCGATATATTTAACATTTTCAGGTATGGTTACCGATGTCAATTTAGACTTTTTAAATGCACTTTCACCAATTGATTTAAGACTTGACGGCAATGTGATTTTTTGAAGTTTTGACTTTCTGTCACCAAAATCAAACGCACCGTCGGCAATAACCGTCGTGCCATTTTTAACATTTACACTTTTTTTACCGTATATACCCTCACAAAGATATTTGCCAATGTATTTTGCACCTGAATGAGCTTTTACATTGTTTTTATAAAACTTTGTACTTTTAAACGCGTCTTTACCTACCCGTTCAAGTTTACTGCCAATGGTAATTTTTGTGATATTTTTACTGTTTGAAAAAGTGTTTTTACCCACAAACCTAACGCTATTCGGCAAAGTCACGATTTTTATCTTACCACCTGACGATATAATCTGTGGCATAACGGCTCCGTCGGCAATTCCTATTGTGCCGTCTTTAACGGTTAAACGCTTACCGTATTTATCGGAATTACAAGCAACAAGGTACTTGCCGATATACACAATATTTTTTGATTTCATTTTACTGTTGTATATTTTGGTATTGTAAAATGCATTAAGTCCTATACTTATTATCTTTGTGCCAAGCGACACCGAAGCAAGATTTTCACAATTTTCAAATGCTCCCAAACCGATTTTTACAATACTGTTCGGCAATATCACTTTTTTAATCTCCGTATTCGAGTCAAACGCATTATCACCGATTTCACTAACCGTCAGTCCGTTTATTTTACTTGGAACGGAAAGGGTTTCGGCGTTCCCGTAATATTTTGTAAGTCGGACTGAATTTGCAGACACTTGCAAAAATTCCCAATCACCCGACTTTTCATTCCAATAAAACTCACCTGTTTGCTTATTGTCAATCCATGGAGTTGCGGCATTTGCAACAATGCCCAAGCTCACGCACGACAATGCAACAATAACCGCTAACAAAACACTCAATGTTTTTTTCATAATAGCACCTCGAAATAATACAAAAAACTGTATATAATTATTTTGCATAATCATCATATTAACATTTATCAAATTGTACTTTCAAGTGAAAATAAAATCACGCCAATATTTCGCTTGAATTTGTTATCATTTCAATTCTGTCGGAAGCGGTATCACTTTTGTTTAAAGTGTTACAAGAGAAAACAATCTTTGGGTCAATAGAGTTTTTATTATTGTCCCTATTTACAAATGCAATTGATTCAACCTCATACTCATTATAAGAACTTGTAGAGCCATTCACATTAACCACTTTATCAGGAGAAAAATTCAATTTACTACCGGATGTATTTGTTTTAATGGATTCAATATTTACAACCAAAATCTTATTAGTGTTTCTCGTACCGGATGAATAAACATTATACCAAATTGGAATAAACAGTCCATATGACGGACTATAAAAGATGTCCTGCATTACAGAATTTGAATTGTACGGATTTTCAACTGTAAACATATCATTTGGATTTTCAGACACTATAAACTTTCCGTTTTGATATGTTGCAATTGTATATGTAAGTTGACTGTTGTTACTATCGTATGCATATCCTACAACAAACTTAATGATATTATTGGTTTTATCATAGGAAAATCTCGAAATCGCCGTTATTGATCTGTTGTATGTCGAACCGGTTGTAGTAATAGGCGTTATACTGTTGCAGATTTGCGTGCCATTTGAAGTTTTTTGAGATGTACTACTTACAACAGTTCCGTCACTCAGTTCCGAAACCGCCTTTCTTGAAATTTTTAAAATTTTGCTTTTCTCTGTTCCACTTTTTTGCCACATAGTAACATAAATGTAATTATCATCTATTGCCATAGCGTTAGCATGTCCAAGTAATCCGTTTTTAAAAACTATTCTTTTAGGTTGTTTCCTATTGGAACTCGCCTTATAACTTGAATCATAGATATTGCTATAATAATACAATGTAGCATATTGCTCATCTTTATTAGATTTAACAGCAAAGACCCTATTATTTGCAGTACCTACTGATATACCGCCTAAGTTAGTTGATGTGTAACCATCTTTTTTATAATTATCTGTCAATGCCATAGTTTGTATTTTTGCCGTAAAAAATGTTGTAGCAAAAGCATTTAAACTGGTACTGCAAAACAACATTACCGACATAAACAAAGAGATAACAATAGAAAAAAATCTTTTATTTAATTGCATAATAGAACTCCTTCAAAATCAATTATATGTTTTTTCTACATTTTTTGTGATTTCATCATCACTGCCACCGGTGCCGGAAATTGTGATCTTTACATGTGCACGATAAGTTCTCTTACTTGACAGCTGAACCGTGTGTGATTTCTTATTCTATAAAACTGAATTATAAACTCTAAAATCTACGGTGCATAAAATTCAGCTGAAAAGCCATAATTTTTCACTGAATTATATGTATCGGAAAACACGCCGTTATATGTTACTACACCGGTACGACCGCTATCAATTAAGCTTACTTTCGGATAACCGGAATATGGACTGTAATACATTACAACTGTAGGGTATTTATAAACCCATGATATGTTTCTGAAATTTTTAACATATTTTGGAGTTCCGTTGTTGTAATCATATGTTGCTTTAATTTTAAAGGAACTGTCTGTTGATGCTTTTGTTTTGGTAACAGTTGAATAACTTATAGTCGTAATAAGTTTATCTTTAATATTTTCGAAAGTGCTTTTTTCTTTAACAGAATACGCTATTTCTTTTTGCCTGTAATATAATTGGCTTGCAACTATCTCATCAACATGATTTTTGAATTCATCAAAAGAACATAGCTGTTCAACTCCGGATTTCTTTTCAATTTCTAAATTATATTTAGAATTCGCTTCTTCCACATAATCATCATATTCGTTTGCATAGCAAACCATAGTAGCCGATAGTAAACAAATCATCAATGAAACTACAAATAAAGTTATTTTTTTCATAAGTTTCTCCTTTTATTAATCATTTTTTAATTATTCTGTTTCCGAACAGCATTCCTAAATAGGACAGTGCTATTCCCCAAATCAAAAGCGGACCGGCAGAATTAAATACAACATACATTATGTCATGCTTATCTCCTATGCTGTCGGGAATAAACACATATTCAAACAGTGTGAGCGTGCTGTACATAACGCCGAAAACAAACGGCATAAATGTTTTTTCCCGTCCCCAAGAATTATTGCCGATTAATGTTGACAAAACGATAATCACAAGTGGCATAACGCAATATAAAATTATATTGACAACCGATTGATATTCGTACCTTGTCAAATACAAAGTGAGCAGGCACACCACCCAAGCGATAACAAAAAACATAATCTCAACAATTTTAATGTGTTTGCTTTTTGTTTTAACTGCATTTGTGCTTTCTTCAAGGTGTTTCATCATTTTTTCATCATTTTTAAGTAATGAATCAAGGCTGATTTTACAAATGTCACTTATTTTAATAACACTTACTATATCGGGATATGCACGGTTGTTTTCCCAATTTGAAACCGATTGCCTCGAAACACCGAGAATTTCAGCCAACTGATTTTGAGTAAGGTCGGCATTTTTCCTCGCCGTAATTATCTTGTCACCTATTTCCATTTAAATCAACTCCTTCCTTGCCTTCATTCTACCAAAGCTATACCCAAAAGTCTATCTAAAAGTCTTTTACATCATGTCAAAATGAGTTTACATATGCCGAAATGAAACACAACAGACCTTTTAATAATAAACAGTAAATTGTTATGTTATTGATTGTTCGCAAATGTTGTAAGCAGACTTGTGTCATCAAGGAAAGCGAACCTGTAAAATTAAAAATGTTAAAGTTATCGGTGTAATATTCGCTTTTGCTTTGGCGTAAATTTCACCCTTATTGTCTAATCTTTTTGTGTTGTCCATAGCGATACCTTGAAAAATTACGGCGATAAAGTTTTGTTTACTTTATCGCCGTGTGTTTTAGTCAATAATATTTTTAATATATTTGTCAATCACTTCCACCGCATTGTCAATTCCGATTTTGCTTGAATTGACAATCAAGTCGTAATGCCTTGAATCTC
>CAVBQD010000106.1:0-7431 GCA_963597385.1 bacterium | reverse complement strand
GCCATAATCAGGAAGAAAATCGCAGGTACAAGAGTTGAAATGTCGTAAAGTTTAGTAAGCACCTCGTCGGCAAGAGCCTTGCCCTGTTTTGACGCATCCGAATTATAGTTGATAATCGCCAAAAGAGCGTTTAAGCCGACGCCGGCAAGGGTTTGACCGAGCTTACGCATAAACGAAATAAGTGCATATGCCGTACCCTCTTCCCTTCTGTGAGTACGCAGTTCGTGGTAATCGATAACATCCATAACAAGTGCCCAAAGTTCAAGAACAAGGAAAGTTTGACCGAGACCCGAAAGGAATACAAAGAAAAGAAAAACATACGGATTGCTTGTTTTAATAAAATAAAGTACAAATGTAACTGCCGCGGCAAAGAACATACCGTATGAGCAAAGTTCTTTCTTACCGAATTTATCTATCAACTTATTCATTATCGGAATAAACACAGCCATAGGCAAATATGAGCATATAGCAACCAACGAATAAAGCCCCGGCTTATGATAATAGTCCGTAAAAAGATAAGTATATGTTGACTGATAGTAAAACTGAAAAGCCATAAGGAACATTGCGGCTATTGAAAGCGTGATAAAAGCACGGTTCGAAAACAGGTCTTTAATGCTTTGAGTGACCTTGTAATCACCTTTTTCCTTGGCGAGCGGTTGTATTCTTTCCTTAGTCATTTTGTAATGGAAAAAGAAAATCACAACCGAAATGACTGCTAAAATGGCAGCCCACATTGTAAGCTTACTGCCGTCAAGGGTTTGAATTTTTGTGCCGTTGGCATATGTTCCCGTGGTGGTGTAAACAATCATAGGAAGAAGCACGGTTCCCGGAAGTCCGCCGACGCCGGCACCGATAGACCGCCACATAGAAAGCGACGAGCGTTCCTTTTCATCATCGGTAACAACGGAAGCAAGTGAGCCGTAAGGAATATTGACAGCCGTGTACATCATACCGTAAAAGATGTATGTGACATAAGCATAAAGTAAATATTTTGCCGGCGTCAAATTAGGTATAACCGTAAACATCAAAACACAGGCAACTGCAAGCGGAATTGAAAACCAAAAGATATACGGTCGAAATTTACCCTGCTTTGTAGGTTTACGGGAATCGATAAACGCTCCCCAAATAGGGTCGTTGATTGCGTCCCACAATCTGGCAACCAAAATAAGAACAACGATTTTTGCCGGGTCGATATTAAGAACATCGGTGTAGAATTTATTTTGAAAAGCACCGATAAGCGAAAAAGTAAATATTCCGCCCATATCGCCGAGTGCATAACCGAGCTTATCCTTGAATTTTATCCCGTGAGTTAAATTTTCTGCCATATAATCTGCCATATAATATAATCCCTCCGAATGCAAATGCTGTACAAATTAACACTAAAAATTAACAACCTCAATACCGAGCATATCCGCCAAAGCCTGAAGTTCATTTGAAATGTCGGTCATTGCAACCGCAAAATGAGGTTCCCAACCGTCTTTAACCGAATTTTCAACTATTTGTCTGACATTATTTTCGGTTTCAACAACAATAGTAGTGCCGGAAAACTGTTTAAAGCGGTCAAGAGATTTGCCTTTTGCGATGAAAAAGCGGAAAGTTCCGTCGGCTTTTTTACCTACTCTAAACACGGTTGTATGTTCTGACGAGCGACAGCCGAAGTCCATAACCGGGCCCACGCCGCTGATATAATGTGTGCCGAACTGTGCCCTTGAGTCCTCACGGGCGATTGACGGCGGAGCCATACCGCAATTCCAAAATGTGATTGCATTGTACTCCTCATCCATAGAGACTGGGTCGCCGAAATATGCCGGCACTTTTGAAAGATACTGACAAATATAAATTGAAAGAGCACCGTAGGCATCAGCCTCACACGCAGCCGGAAAACCGAGGTCGTTAAGAAACGAAAGCACAGCACAGATAGGCGTGCCGTAAACATTTATGAAATCGTGCATACAGCAAGACGAAACGGCACCTATATCATTTTGATTGCAATAATCAAAATAAGCCTTGAAAAGTCTGCCGGCAGCAAAGAGATTTTCTCTGTCAATATTAAAAATATTCGGCACGATATTTTGAACATCAAAAATAAAATGCCTGATATCGTCTTCATCGTAAGAATTTGCCGTTTCCATAAGTTCTCTTGCCTCAACAGACATAAGATTAACGCCAAATGTACGCAAAAGTTCGGTTTCTATGCCTTTACCAAAGCCATAGCCTGCCGGAGCGTTGCCGACTTGAAGAAGGTTCAGTTTCGTAAGTGAGTGCTTCAACTTAGCCGCAAGAAGCGCCGCTTTAATTTCCTCAACGGTTTCATCGGCAAAGGTTGAACCGATGACATAGCAAAAATTTTTTCCGAGGTTTTCCATAACATTTGCGGCTGAATATGCACCTGTAAGAGAATTAAGACGCAATTTTTGACCGTCAATGACAGGTTCCGGAATCGTCCAAAGCAAAATCGGGCATTTAACTTTTCTCAAAATTTCGGTAATATAAACGCCGGTTGCAAAGGTCAAATTTTGAACAATGGCAAAAGTCGGCTTTTTATCTTTTAAAAATTCACGAAGTTCCTTAACCGACACTATCGGTCCGTCGGGAACAACAATGCTTTTATCAACCAATTTGAGCATACCGATTGAATCGTTATACTTCATACGGGCTTCATCTAAATCGTATGAAGGAACGCCAATCGGCAAATAGACAGTTTGAAAATCCATAATTTACACTTCTCCCTCAAAATTAATTCTAATAGTTCTAACGATATGATTATACAGCAAAGGTAACATAAAATCAATGATTTTTATACATAATTTTATACAAAATTAATAAAAAGACAGCTCGTAAAAGTGAGATGTCTTTTTTGTGTAAACATATTGTTTTTTATTGCTTTGCGGCTTTCGTTTCGGTGATTGCTTTGAAAAGAGAAAGTTCGTTATCGTTTGGCAAATCACAACTGTAGTGCCAAATCATAATTCCGCCAAGTCCTGCATCAACAGCAAATGCTGTTTTGTCGGCAATCATTTGATAAGAGTTGATATACTGCGGCGCGGTCATCGGGTTGCCGTCATGGTCAAAATCGTTAAAATAGATAAGATTTGTGTACTTATCAAGTTTATCACCGTACTGATTATAGTTACCCCAATAGCCGAGACGGTTTGTAGGTCTTGAATAAAACGGAACACCGAGATCGATTTGTTCTGCGGTAAATCCGCCTTTAAGTGTTTTGCTGATACCGTTTACGGTTGTTGAGAATATTGAATGGTAGCCGTGAGCGGTAAACATATCATAGAGCATAACCTCTGCCCTATCGATGATTTTAAGCACATCTTCATCGAACTGTAAATCCCAAGGTTGAATTGCAAGGGATATAATTTTGTCCGGCATAGCCTTATCAAGTTTGCGTAAAAAATTATTGAAAAGTTTCCACTCGTTTTTGCTGTTAGGAAATTCGTAGTCCATATCAAAGCCGTCAAAGTCATATTTATTTACAAAATCAACGATGTTTGAAATAAGATTATCAACATTTTCATCACTGAGCATTGATATAATATCGGCGTTGTTATCATTGTAAGGCATTGCAATATCGCAGATAAGATTAATATCTTTATCGCCGATTTTTGACTTTAACAGATTGATTTTGTCGGCATAATACTTTTCATCAACCTCGTTTGAGTCTTTGTCATAAATTTTGATATCGCCGTTTTTATCGTACTTTGCAGTACCGAAAACGATAATATCGGTAAGTGCATCAAGATTGGAATAATCCGCGTCCTCCGTAATGTTTTCCGCAACAAAATAAGCATTAACACGAAGATTTTTCGCCTCGTCGTTTTTAATGTTATATGCCTCAAATCTGTTGACATTGAACTTGCCGGAAGCCTGATTTACAAAAATGCGAAGGTATCTGTAATTCACATCACCCAAGAAACAAGTGTGTCCGCCCTCGATACAGTCGCTTTGATACAAAAACTGATAGTCGGCGTCCTGTTCGTTTGAACCGTAAATTTCAAACAAAGTTACCTTTTTCCCGGCTTCACCGAGAACAACGGTATTGTATGTAACATCTTCACCGAAGTCAACGGTGATATATTTGTTTTCTTCTGCCTTGCCTTTAAGAGAAAAACTCTTTTTTGTTTTGCCGTCCTGTGTAACATATGTTGCGGAAGAGGCAAGATTGGAATAATTTGAATATGTATCCGCCATTATGCTTTTGCCCGTATTGGAGCACGAGCAAAATGTAAGACAGATAAGGACTGCCGAAAGTACGATTGAAAGTGTTTTTTGTAATTTTTTCATAATTTCTCCTTTGGTTATCACTTAACCGATGGGAACTGCGAATTATACAGTTCAAAATAAAATCCGTGTTTTTCAAGAAGCTCTTTGTGAGTTCCCTGTTCAACAATATTACCGTCACGCATAACAAGAATTATATCAGCTTCTTTAATAGTTGCAAGGCGGTGAGCAACGATGAATGTTGTTCTGCCCTCCATAAGTCGTGAAAAAGCCTTTTGAATGCGAATTTCGGTTCTTGTATCAATTGACGAGGTAGCCTCGTCAAGGATAAGCATAGGCGGCTTACAAAGCATTAAGCGTGTAATGCACAAAAGTTGCTTTTGACCTTGCGACAACGAACCGCCGGATTCACCTATAACGGTATCGTAGCCGTTCGGAAGTCGCTTGATAAACGAATGTGAGTGTGCCTTTTTAGCGGCTTCAATAACTTCTTCGTCCGTTGCGTCCGACGCTCCGAGTTTGATATTGTCCTTGATAGTACCGGCTTTAAGCCATGTATCCTGAAGAACCATACCGAAATTTTCTCTTACCGATTTGCGGGTTATATCGTTATAATCCTTATCGTCAAGCGAGATCGAACCGCTGTTTACATCGTAAAATCTCATAAGAAGATTGATAAGGGTTGTTTTACCGCAACCGGTAGGACCGACTATAGCAACTCTTTGACCGGGTTTAACGGACAAATTAAAGTTTTCTATAAGCTTTTTGTTCTTTACATAAGAAAAGTCAACATTGGTAAGCTGCATTTTACCGTCAACGGTTGCAAGCTCAACGGCGGTGTCCGAGTCATTTGGAATTTCATCTTCTTCAAGAAGTTCAAACAATCTGCCCGCACAGGCGAAAGCATTTTGAAGTTCTGTAACAACTCCGCTGATTTCATTAAACGGCTTTGTATACTGATTTGCATAAGACAAAAAGCAAGTAAGCACACCGACGGTAATTGCACTTTGATTTGTTTTAACCGCAAGAATGGCACCGAACATGGCAACTGCGGCATATACGATTGAATTTACAAACCTTGTTGCCGGATTGGTGATTGAAGAAAAGAACACGGCTTTAAGCGAATACCCCTGAAGTCTGTCGTTGATTTCGTCAAACCTTTGCATATTTTCCTCTGCGTGAGAATAAGCGTCAACGGTTTTGGCATTACCTATCATTTCATCAATAAACGAAGTTTGTTCTCCCCTTGTTTCGGATTGAAGTTTAAACATCTTGTGGGTGTTTTTTGCAATGAATGATGCAATTACGAACGACAGAGGAGTAACAATAACCACAACAATTGTAATCCACCAATTAATTCTGAACATAAATATAAGTGTGCCGAGAATGGTCACAACACCGGTAAAGAACTGCGTAAATCCCATAAGAAGTCCGTCGGCGAATTGGTCTACATCCGCAATAACACGGGATACGATTTCGCCGCTTGGATGAGAATCAAGATACGATACGGGAAGTCGCTCGATTTTGGCAAACGCCTTATCCCTCATATCACGGACAACGCCGAATGTAATTTTGTTATTGAGCACATTCATTACCCATTGAGAAAGAGCAACAACGCCGATAACAATACAAACTTCAATAAGAACAGGAACGATTTTGTCAAATTGAACGAGTCCTTTATCAATAATAAAGTCAATAACATTACCGATACGAACCGGTATATACAGTGAACCTGCCACGCTGACAAGAGCAAGGAGCATTGAAAGCACAAGCATTCCTTTATATCTTCCGACATAGGCAAGCACTCGTTTGAGAACCTCTTTGTTACTCATTAACAACCGCCTCCTCTTCGCTGAACTGAGAAAGGTAGATTTCTCTGTATATCTCACAGGATTTCAAAAGCTCTTCATTCGTTCCGACAGCAACAACATTACCGTCGTCAAGAACAACAATCTTATCCGCCGTCAGGATAGAAGATGTACGCTGTGAAACTATAAATAAAGTAGGCTTGTAATCGAGTGACAGTATCGCCTCACGAAGTGCCTTTTCCGTAGCGAAGTCGAGAGCCGAAGCACTGTCGTCAAGCACTATAATTTCAGGCTTTGAAACAATAGTCCGAGCAATAGACAGTCTTTGCTTTTGACCGCCCGAAAGATTTGCACCGTTTTGCTCGATAACAGTATCAAGTCCGTCTTTTTCATATACATTATCATACACTTGAGCAATGCGGAGTGCCTCGTTAATTTCGTCGTCCGTCGCGTCTTTTTTACCCCATTTGATATTATCACGGACAGTTCCTGCAAAAAGCACCGCCTTTTGCATAACAAAACCGATATTTGAACGAAGCTCATCCTTATCGACAGATTTAACATCACGACCGTTTACGGTAACTCTTCCCTTTGTTGCGTCATAGTAGTGCGGAATGAGATTTACAAGGCTTGATTTGCCGCTGCCGGTTGAACCGATAATGCCGACGGTTTGACCTTTATCCGCAAAGAAGTTAACATCGGTTAAGCTTTCTTCACCCGCTCCCTGATATGTGAGTGAAACATTGTCAAAACAAACTGCGTGATTATCGTAAACATTGCTGTCATCGGTATGTTCAAGAGTGTTTTGAACATTCAAAACACTTGCAATTCTGCCGCCCGAAGCAAAGCCTTTTGTAATTGTAACAATGAGAGAAGCAAACTTAATGAGTTCAACAAGGATTTGACCCATATAATTATAAAGTGCTACCACTTGACCCTGATTAAGATTACCGGAATTAACATTAAGTGCTCCGCTGTAAATAAGAAATACAATGCCGAGATTAATAATGATATAAGTAATCGGGTTCATCAATGCGGAAATTCTGCCCACGCTTCTTTGAAAATGAGCAAGAAGATTGTTTTTTTCCTTAAACTTTGAATACTCCTGTTCTTCTTCGGTAAAAGCACGAATAACCCTTGCACCGGTAAGATTTTCCCTTGTCATAAGCGTTACGGAGTCAAGAGTGTTTTGCACATTTTTGTACATCGGGACGGTACATTTCATAATAACCGAAACTACGATACTCAAAAGTACAATAACGAGCAGGAAAATAAGGCTGATTTTAGCGTCAATCGTGAGAGCCATAACAAATGCACCGGCAACGATAAAAGGAGAACGCAAGAACAGACGAAGAACCATATTAACGGTACTCTGTGCCTGATTAACATCATT
>CAVBQD010000105.1:0-7719 GCA_963597385.1 bacterium | reverse complement strand
AAGTGATATTATAGGAGTGATTGATTAATGGGAAAAGATGTAATCATTGCTTGCGACTTTGCAAGTGCAAAAGACACATTTGCTTTTCTTGATAAATTTACGGAAGAAAAGCCTTTTGTAAAAATCGGTATGGAACTTTTTTATGCCGAAGGCCCTGAAATTGTAAAAGAAATCAAGCGTAGAGGTCACAAAATCTTTCTTGATTTGAAACTTCACGATATTCCTAATACGGTAAAAAAATCAATGGCTGTTTTGTCTAAGCTCGATGTTGATATGACAAATCTTCATGCGACAGGAACAATTGATATGATGAAAGCCGCACTTGAGGGACTTACCCGTGAGGATGGCACCCGTCCGATTTTGATTGCCGTGACACAGCTTACTTCAACAAGTGAAGAAAGAATGCAAAATGAGCTTCTTATTAACGCTTCTATTAATGATACAATTGTTAAGTATGCACAAAATGCCAAAGAGGCAGGACTTGACGGGGTTGTCTGTTCACCGCTTGAAGCAGGTATGGTAAAAGAAGCTTGCTCAACTGATTTCATTACTGTTACTCCGGGTGTAAGATTTGCAGACGGTGAAGTTGGCGACCAGGTTCGTGTTACCACACCTAAAAAGGCAAAAGAAATCGGTTCCGACTATATCGTTGTCGGCAGACCTATAACACAGGCAGAAGACCCTGTAGCGGCTTACAGAAGATGCTGCAAAGAATTTATTGGATAATCAGGAGGATTCTATGGAAAATTACAAGAGAGAATTTATTCAGTTTTTGGAAAGTGCCGGTGTATTAAAATTCGGCGATTTCACTGCAAAAAGCGGCAGAAAAATTCCGTATTTTATTAATGCCGGTGAGATTAAAACAGGCGAGCAAATTTCAAAGCTCGGTGAATTTTATGCAAAAGCTTATTTTGAAAAAGTAGGAAACAAAAAGGCTGTTCTTTACGGACCTGCTTACAAGGGTATTCCTATTGCTGTTTCTGTTGCAGTTGCACTTGCAAAAAACGGCTTAGATGTTCCGTTTTTCTTCAACAGAAAAGAAGAAAAAGACCACGGCGAAGGTGGCGTATTTGTCGGATACAAGCCACAACCGGGTGAAAAAATTGTTATCGTAGAAGATGTTGTTACCGCCGGTACCGCTATCAGAGAGAGTATGGCTATTCTTTCAAAAATTGAGGGTACAAAGGTTGCCGCTACTTTTGTAATGGTAGACCGTAAAGAAAAAGGTCAAACCGATAAATCTGCCATTGCTGAGGTTGGCGAAGAATACGGCTTCCCGGTATACAGTGTTGTCGATGTTTTTGACATCATAGAATATCTTGAAGAAGATGATAAGAATGCAGAAAATGTTGCACGCATTAAGGCTTATCTTGAAATAAACGGTGCAAAAGCATAATACGGAGGTATAATAAATGCGTCATTTATTAGATACAACCGACTTGTCGCTTGAAGAAATAGACGATATGATTTCTCTTGCAACAGATATTATTAATAATAAACAAAAATATGCTCATGTTTGTGACGGCAAAAAACTTGCAACATTGTTTTTTGAACCGAGTACCCGTACCCGTCTTTCGTTCGAAGCGGCTATGTATGAACTTGGCGGTAATGTTTTAGGCTTTTCGGAAGCCGGTTCTTCCTCTGCTTCTAAGGGAGAAACAGTTGAAGATACTGTTCGTATGGTGTCAAACTATGCTGATATTATCGCAATGCGTCATCCGCTTGAGGGTGCTCCGAGAGTTGCAACAAAAAGAACTCTTGTTCCGATTATCAATGCGGGAGACGGCGGTCATGCACATCCGACTCAGACGCTTACCGATCTTTTGACAATTTACAGAGAAAAAGGCAAATTCGGTGATATCACAATCGGTCTTTGCGGAGATTTAAAATTCGGCAGAACCGTTCATTCACTTATTAAAGCAATGTGCAGATATAAAAATGTAAGATTTGTTCTTATCGCACCTAAGGAACTTCAAGTTCCGGATTATATTATATCTGATGTGCTTATTCCAAGTGGAGCAAAATATACTCAAGTTGAATCGTTGGAAGATGTTATGCCTACTCTTGATGTACTTTATATGACGAGAATTCAAAGAGAACGCTTTTTCTCAGAAGAAGAATATTTAAAGCATAAAGACGCATATATCCTTGATTTGAAAAAACTTGATAATGCTAAAAAGGATTTAACTATTATGCATCCGCTTCCGAGAGTTAATGAGATTTCAACAGATGTTGACGATGATCCGCGAGCAAAATATTTTGAACAGGCACTAAACGGTAAATATATCCGTATGGCTCTTATTATGACATTATTGAAATGGGGTGGCAATCTTGAATATTGATTCTATTGAAAACGGTTATGTTATTGACCATATTCCGGCAGGCAAGGGAATGCAGATTTATAATGTACTTTCTCTTGATAAGCTGTCGTGTCAGATTGCCATAATTACAAATGCTAAGTCTAAGAAAAACGATGTAAAGGATATTATTAAAATCAATGAGCTTGTTGATTTAGATTTGGATGTTATTGCATATATTGCTCCGAATGCAACCGTTAATGTTATTAAAAACAGTGAAAGAATCGACAAAAAGCACCTTTCATTTCCTAAGGAAATAAAAAATGTTGTCAAATGTCCTAACCCTTGTTGCATTTCCAACAATGAAGATATAGACCATATTTTTAAGCTTACAGATGACAAGGGAACATATCGTTGTCTTTATTGCGAAACTATGGCACTTTAATTTAAAATTCTTAAAAAAATTCTTGACATTGCCTGCCTATTCTGTTATTATTTATAGGCAGGATAAATGGCCCGGTAGTTCAGTTGGTTAGAACGCCAGCCTGTCACGCTGGAGGTCGACGGTTCGAGCCCGTTCCGGGTCGCCATTATGCTGATATAGCTCAGTCGGTAGAGTGCATCCTTGGTAAGGATGAGGTCACCGGTTCAAATCCGGTTATCAGCTCCACCGAAGCCTTAGAAAACCTTGAAATTTTTGTTTTCAAGGCTTTTTATTTTTATAGATAAAAAGAAGGGAATATTTCGCGATTTTTCGTGATACATTCCCTTGTTGTATTTATTGAGTTTTTATTTTATTCTGTCAATAACAGCTTGAGCATTTGCATATATTTTTTCAATATCGGTATTGATAAACTCGCCGTTATCATACAGGATTTTGCCGTTTATCATTGTCATTTTAACAACATCTTTGCTGCCGCTGTAAACAAGATTTTTAGTGATATTATTAATAGGTTGCATACTTGGTTTGTGCATATCGATAACTATTAAGTCGGCTTTCTTTCCCACATCAATAACATCACAATCATCAAGTCCCATACATTTGGCAGAACCGATTGTTGCGGCTTTAAGTATTTCATTTGCGTCGGTCGACGCTGCATCCTTGTCATTGAGCTTTTGGGTTGCACAAATCATATACATCTCTCTAAACATATCAAGAGCATTGTTACTGCTTGCTCCGTCTGTGCCTACCGCAATGC
The DNA here is from genome assembly GCA_963597385.1 of bacterium. Lineage (GTDB taxonomy): Bacteria > Bacillota > Clostridia > Oscillospirales > Acutalibacteraceae > Eubacterium_R. Next base: position 4,223 of record CAVBQD010000105.1, on the reverse strand, counting down.
TGATGCCGTTTTTAATCATTTTTGAAACAGGAGCAATGCCTGAAGCTAATTTCGCATTTGAGCAAGCGTTAATAACTGCCCAAATGTTTTTTTCTTTATAAATTTCCAAATCCTCATCATTAATCCAAACACTGTGATACGCACCGCCTCCGTAGTTGAATATTCCGAGTGAGTTAAGATATTTAGTAGGGGAGACGCCGTTTCTTTTTATACAGTCGTCAACTTCGCTTTTTGTTTCACTTGCGTGAGTGAAAACAGGTGCCTGATACTTTTCTGCAAGTTTTGCAATACCTTTAATAAGCTCTTTATCGGTTGTGTATTCTGCATGAAATCCTAATTGGTAGCTTACAAGGCTGTCATAATTATTGAATTCGTTGTAATATTCTTCAACAGCTTCTATGTTTTCTTTGAAATTATTTAATCCGCTTGTCATTACTGTTCTGAAACCGAAATCAACGCTTGCTTTTGCCATCATTTCAGGAAAGTAATACATATCAAAGCATGCTGTCGTACCGCTTGTGAGGTATTCTAAAAATGCAAGAGTAGATAAATCATAAATGTCTTGAGGCGTAAGTTTTGCTTCAAGCGGAAAGATTTTATCGTATAACCAAGGCTGAAGCGGTAAATCATCGGCAAACGAGCGACCGAATGTCATTGCCGAATGAGTGTGAGCGTTTTTAAATGACGGCATAAGCAAACTTCCGTTTAAGTCGTATACCGTATCGACTTTTTTGTCACAATCTCCGATGGCAACAATACTGTCTCCGTCAACATATACATCATCTTTAATTATATCAAAATTTTTATTTAATACTAATCCGTTTGTAAATTTAATCATTTGTTTTTATCCTTTGCAAGTTTTCTTTATAAGGAGCACGAATTATGCCTCTGTCGGTTATTATTGCCGTAATTAACTCATGGTCCGTAACATCAAATGCCGGGTTGTAGCATTTTGTTTCTTTAAGAGCCATAGGCTCTTTATACCACATTTCCTTTATTTCCCTCGGCTCGCGTTCTTCAATAATAATATCTTCTCCGGTAGGACAGTTAAAATCAATTGTTGAATACGGACCGAGAACATAAAACGGTATGTTATAATGTTTTGCAAGAATTGCAACCCCGCTTGTTCCTATTTTGTTTGCTATGTCACCGTTTGCGGCAATTCTGTCCGTTCCTACAAGAACAGCGTCAATTTTTCCTTGTTTCATCACAAGACTTGCCATATTGTCGCATATAAGCGTGACATCAACTCCTGCTTTTTCAAGTTCAAATGATGTAAGTCTGGCTCCTTGTAAAAGGGGTCTTGTTTCGTCAGTAAACGCGTGAAAATTATAGCCTCTTTCTTTGCCCAAAAGCAGCGGACCGAGACCTGTTCCGTATTCGCTTGTAGCGAGTGCTCCGGCATTGCAGTGAGTAAGAATTCCGTCACCGTCTTTTAGAAGTGACAATCCGTATTCGCTTATTTTTTTACACATTTCAATATCTTCGTTGTGTATTGCAATCGCTTCACTTATAAGGTCTTTACCGCTTTCGTATGCTTTAATCATTCTTGATGTCGCCCACGAAAGATTCACTGCAGTCGGTCGGGCAGAATCAAGATATTTTTTTAGTTCGTATTTGTCTTCGTCAAGTAATGCCATAGCGTATCCGGCAAAAATCCCAATTGCCGGGGCACCTCTGACTTGAAGCGTTTTAATAGCATAATAGTAATCTTCTTTTGTTCGTGGATTTATGTATTCAATTCTGTTCGGCAAAACCGTTTGGTCAAGAAAAAACAGCTTGCCGCTTTTAAAATCAATGTTTTTCATCTAAATTGCCTTTATAATTTCTTTAAGTAGTTTTCTGAATTGAGGTCCGGCTTTTTGTGCGGCAAGAGTAACATCTTCACCGGATAACGGTTTGTCGTAAACACCGCAAGCCATATTTGAAATCATACTGATTCCGCAAATTTTAAGACCGCAGTGGACAGCGGCTATTGCTTCAACAACCGTACTCATTCCAACTGCGTCTGCTCCCAATACAGAAAGCATTTTTATTTCGCTTGGTGTTTCGAACTGAGGACCTTTTAGTTGGACATATGTACCTTCTTTGAGCGTAATGCCGTTATCATACGCAACCTTCTTAACAAGCTTTTGTAAATCTTTGTCATATGCATTGCTCATATCGGGAAATCTTGTTCCGTAGTTCTCATCGTTTGCACCGATTAACGGACTGTCAATAAAACAAGAAATGTGGTCTTTGATTAACATAAAGTCTCCGACATTAAAATCCTTGTTTATTCCTCCGGCGGCATTTGTCAAAATAAGATTTTGAACCCCTAAATCTTTAAGCATTCTTATTATTTCGCAAATTTGCTGTGCGGAATAACCTTCATATAAATGAACTCTTCCTTGCATCAGCACAATTTTTTTACCTTCATATGTTCCGAAAATCAACTTTCCCTTGTGAGATGGGGCGGTTGATATCGGCATATCGGGAATGTCTTTATATTCAATTTCAGCTTCAGGAGATATTTCATTTGCAAGTTCACCAAGTCCCGAGCCTAATATAATTGCCGTTTCCGGTTCAAAATCCGTGATTTTTCTGATATATTCCGTTTTTTTATTTTGCATAACTTCACCTCGTTTAATTAACATATTAATTATAACTTATAATATTGTATAAATCAAATTAATTTTACATAAATTCTATTGCAAATTTTCTTATATTTTGGTATTATTAATTTGTTATATTTTTACTGAGAGGCTATGGAAATAAGTATGAAAAAGTTTCTTTCTGTAATTCTTGTTTTGATAATTTCATTATGCGGAGCATTTGCCCTTGTCGGTTGTTCAAAAAATGAAAATCAAAAATTTGATATGGTATTTATCACAGACGGAGGTACAATAAGCGACGGTGCATATAACCAAAGTGCATGGAACGGCGTTAAAGAATATGCCGAAGCGTCAAATATGTCTTATCGTTATTATCAACCTAATCTTGACGAAAACGGTGAACTTGACGACGATACTGTCGGTAATTACATTAAACTTGCCGTTGACGGTAACGCAAAATATATCGTTATGCAAGGCGATAATATGGCGACTGCTGTAGATAAGTTTGCACCGCAATATGAAAATGTTAATTTTCTCCTTGTAGATGCTTATCCTCATTCTGAAGACAGTGATACTGCCGAAACGCTTTCAAATGTTATGACGGTTTCTTTTGATACTCTTCAGGCAGGCTTCCTTGCCGGTTATACATCTGTTATAAAAGGATTTAACAAAGTTGGGTATCTCGGTTCTGTTTCGGATTCGTCATCAGCGTCATACGGTGCAGGATTTGTGCAGGGAGTTGCCAAGGCGGCTGATGAAAACGGAACTCCGGTTTATTGTGATTATGCTGATTACGATGCTGAAAATTTAAATTATGATTATTCGTTTACTATTCGTCCTGTTTATCAAAAAGTATCCGACAGCAAAGAAACCACTTACAAAGTTAATGTTGTCGGCGGAATAGGTTCGGGTGTTTATGCTGACGGCGAAAATGTTACAGTAACCGCCGATAATCCCGATAAAGGTAAAGCTTTTGACCATTGGGAAGTAAAAAGCGATACCGAAGGCGTTAAGGACAAAAAGGTAAATATCAGCTCTGATAAAAAATCAACTATGAACCTTTTGGTCGGCGATTGTGATTGTACAATTACAGCTGTATATAAAGATGTTGATACTGTCGCAATAAATGTTATTAATAAAAACGATTCTTCTGTTTATAATACATATAATGTCGAAAAAGACTCCACTACTTCGGTTACAGCTCCGGCAGCTGATAGCGGAATGGTATTTGACCATTGGGAATGTGATAATGAAACAACAGTTGAAGATGTTAATTCTGCTTCAACAAATGTCACAGTCAAATCAAAAGATGTTACCGTTACTCCTATTTATGTTAAGTCGGACGCTCCGACATTTGATGTAACTGTTGAAAACGGTAGCGGTTCTGGTTCATACAGAAGCGGCGACCATATTTCTGTTGTTGCAGACCCACCTAAAGACGGATATATGTTTTACAAGTGGGAAAATGTTGACAATCAGGGTCTTTCGACCGGAATTGCTATGTCAAATGAATATTGCTACACCACTGATTTTGAAATGATTGACAGGTATTCATCAATTGCCGAAACAATGTACGATAACGGTACCCAGGTTATTTTTGGTGGCGGTAATTCACAGTCGGATTCAATA
>CAVBQD010000104.1:0-7764 GCA_963597385.1 bacterium | reverse complement strand
GGTTCTTTTCTTCGGTTATAATCTCACCAAAGACAAAGTTACCGAGTTCCACACCGCTCTTATCGAGCAAAGACAAAACGAAGAATAAATTTTTTATAATAATTTGTAGCCAAGTCGTATAAATCGGCTTGGCTTTTTTCTTATTTGTACATTTAATAGATTATATTTAACTTTTTTCTATATAAACATCTTGAAATGTTCGGCATAATATGTTATAGTATTGTTAACATAAATGTTAATCAAATGTTATTATTAAATTGAATTGCACATTTATGTGGTTTATACAATGAAGAAAGGAGTCGGATATGAAAAAGTTATTGTCTGTTATTTTGTCTTTAATAATGATTTTGAGCATCACTTCACCTTTTGACAGCGTGCTTGCCGAAACTTGTAACGAAGCAGTTCCAACTGTTTGCGATTTGTCGGATATGTATCAAAAAGACGGTGAATACAAAAAAGAACTTTTGTCCGATTCCTCACAAAGCGTTACAGTCGGTAAAAGAATTATAATAAAAACAAAGGATGAAGATATAAACACTTATGATTCCATCGATACCGCTTTTTCCGGCGGTTATGCTTTTGTTCAGTATGCAAGCGAAAGTTCGGCTGCAAAGGCTTTTGCCGAATTTGAAAAGGCGGGACTTTCTCCCGAATACGATAGCATAACATCGGTTGACGGAATGTACACAAATACCAAGGTTCGTGATACACGCTATGAGTGGGCTTACGGTGCGTGTGACATTGATGAAACTGTCAACTATTACAATCACAGAGTTAACCGTGAAGTTGTTGTCGGTGTTATTGACAGCGGTATTCAGTATAATATAAAGGTGTTTAAGGACCGTGTTATTCGCACATATGCCGATTTTTCAGGCACGGCAACAGATGATGAAATGGACAAATTCGGTCACGGCACACAGGTCGCAAGCACTGTTGCTATGTGTACGCCCGACAATGTAAAAATCGAGGCTTTCAAGGTCTCAAACAATCAAATGATAACCGATTCGAGTGTTTTGCTTGCTCTTTCATATATCAAAGAAATGGATAAAAAACCCGATGTTATCAATATGTCTTTCAGCGGTACGGAAATGGATTCTCATATAGAAACCGAGATTAACGAGCTTACCGATATGGGCATAGTTTTTGTCAGTTCTACAGGTAATGACGGTAGGGAAGTGAAAACATATCCCGCTTCTTACGATAATGTAATCGCAGTCGGTGCAACCGATAAAAACAGTAATCCGTGCAGTTTTTCAAATTACGGCAATTATGTCGATATTTCCGCACCCGGAAGTTTCACAGCTTATTCGGCAACCTCGGGCAGTCTTGCACCTAATTATGTTTATTATCAAGGCACCTCATATTCATCTCCTATTGTAGCTGCTGCCGCCGCTGTTGTACTTACGGATAATCGCGGATATACGCCGCAGCAGGTAAAGGAAAGTTTGATAAGTTCCGCTGTTCCGTTTAAAGAAAAGGATTGTAATAAAAAATACGGCAAGGGCATTGTCAATTTTTCGAATAATATAGATAATACAAGATGTAAGGAAATTAAGTCAAATTATTCAAGCGGTGTTTATAACGAAAGGCTGAATGTTTCGCTCAGTTGTGACAATACTTTTGTTGATATCATCTATACTACCGACGGAACAATTCCTACCCGAAATAACGGTAATGTTTACTCCGCTCCTATATTTGTAACTCAAGATACAAGAATTATTGCCGCCGCTTTTGAAAAAAGCGACACGGTTTTTCACGGTAAGTTCTTCTGTGCAGATTATTACATCGGCGGTTCGGAATATATTGTAGATGAACGAGGAACAGTCAACGCTTACTTAGGTAACAAAACCGAAGTTGTAATTCCTGAAACAATTGACGGCGTTACTCCCGTGACAATTGGCGAAAATTGCTTTAAATATTCCGATTTAACTGCTGTTTCTTTGCCGGACAGTATAACAAAAATCTCAGATTACGCTTTTTATGATTGCAATGCAGTTACTCTCACGGCAAACGGGGTAACAGATGTAGGCAAGTATGCCTTTGCTTATTCGGCTTTTTCGTCTGTGTTGCTTCCAAATTGCAGTAATTCGGCTGAATATTCGTTTGCTTCATCAGAGGCTAAAACCGTTAAGCTCGGCAAAATAAGCTGTCTTAACAGTGGAATTTTCAAAGACTGTCAAAGCTTGCAAACGCTATATTGCCCAAGCATTGTTGATTGTAAAACTTATGCGTCGGAATCTTTTGAAAACTGCAAATTACTAAAAACACTCTTTCTTCCAAAGGCAAAATCAATGTATCTTGACATACCGAGTGATGTAAACCTTTATGTCAATAATGAATTGTCGTTCGATTATTCGGCAGTAGGAAATTATAAATATACATTCATTGCTCAACTTGAATGCGGCATAAATGCTTTGAAAGATTTTATTGAAAAGCATATGCCAAACAGCGGTGTTTTCAAGGATTCGGGCGGGTTTGCAAACTCCAAAGGTGCTCAAATCAGGGTAGTCGATTCCGGACTTCGGTTTGGATTTGACTGGACAAGAATGGACGAACTTGAAGATTATGCCGATGTTGTTGAATACGGCTTTGTTGTGTCCTACAGCGATACCGATACTTTGGATATCGATAACGCCCAGAAAAAGGTAAAGGCTTCTAAAATTTCGCAAAACGGAAACAAAACTGACTTTAATCTTGTCATAAAAAATATTCCGCCAAAGCAAAGAGACAGAGTCTTTTCTGTCAGAGCGTATGTTAATATCGACGGCTTGTATTTCTATTCGCCGATAGCAAAACGCTCATTTAATCAGGTCGCAACCGCTGTCATTAACGATGATGAGGTTGACGACAGCGTAAAAGAACCGCTTGCGGAAATCATTAAAGAGGTAAGAATTTGAATAAATCTTTAGCACTTGTTTTTGCATTATTAATCGCACTGTCGGCTTTTACAGCCTGTAACGCACAAAAAAGCGATACAAACCCCAAAACAACAAAAACTTCAACCACAGCTTCAACCGTAGCAGAAAGCAGTTTGACGGCAAGTATTTCCTCCAAAATATCTGCGACTGACCCAACAACAAAACTGCAACTGCAAACAACTGACGAGGCAGATAACGATATTGATTTCGGAGAAGTTGACGAAACCTCTTCTTCCGAAAAAATCACAAAACCTGCCTCTTCGGTGGCTGATTCAACAACGAATAAAGCTGAAACGACCACACTTTCCTCAAAGGGGAACAAAGCAAAAATCACCACCGATAAGGACGGCTGGGTTGATAAATGGTATTAATAAATTTTAATACAAAAAAGGAGCACTTCACAAAAGCTGTGAAATGCTCTTTTTGCTTTTACATAAAATCTTCAAAACTTGCGTCACTCGGCATTCTCCAGTCACCGCGAGGCGATAGAGAAACCGAGCCGACCTTTGGACTGTCGGGTATACAACTTCTCTTAAATTGACTGATGAAAAATCTTCTGATAAACACATCAAGCCATTTTTTGACCGTTTTTTTGTCATAGACGCCGTCAAATGCTTTCTCTGCGAGCTTTTGCAGTTTCTCTTTTGTAAAACCGAATCTAACAAAGTTGTACAGGAAAAAGTCGTGCAATTCGTACGGACCTATGTTATCTTCGGTTTTTTGAGCGATTTTACCGTCTTTGTCCGGCGGTAAAAGCTCCGGAGAAACAGGCGTGTCAAGCACATCAAGCAGTATCGCCTTTGTCTTTTCATCACTTCGGCTTGCAACATATTCAACAAGGTATCTAACAAGTGTTTTCGGAACCGAAGCGTTAACTCCGTACATACTCATATGGTCGCCGTTGTATGTACACCAACCCATTGCAAGCTCCGACAAATCACCCGTGCCGACAAGCAGACAACCGATTTTGTTTGCCATATCAAAGAGAATTTGCGTTCTCTCTCTTGCTTGTGTGTTTTCGTATGTTATATCGTGTATATCCTCGCTGTGCTCAATGTCTTTCAAGTGCTGAATACAAGCGTCTTTTATGCTGATTTCCTTGATAGTCACGCCAAGCGATTTCATCAGCTCGATGGCGTTGTTGTATGTTCTGTCCGTTGTGCCGAAGCCCGGCATCGTGATTCCCACAATGTCCGACATTGGCTTGCCGAGAAGTTTCATACTTTCAACCGCAACAAGCAATGCAAGCGTGCTGTCAAGTCCGCCGCTTATTCCGATTACACAGCCCTTTGAATGAACATGTTCGATTCTTTTTGCAAGTCCGCTCGCCTGAATGGCAAAAATTTCCTCACATCTCTCACGCACTTCGTCCTTGTTGCTCGGTACAAACGGGTGCGGGTCAACATATCTGAATTTTAGGTCGTTTGACGGATTAAGGTCAATAAGAGGTTCATCAAAATCATCATCGTCCCCAAATTCAAGTGTATCGCAATTAAGTGACAATTCTTTGATGTCGTAGTTGTTGTTGTTTTCGTTACGAAAACTCATATTCTTTTGACGAAGCGTGTTGAGCTTTTCACAGTCAATGTCTGCAATGGTAATCACATTTTCACGGCTGAAACGCTTGCCCTCGGCAATGATTGCCCCGTTTTCCGCAATGAGCGTTGCACCGCTGAACACAAGGTCAGTCGTGCTTTCAAAAACGCTTGCACCGGCGTAAACATATCCGCATATGCATCTTGCCGATTGATTTGCAATCAAATCACGCCTGTATTGTGCCTTTGATACATATTCGTCGCTTGCCGACAGATTAACAATTATATTTGCCCCTGCAAGTGCAAGAGAACTTGACGGCGGATTTGTAACCCACAAATCCTCGCATAACTCAACTCCGAGCGTTACCTCGTCGTCAAGTCTTATAATCGTCGATGTTGAAATGTCAAAACCGTTGTCGCCGTAGTCAACCCAACTTTCAATGTCCGCACCCTCTTCAAACCAACGCTTTTCGTAAAATTCGTTGTAGTTTGCAAGATTTTTCTTTGGAACGCAGGCTTGAATTTCACCCTTGTAAATAACGAATGCACAGTTGTAAAGCGAATTTTTGTATGCAAACGGAGCACCCACAACCACAACAATGTTTTTGTCGCTTGTGTAGTCAACAATGTCAAAAAGTGCTTCCTTTGACGCGTTAAGAAGTGACTTCGTGAAAAATAAATCCGCACAGGTATATCCCGTGATTGACAATTCCGGCGTTACAAGAAGTCGCACCCCTTGTTTTTCCGCGTCGTATATTGCTTTTTTTATCTCAACTTTGTTGTAGCTCGGGTTCGCCACTTTTAATTTAAGGCTCGCCGCCGCCACTCTAAACATTCCGTAATTCATTTCGTACCTCGTTATATCATTGTGATTTTGTACTTGAATCCTGCCTGCTCGTTTGCTTCAAGTACCGTCATTCCACGCTTCTTTTCAATCTCGTTCGTTTCGTCCGAACAGTTTGAAATCCCCGTCCACGGCTCAAGTGCAACAAAATTTGCATTGCCGCACGCCGACCAAATAAGCAGATTTGCCATATCGGGATATTCAATTTTAATGCCTTTGCCGCTTGACCCGATGAGCGTTGCCGCTTTCGCTTCAATGCTGTCAAATATCATTGCGTCCTTTTCTTCAAATAAGTCGTGACGCATAGCAATTTCCGTCTTGCCGTCAAAATCGTTGTACCTGTTTTCAATGTCAATCAGTCCGCTGTGATGGTCGGGACGGAGATAACTGCCGACCGCCTTGTCAAAAATAACTTTGTAATCCTCAAACTTTTCATTTTTGCTGAGCGGACAGTTGAACGCCGGGTGACCGCCGATAACGAACGGCATTTTTTTGCTTCCCGTGTTCCTTACAAGGTATTCAACGCTCACCGTTGAACCCACAAGCGTGTATTTCACTTCAAGCTCGTAGTCAAAAGGGAACGCCGCCCTTGTTTCGTCACTCGATTTTTGTATAAATGTTATTGAATTTTTGCTTTGCTCTTTGAGTTCAAACGGATTTATCCTCGCAACGCCGTGACGCTTCATAACGCATTTTTCGCCAAAAGCCACACCCTCGTTGTTCGGCAACATTCCGACAATAGGGAAGCATATCGGTGCTTGACCGCTCCAGTGCTCCTCATCGCCTTGCCAAAGATATTCCACTCCGTTTTTGAGTAGGGAAGTGAGCATTGCCCCCTCCTGCAAAACAAAAACTTTTGCTTCTCCGCTCGTAATTTCGTATTTCATAATTTCACCTTTATTAAAATATATACATAATTAGATTATAACTTAAAATAATCTATAATGCAATATTGAAATGCAACTCAATATGATATACAATACATTTATAAATATGTGATGTTAGGAGAAAATTATGGATTTGTATTCATTCATTCACGAGGCGGTTTTTGAGGAAAAGGACAAGTACACCCGCCTTTATGAACTTATTTGGTCGGACTTTGAGCAGGACGGCTTTGTTATTACCGAACAACCGGGCTACGAGATTGATGCTCTTTTCAAGGCTACCGCCGTTCAAAATCTTATCGGTGAATTTGAATATCGCCTTTATGACGAGGTGAACGAAACAGGTTTTGAAGATGTTATTGACTATCTTGCACAAATCGGTTTTTCGCAGGAAGATATTGTTGATTTTTGCGAACGCAACGAAGATATCGACACCTTTGACGATGACGACGAATTGAAAATTAAAAACGGTCTTGATTATATGACCGAAATTGTTGCCGATAAGCTTCTTGATAGCTTTTCTGCCGACGATTTGTTTGACTTTTTCTTTACTGCCACTTATGACTTCGTTCAGGATTTTACCTTTGATTTTGAAGATGTGGACGAATTCTTGGCTTTCATTGACTCCAATTCCGAAAAACTCGATGAGTATAAAGAAGAATATCCGTCCGTTCTTTCTTGGATTGAATCGGGTATGATTGTTTAATCCCATTGCCACAAATATAGGCTCCCCTTGATTGTAATCGAGAGGAGCCTTAATGGTTGAAACTTGCCTCCCCTTGATTTTCAAGGGGAGGTGGATTTTTGCAAAGCAAAAAGACGGAAGGGTTTTAAATCTTTACTCCTCAGTTTCGTTTTAACCCTCAGTTGTCATAAATCATATGTTAAGAACTTTTAACCCCTCAGTTGTGCTAAAGCACAACAGCTCCCCTTTATGACATTAAAAGGGGAGCCTTAAAATAGGTTTAGCTCCCCTTGAACTCAATCAAGAGGAGCTGTTTTATTTTAGTATTCAATTGTCGACACATCGGACGATGATTCGTCGCCCCATTCACTGTCAGTGCTCGGACCGATATAAGAAGTTGTAATCATATTTGTATCGCGAAATTCGATTATCTCGATTTCGGGTGATTCAAATTTTTTCATTTAATCAACTCCTTAGGTAAGTGACTGTTCAACAGGGTCGGAAACAATTGTGTGGGTTGTGCCGGTAGAATCTTTGTAAATCAAGTAAGCCTTGCCGGTGAACGATGTTACAGAACCGCCGGTTACCAAAGTCTTCTTGACTTTCATTCTGATTGTGTATTCGTTGCCGCCCGAAATACTTTCAGCCTTGACGGTCTTTGTTGCACTTCCGCTTGAAATGTATGCACCCCATTCAATCGGTGTGCAACCCTCAGGGAGATAGAACTTGCAGTTGAACGAAGCCGCTACCTTTGCAACGGATTCATCTGTAAGCTCTTCCTTGAAGTTACCGGTAATGGCAATCTTTGCCGATTTGCTCTCAACTTCAACAACATAAATGTCTGCTGTCTTAGGTGCGTAGAATTCAATTCCGTCAAGATAGGTAAGTATCTTTGTAC
>CAVBQD010000103.1:0-7811 GCA_963597385.1 bacterium | reverse complement strand
TATCCGTACCCTTAATAGATACTGTAATATCACTTGCCGGTGCTGTTGTAGGAGCACCTGTAAGCTCACTTGCGATAGTTACATTGCCCGAAACATCAAACTCGGTAACGAGATAGTAAGGTGAAGCATCGGCTGTCATAGGATAAGTCTTGTAAGTGGTTTCAACACTTGTATCAAGAACGTAACAGTCGTTGTAGCCGTCCTTATACGATGCTTCGATGAAGCACACAGCAGGGTTAGTGGAAAATGCAAATACATCTGCGAAATCGCAAGAGGATGCGACCGTAACAGAAAGTGAGACCATTACAGTCCCGTTTGAATCGATTGTAGATGCATCGTCACCTTCAGCAACTTGGAATACAGAAAGAGTGTTGTTTTCAATCTTCTGACCGCCTTTTTTCATATCATCGTGGTCGTCGGCATAAGTACCGAGAACGCTGATAGCTGAAACATAAGTCGAATCATATGTTGCTGTCAACTCAACTATGGAAACTGCCTTCATACCGGAAAGAACAATGTCAACATTATATGTGCCCGCTTGGAGCCTATTGCCGTCAACTGATTTTCCGTTTGTGTCGGTAAACACACATGATAATTCCGGCGTTTCCGTTCCGAGGGTTCCCGCCTCGGCATTCGCACTAATTGGTAGCGCAAACATAGAAATTATTAATATTAAACAAACGAATGGGGTAGTTAAGAAGCTTTTTAAATTTTGTTTCATTTTGAGAAGCCCCCAAAGTTCTTGTTTTTTTGTATGACGCCTTGCACAGAGCGTACCCTATGCAAGGACATCATAGGATTAATAAACTAAATCGTAATTAATTTAGCGAAATTTAATTAAGTGCGGATATCCGTTACTTAAGAAAGCTCAGCGTAGTTAACGCCTGACTTCATAATTGCTTTGAACTGATCGGCAGTAATCTTTGTGCCGACTTCTCCGGCCTTTGATGCAAGAGCAACGTCTGTTGAGTTAACCTTGCCGTCGCCGTTGTAGTCTACAGCAACGATACCAATCTGAACATCTGTCTTAGCTTCGGAGAATGTAACCGTTCTTGTAATGCCGTTGTCAGCCTTAATTGTTACGGTTGTTGTTTCGCCGATAGGAAGTTCGATTGAGAATGTACCGTCAGCCTTTGTCTTGCCGAGCAATGTAGAACCGTTGTAGAATTTAACGCCTTGAAGTGCGTAAGTGCCTACTGTACCTGTTCCGTCAGTTGCTTCTGTTACGGTACCCGATACAGTAAATGTTGTTACTTCTTCAGGTTCTGCAAGTGCGTTTTCTGCAATTACGAGTTGCTTCTTGGCTTCATATGTACCTGAAATGTTTTCTTTCTTCTCTTCCTTAGCTACCGAAACAGCTTTAGCGAGAGCGTTTACATAATTTGTCCAAGTAGTGTCTGAGTAAACTGTGTCGCCCTGGTTAACAAGTTGACCGTTTACAATTTTACCGTACTTAGGTGTACCTTCTGTCATCTTAACGACGCCGTTGGATACAACCTTTGTTTCGCTGTCTTCGTCAAATGTTGCAGTAATGTTTGCTTTTGTTGTTCCTGTGAGATGAGCAAGCTCTGCTTCGAGCTTTGTACCCTCATAGCCACGAGCCTTAACACGAGCGTTGTAAGCTGTGTAGTTTTTTACAGCTTCTGTAAGTTGAGCAGATGTAGCTGTTGTTGTGTAAATGTAGTTACCGCTGCTGTCCTTTTCGCCTGTGTTAGTTACGAGTGCTTCTGCCTCCTTGGCAACCTGAACCATCTTTTCGTATGATTCAACATCATAGTTGATGCTTTCCTTACCGCTGCGTTCTGCCATAAGACCCTTTTCACCGGTGATGCCTTCCATTGATGATGTATCAAGGTTCTTCAATGTTTCTTCAACATAGTAGGTCATCTTGTCTTGAGCCTGAGCATATGAGCTACGGTAATCTGTGCCGTCGTTAGGCTTTGTGATTGTTTGGATATTTGCATAAGTGTAATCCCAATTATCAGAAGCATTTACCTTCATACCGTTCTTATTATAGTATGAATGTGTTTCTTTAGCATAGTAATTCTTCATGATTGGGTTACCGTCTTTGTCTGTACCTGCCTTGTACTGTGAAACAGTAGAAGTTGTAGCATAGTACGGATAATCATATGTTGAAGTATCCCATGCTTTTTCGTATACATAATCGTTTACAAGGTAGTATACATCACCTTGCTTGTCAACCTTACGGCCGAGAGCGTCTTTACCGTTTGTTACATCACTGTCTGTAAGAAGCTCATTAGTGCATACAGGAATTGTGCAAGCTTCATCAATATAGTAATAACCGCCCTTTTCGTGAACGCTGTTTGCTATACTGCCTGAAACAGATGTTGCCGGCTTGTAAGCCTTGTCGCCTGTTTCGCCCGTAGTGGTTGTTGTTACGGCAACAACTTGCTTTGTTCCTGAGAACTTATCAGCATTATCTTCTGTAGGTGCTAAAGCAATTGCTTTAAGTACATCCTGGAATACACTTTGGATAGTGTTGTATGTTGAAGATGTGCCGTTGTTGTTGTCCTTATAGTCCTTAATCTGGTAAGGGTTGATTTGATTAGAAGCAGTTTGATATGCCTTTTGAAGTGTAGCTGCACCGCTTGTATCAGCAACTGTAACAGTTACATCATTGCCGAGGTCAAGGCCTGTTTCGTCATCATTGTAGCCCTTAAGAGTCATTGTGTAAGTGCCTGCAGGAATTGTTGAAGCAGAATCTTCAACCTTGAGCCACTTCTGATAATTAGCAGTTGAATCTTTGATTGATGTAAAGTCAAGTCCCTTGATAGGTGAAGTTGCTGTTACACAACCGTTTTGAACTGCTGCAGCTCCGATTGAAACGCTTTCAACATCGCCGCTTGCATCATAAACAACATTAAGTGCTGCATTTGTGCTGCCCTTCTTAACAGATGTTGCAATGTGTGTTCTTGTAACAAGAGCCTGCGTGTCTGATTTTGTAATTGCCTTAACTTCATCATAAGTATAACCCTTGTATACAGTTATACCGTTTACAGTTACAGAATCACCGCACTTCCATTCGCCCTGGCTTGTTGTGTTACCTGAAGAATCAAGTGTGTCGATACGGTAGTCGTACTTGTTAACATTTGTTGCTTCAACATATTCTGCACCGTTGATAGTTTCTGTTGCATATGTTGTGTAAGCATTTCCGCTTGCATCTGCAGCATATACGCCGTAAACGCTTGCAACATCCAAATAAATACCGATTGATTCAGCCTGTGTCGGATTTGTGCTTGAAAGAACAATGTTATCAAGTTTAGAACCGTATTCAAACTCTTCAGCAGCATCTTGTAAGAATACAGTACCTGCACTTTTGTCTGAATCTGTAAGAGTACCGTACCAACCCTTATCCGATGAAAGGTTCATGTAGCAAACAGCTGTTTGATCTTCATACTTGAGTTCCTTTTTAGGGGTTGTTGTTGTGCCCTTATAAATGTTATAAGTAAGAGTAAACTTAACTATTTCATCGCTGGTAGGATATTTACCGGTTACAGCAAGGTTTACGCTCTTTTCAGGAGCAACAACGCCTGAATAAGTAGCTACTCTGATTGTAGAAGATGATGATGCAACACCCTTTACTTCAATGAAGTATCTGTCATCTTGGCAAACATTGCCGTCGGTATCCTTGTAGAATCTGTTAAGACCTACAGATTCGTTCTTAACCGTTACATATGTATTGCTGATTTCCGAACCGTATGAGAAGTCCGAACGGGATGGGTCGCTTACAGAAATTGAAGCGGCACCGAATTCGTGATCTCTGAGCTGCGGAAGGAAGCCGTCTACAAAGTAGCTTACAGCCTTAACTGCAAACATTGCACCCTGCCAGCAACCGTTACCGCGAGTTTCATTTGTCACTGCTGTTACACCGCCGAATGCACAGTAAACATTGCTGATTAAAATTCCGAGAACGCCGTTTTCTTTGTTGCCGTTGCCCTTGTATTTAGCAAATACTGCCTGGTCAACCAAGCTGTCGAACGGTGTTGTTGTGTTCATATCTGTTGATGTAGGAATAACCTTAGGATATGCCTGACCGGAAACCTTAGCACCGAAGACGCTGTTTACAATTGAAGCAACAACATCATCATAGATAAGAACATCAACGCCCTTGCTCATAATAGGTTGTGCTGTGAAGATTGTGAGCAATTGCTTAATAATTGTTGTGAGACCCATTGTCTTATCTGAACCGTGAGTATCGGAAATGTTGATAAGTGACTTAATTACTGTGTTGTAAATAAGTTCTTCTGCATTTGCCGCACCTGCCTTATCAGTTGTACCGTACTGCAATGTACCGATTGTCGGCCAAATCTTGTTAGCAATAATGCTGAGGTTATCCCAAAGAGAATTGCTCATCTTAACAAGGCATGAACCGCTTTCGTCAACTACACCGAGAAGAGCGGCAACGCCCTTACCGTATGTCTTTGAAGCAATCTTATTATAAGAAGGTTCGTCAAATTCTTCTGTTGAAGCATAGTAGCAAACAACAGAATTCAAAATGTCAAACAATGTTGTCTTGTCTGTAACTGGGTCTGATTCTTCAAAGTCCCAAACTTCAACTTTACCGTTTTCATTACGAACACGACAAGGAACGATTGAGCTGAGAAGATAACCTACCGCGTCACGGCACATAGGAAGAATTGCGTCTTCAAACATTGTCTTACTGCCGTCGCCGTTAACATCAATAGCTGCTTCGTATGAGCCACTTGTTGTTGTAACGAGTTGGTCATAATCTTTATTAGGTTGTGAGTATGAAAGATGTTCTCTCAATGCAAGATATGCAACGCCTTCAGCGTCTTTTGCATAGTCGAAATCTTCATCATGGATACTTCTTGTAGCATTAACAATTCTGATACAACCGATAAGGAGAGGAATCATTGCCTCTTCAAAGTTTGCTTCTGTCAAGTTTGTGCAAGAAGTTTTGTCTGTAATATTGTTGTTGTGATAGAAAGCACTGAGAATGTTTTCATCTGCAGCATTTGCGGCATACTCAAACATCTTCATTGTGTTTGAAACGAGTGTGCTTGCAATTACACTTATACTTGGACTTGTGTCTGTTTCTGTAAGAGTAGGACGGGAAATGTTTGTTGTAACCTTGTTATTCTCGCCGATACCGATATTGCTTGAATCAGGGAACAAGTCCTTAACTGCTGCAACAAGGCAGTTGTTAAGTGCAGCAACGATGTTTGGATAGTTTGTCTTACCGTCAACATAGTTGTCGATAAATGTTTCCAAGTTGCTGAAGCCTGTCTGCATGAAGTAAAGGTTGATAGGACCTGTTTGCATGTTGTAAACCTTGTCAGCAAGAGGGCTGTAACGAAGCTTACCGAAAAGAATGCTTTCTCTGCTTCCGGTATCTGTAACATAGTCGTTACTCTTTGATACATCTCTCCAGTTGTACTGAGGGTCATCAACTACAGTTCTGTCATAGTCAAATGTAGCTTGAATGTAATCTCTGAATTCTTCTGCATTTGAACAGTCATACTTTGAATAATTAGCTTCCAAGAACTTGTTAAACTTTTCTGCTGTATAGTTATTTTCCCAGTTGTTTTCGTCAATCATACTATCCTGACTCATCAACCAATAATAATATACATTATCAAAGTTACCGCCGTGACCTTCGTACCAATCCATGTCGTTGTTTACACGCATTGTTCTGAGTGTCGGCTTAAGAGTTGTTTTCCAAACAAGCTTGAGAGCCTTGTTTACGATATCATAGAACTTGTCGGTTGCGTTGATGGTAAGTGTATCCTCACCGCCGCTTGAATTACCGTATCTGAAAAGGTAAATCATACCGTCGCCGTTGCTATCATATCTGAGGTTAGGGTCATATCCGAGTGCTTTTGAAGCAGTTGAGATATTTTCATCATTTAAAATCAAGTTGTGCTCTGCGAGATATGCCTTAATTTCCGAATAACGGGATTTTGATGAATCCGTTGCTTCGTATGTAACCGTACCGTCATCATTTTCTGTCTTTTTAAGAGCATAAGTCATTTCAACGGAAATCTTGCTGAGCAATTCGCTTGAAAGCTTTGAAAGAAGTTGCTCGTCAAAGTTCCACTTTGTGCCCTTGGTGTTATCCTTAAGGTAAGCCTGGAAGCTTTCAACTTCCGATTCTGTGAACCAGCTTGTCTTTGTAAGGATAGTCTGAGCAAGCATATTGTATACAAGGTTTGATTCGTATCCGTCCCACATATTAAGAAGGTTACCGATAAGACCGTATACATCAACTGCACCGCTTACAACACCCAAGTCAAGTTTACCCTTGATAAACTGACCGATTACATTGTTGTTTGTTCTCTTTGATGAAGTATCATCATTAGAGTTCCAATAAATAGTTTCTGCCAATGCCATTACAATGGTTTTAGCGTCATTTACTGCACGATATGATCTTTGGCACTTTGATGTAACCAAACTTGTATCTGTTGTAGAATTCAAATCTGCAATAGGATTGAGATAAATATTTTTAACGTCACCGCCTACAACGCTCTTGTACTGGCTCAAAAGGCCGTTAGCCTGGCGTACAAGGTCAAGTGCACCGTCAACGCTGTCAATATAACCGTTGATGTTAATGTTTACTACAACATAGTTGGCACTGAACTTAATTGGTGCGATGCCTGCTTTGTTAAGAGTATCGTCAACCCAGTCGAGAAGAGCTTCACAAGTTTGATTGTCTGTCGTCTCTGCCCAAGTCATAAAGTTTGCTGCAAGATTGCTGTCGTGGCCGTCGTCCGTAGACTTTGCATATACGGTAAGTACACCTGTAAATGTGGACATTGCCATAAGCACAGCCAAAACTATTGCAACAATTTTACGTGCAAAGGTTTTAGATTTTTTCACTTTATTAAATTTCCTCCATTTTTAATTACGATAATGAATCACCGATTACGCATCTGTCGCTTTCTCTGACCGTATTGCAATCTTTCGCAACAGAAAGAAGAGAACAAATCTCCGATGTCATAATTTAGTCTGCGATGACACATTTTCCGCATTATTATTAAATCACATTTAACAAATAAAATCAAGTGCTTTAACATATTTATAACATTGTATTAAATGGTGAGTTTTTGTTAATTTTTTCGTAACATTTGCACAAACAACCTATGTTCAGCTTTGTATATATTGCAAGAAATTCTGCCCAAAACCTTGATTTTTTATTAAATTAGGTGTACTATCCTATTGAAAAGTTCACAAATTGTTTACAATGTTTTTACACTTTGTCAAAAAGTTCTCAATCATTTTTGCAAGTTAAAATATACACACAACAACTTGTGGATAAAAGATTGTTTATTGCAAAATATACACAAAATCGGCTGTTTGGCAGACATAATAATCAGTGATTTTCGCCCGAAAATCCGGTGCTTATATTATATGTTTGTTAAATAATAGTTATAAATCAGTAAAAACTTATTGACTTTGCGTTCTTAATTTGTTATAAATAATCTTGGATATTGTTCGTACATAGGGGCATTCTGTGCAAAAACACAAAAAAACGGTACAAAATGCTTCTGTGATTCCGGTCACAGCCGTAAAGCAAAAACACTTTACACACTTCGGCTGTGAAAATCATTAAAAGAAAAGGAGAGATGATTATGAAAAAAGCGAGCAAAAAATTACTCAGCTTCTTCTTGGCTGTAGTAATGATTGTTACATCGTGTTCCGTTGGCTTCACGGCATTTGCCGAAGACAACTCGACGGACAGTACCTCGTATTGGAACGATGTAACAAGTGCCGACAAAGCGTTTGACGCTATCGGCGAAATCGTTAATACTGCACTCCCGACAATTTTGGGA
>CAVBQD010000102.1:0-7941 GCA_963597385.1 bacterium | reverse complement strand
GATGAGGGGCTTGGCAAATGCACATTCGCCCGTGAAATCGCACTCAGTCTTTTGTGCAAAGGTGATGAAAAGCCGTGCAGGCACTGTCCGCAGTGCTCAAAGGTGCTCAAGGGTGTTCACCCCGACATTTACGAATACAGTGCAACGGGCGGTGCAAGGTCGTTTCATGTTGATGTCGTTCGTGATGTAAAAGAAAATGTTTATATGCAACCCAACGAAGCCGATTATAAAATATATATATTGGGCAACTGTCAGTGTATGAACGAGAGTGCACAAAACGCTCTGCTCAAGGTTCTTGAGGAACCGCCTAAGTATGCAATGTTTATTTTGACCGTTACCAATAAATCCGCTTTGCTTGAAACCGTGCTTTCAAGAAGCGTTGTTCTTACACTTGAGGGCGTAAATGAGGTTCAGGGAGCAAAATATATTTGCTCAAAAGACGAAAATGCCGATTACGACGAAGCACTCAAAGCCTGTTCGGTTTGGGGCGGAAATATCGGTAAAGCGATTGAAAGCCTTGGCGACAGCAAACTTTCAAAAATCAGCGGGATAGCCGTCGATGTGTGCAACGCACTTGCAAGCAATGACGAATATTCGCTTCTCAAAGTGTGTTCTGTGTTTGACAGAGACAGGGAAACGCTTGCGTCTGCTCTCACTCTGCTTAAAACGGTTTTTAGGGACGCACTTGTTTATTCAAACAATTCCGATGTCCTTTCGGGACAGCGTGAAACCGTGGCAAAGCTTGCCACAGATTTCAGCAAAAAAAAGCTGATGAACTTGATTTCAGCGTGTGAAAATCTGCTTGATTTAACGCTGAAAAACGGCAATAACGCAATTCTTATCACTAAGATTTGTTATGACTTTCGCCGTGCAATAGGAAGATAATAACGAGCATTTTGCTCTTGAATGGAGATATACATATATGATTAAAGTAGTTGGTGTCCGCTTTAAGGACACGGGTAAAACATATTATTTTGACCCACAGGGGCTTGACATCAAGTCCGGTGATGTTGTAATTGTCGAAACCGCACGAGGTATTGAAAACGGCACAGCCGCAACCGATGTAAAAGAGATTACCGATGACGAAGTTGTGTCGCCGCTTAAACCGGTTAAAAGGGTTGCAACAAAAAAAGACCTTGCTCAAATCGAAAAGAACAAGGCGTCCGAAAAAGAAGCGTATGAAATTTGCAAAAAGAAAATTGCCGCTCATAAGCTTGAAATGAATCTTACCGAGGTTGAATATACATTTGACACTTCAAAGATTGTATTTTACTTCACAGCAGACGGCAGAGTTGATTTTAGAGAACTTGTAAAAGACCTTTCGTCAACATTTCATACCCGTATTGAACTTCGCCAAATCGGCGTTCGTGACGAGGCAAAAATGATTGGCGGACTCGGTGTTTGCGGCAGACCGTTTTGTTGCTCAACATTCCTCAATGATTTTCATTCCGTGTCAATCAAAATGGTTAAGGACCAGGGTCTTTCGCTTTCTCCTACAAAAATCAGCGGTTGCTGCGGCAGACTTATGTGTTGCCTTAAATATGAACAAAATTCTTACGAATATCTCAACAAAATCACTCCGAGAGTAGGAACAACCGTTGAGTGGGGTCATAATAAAGGTAAGGTTGTGGATGCGGCAGTTCTTACCGGCAAACTCAAGGTTTTACCTGATGATGCACCGGAGGGTTCTGCACCCGTAACAGTTATGCGTAACGAAGTCAAAATCGTAAAAAACAAGTGATTTATCTGTTGTAAATGAATTGAAAAACTTGTTTGGCGTGCGTAATTGATTTTGTAAACAATTTTGAATAATTGATTAATTTTTAACAAAAAACTATTGCATTTTGAATTGTTCAATGCTATATTAAAATTAATAGAATTTGGAAAATTACTATTAATCTAATTAGGAGGTATTGTATAATGGCTTACGCAATTTCAAACGATTGTATTTCATGCGGAGCATGTGCTGCCGAATGTCCTGTTTCTGCTATTTCAGAGGGCGACAGCAAGTATGTAATCGATGCAGATGCTTGCATCGAATGCGGTGCATGTGCAGGTGTTTGCCCTGTTGATGCTCCTGCTCAGGCATAAGATAGTATTGTATAATATAAAACGCAGAACCGATTTGTTTTGGCTCTGCGTTTTTGTTATTATTTTGCAATCAGTTCTTTTTCTTCGTCTTCGTCCGTGATGTAATCTTCTTCGGTGAATTCCTCAAAAATGTTCTCTTCGTCCGGTGAAAGCTGTATATTGCCCTCCGCCATACGAAGTGTTGCTTCGGCAAATCCCAAAAGAGCAAAGAATATCATCATTTCTTTCGGTGACTGCAATGTGTGTTCATAAAGTGACATCGTAATAAATCCGATTATTGCCGAGGTGTAAAGTACCGCATACGGTCTGTAAGCGTTGTTTTTAAGATAAAACAGTTTGAACAGATTTTTTGCAAATACAATTACAATAACCGCCGCAAGGATAATTCCAACAATACCGCCCTCTGTTGCAATTTCAAGGAATAAATTGTGTGCGTGCGTGCGATTTATGCCGATTCTTGCAATGATTTCTTGGTGGATGTTTTCCGTTCCCGCACCCATACCTACAAACCAGTGCTCTTTGAACAGTTTTGTACATACCTGCCAAATCGCAAATCTGTTATTGTTCGACGCCAAAAATTCGTTTCCCGACGAATTGTTTTTATATCTCAAAGCAATAGTCAAAGGAATGCCGACGGCAAGAACAAACATAAACGGAAGCAATTTTTTGAATATTTTTTTGTTGCTGATAAGTAGGGTGATAAGCGACAAAGCTATCGCTATATAAGCACCTCTTGATTCCGTGCATAAAATGCCCAATAAAGAAAATGCAAAGCAAACCCTGCTCAGTTTCCTGTGCTTTGATTGCTTAAAATACACAGATGAAAATGCACAAAACGGAGTTGTGATAATCAAAAATGTTGCCAAAATCAGCGGGTTGTCAAAAGTTGCCGCCGCTCTTGACGGATACGGACTGTTGATTATTTCAAATGGGAATAATCCGAAAATCCAGTCGTTCAAATTGTAGTAAAGCGGGTTTGAAATTGTAAAATTAAATCCGTCTAAATATTTTGTTAAATTGTATGTCACAAATTCAAGTACCGCAACCAGTCCGATAACTCCGGATGAAATGTTGAGTGCGGATATTGCGTTTTTCAACTTGTCTTTTGTGTTTACGGTGTTTGCAATTTCTATGTAAAATAAAAAACAACCCATCCACAAAAGTCCGATAAGAGAGGACAAAATATGAGTTTTGCTCCATATCCCCGATATAATCATATAGCTCATATATGCCATAAAAGCTTTGCCTAAATTGCCTATTTTTGCGTTTCTTCCGGTCTTTTTAAAATGAAATAAAAACGGAATGTAAAAGAAAAATACAAAAAACGGTGTAATGTATTCCGGCAATATAAAAGATATTCCGATTATGCCAAGCAACCGCGAAAATATCTTTTTGTCATCGTTAACAACCGTAACAGTCATAGAGTCACCTTGAATTATGTCTAAAAATGTAGTATTCAGTATATGCAATGATAATAACACATTATTTTTATATATGCAACATTTATTTATTCATATTCATTTTACAGTATATTTATAATTAATATATAATATATCTATTGCAAAAGGTGAAAAAATGTTGTATACTTTATGAGTATTTATTATTTTGTTAGGAGTGATTTTGTGGACGAAAAAGATTTGGAACTTCAAAATGACAATATTGAAAATGAAAATCTTGATTTATCCGATACACCGGATGAAAAGGTTGAGCAACCTGCCGAGGAAGTAAAAGAGGCGGAGAGCACCGAAACAACACCGACTTATGAGGAAAACGATAATTGGAAGTTTGACGGTGAGGCTCAAACACTTAACAGCAATGTTATAGAAAACGATGTGTTTGAAATTCATATTCCGGAATCGGCAAAGTACGAAACCGCTGTAAGACCTCAGGCGGCACCTGCTGCACAACAGTATGTTGCCACAAAACCAAACGGCGTCAAGGGTGATAAAATCAAATTTGTTTTCACTGCCGTAATTATGGTTGCAGTAATTGCCGTTCTTGCCGTTTTCGGTACATTCTATTATACAAAACCGAATTCGGACGAAAGAATGAATCCGGGTAATGTCGCTCTCAAAGTCAGCGAAACACCGGTTTCAATCGGTATGTACAATTACTATTACAGCTGTATAGTTAATAATTATGTTACTTATGCAAGCTACGGCTATTATGACCTTGATACCTCTGTTGATTACAGCAAGCAAAAAACAACCAACAGTGACGGTGACGAGGTAACATGGGCACAGCTTTTCCAAGATGAAACAATTAAGCAGATTCAGTATATTACGACTTATTATGAAAAGGCTGTTGCCGAGGGAATTACCCTCACCTCATCACAAAAGAAGTCGATTGATGAAAATCTTGATTCTCTCAAAACAACTGCTTCAAGTATAAATGTAACCGTTGACAAGTATATTGCCGACACTTACGGCGATTATTGCGGACAGGCTACAATCAAGAAGATGCTTGAACAGTGCTATGTTGCAGAAAATTATTATCAAATGTTGTCTGTAAGCAGAAAATTCTCCGATAAGGAAATCAAAAATTTCTTTAAAGAAAATAAGGAAGATTATGAAAATGTTACATTTGCATATCTTCAGGTTCCTTACGAAAATGATGATGCAAGTGCAACTATGGAAAAGTGCAACAACTATATTAAGCAAATCAAATCTGAGGACGATATGAAAAAGCTTATTCCTACAGCTTGTAAGGATTTGATTGATAACTTTGTTTCACAGGGTTATGTTGAGGACGCAGATTCTTGTGCCGAACTTCTCAGTGCAAATATCGAAACCTCTATAACGGCAAAAGAAACAAGCCTTGTCGAAGATGCGGTCAACTGGCTCTTTGATGACAGCACTAAAATCGGTGATGTAAAAGCGTTTGATGATTCGGACAACGAGGTTGTATACATTCTTTATAAAGTTAAAGACCCTGAACCGGACACCGAAGAGGTTTACTCCGTTCGTCAAATCCTCATTATGCCTGACGGCGTTGATACATCGTCTTCCGATGTTACACTTACCGACGAGCAGATGGCTCAGGCAAAAAAGAAAGCTCAAAAAATACTTGATAAGTACAACAAGGGAGCAAAGACAGAACTTGAATTTGCAAAACTTGCCGAAAAGTATTCCAAAGACACAGAATCCACTTCAAGCGGTACCTCGGGTAATTACGGCGGCCTTTACGGCGGCGTTTCGCAGGGTACTATGGTAGAAAACTTTAACGATTGGGCAATGGACGATTCAAGACAGTACGGCGACACAGGAATTGTTGAGTCAAAGTACGGTTGCCACATTATGTTCTTCATCAGCAAACAAGCTAAATATCTTTATAATTGCGAAACCGATCTTAAAGATAAAACCGAAAAAGAATTCACTTACGGTTCGGAAGTTAAGCAGTATAAGCTTGCTATGAGCAAAACAAAGGTTGCCGAGCCAACTACTTCAAGCGACAGCTCAGACGACTCGGATACTTCAAGCGATACCGAAACCGATGATTCAAGCACTTCGTCATCGGAAGAAACAACGGATTCTTCTTCCGAAACCACTTCGGAAGCCTCTTCTTCGGACGAATAAAAATTAGTACTTGTAAAAATATGCACAATAGTGTAGAATACTATTGATAAAAAATCATAAAGGATGAAAACAGATGGCAGAAAAAAAAGATAAACTTGCTAAGTTAGAAGCAAAGTATGATAAGGCTTATGACAGAAAGGACGCCCTTGCTGAGCAAATAGAATCACTCAGAAAAGAAATCCTTGACGAGCCTGATCAGAAGAAAAAGAATAAATTGCGTTCAAAGAGAGATGCTCTTATCAACGAACGCGACAGTATCATCATTACCGAGGATACTGTTAAAATCCCTATGGCACCAAAGACAAAGAAGATTGTAACCGCAGTTGTTGCAATTATTGTTGTTATTGCTCTTCTTTTCGCTTATGTTGCAACAGGATTTGTTCGTAAGGGCATGGCTTCAACTCTCGGTTGGCCGCAAAAAACATTTGTTGCTTTTACATTGACTGATGCAGACGGCGAAAAGCACGATATTAAGGTAAACACATACAATTATTACTTTGCAATGTATTACAATAATCTTCAGTCAACCGTCAGCTCATATGAACAGTACGGAATTGACCTTGACGAATCAAATATGAATGTTGATTTTGACAAGAAACTTTCCGAACAAACAAGAACCGAGGACGGCAAAACAACAACTTGGCTTGAATATGTTCAGGAGCAGGTAGAAGACAGCATTAAAGATACATATGCAAGCTATTACAAGGCAGTTAAGGAAAATAAGGGCAAGGACCCTGAAATCACAGATGACCAAAAGAGTGAAATTAAAGACGCTCTCAAGAGTTATAAAACTTCAGCTCATCAGTACGGTTACACTATTTCGGGTTATATCGAAGCAGCTATGGGTCACGGCGTAACAAAGGATGTTTTCGTTCGTGAAGCAACTATTTCTTACATCGCTGAAAATTACGATTCAGATCACGAAGAGGATTCGGAAGAAAAGACTTATACAGATAAAGAACTTAACGCTTATAAGAAAAAGAATAAGGCAGAACTTCAGTCTGTAGATATCAAGTTGTTCGAATGTGACAGCGAAGATGACGCTAAGGCATTCAAAAAGGCTCTTAAAGCAGACGGCTCAAACTTTGCCGCTCTCGCTTCAAAGTATTCTTCAGACGATTTTGACAAAAAAGCAAATAAGGACGCTGTAGAAACTACTTATACAGATATGATGCGTTCAACAATGGAAAGCCTTTCGTTTGCTATTTCAACAGCAGATGAAGATGACGATGACAGCTATCCGGGTCTTGATTGGCTCTATTCAACCGACCGTAAGGCAGGAGATGTTAAGCAAGATTCAACAACTGTCGTATATGTTGTAAAGCCTGTATATATGTCTAAAACCAAGACAGTAAATATTCGTCATATTCTTATCGCTCCTGAGTCATCAAGCTCAAGCGATGACAGCTCATCTTCAACATCGGCTAAGGATTGCACAGACGAAGAATGGGCAGCAGCAGAAAAGAAAGCTAAGAGTATTCTTAAAAAGTACAATAGCGGCAAAAAGACTTCAAAGTCATTTGCAAAGCTTGCTAAGTCAAATTCTTCAGACAGCAACGCAAGCGACGGCGGTCTTTACGAAAATGTAATTCCAAACCAAATGGTACCTACATTCAACGCTTGGTGCTTCGATTCATCCCGTAAAGCAGGCGATGTCGGAATTGTTAAAACAGAATACGGTTATCACATTATGTACTTTGAGGGTACAAATAAGCAGGCTGTATGGCAGTATATCGCTCAGCAAAAGCTTGCCGCAGAAGAAACAGAGAAAGAGCACGACGCTATCACTCTTAAAAGACATTGGCTCGGCTCACGCTACTTTGAAATCGATACCGATATCGATTCTTAACCGATAATTTAATGGCGAGAGTTTTTTCTCGCCATTAGTTGTTTAAATAAAGGATTAGATTATGCCGTTGATACCTAATAAGGAAGTTGAACAATTAAAAAAAGAAAACGCCCGACTAAAGGCGGCACTCGGCGAGGCTGAATATGAATGTCAGCGACTCACCATTATTAATTCTAACCTTGAGGCTCAACTAAAAGAGTCAAATAGGGAACTTGAGAAGAATATTGATGTTCTCCAAACCCTTAAAAGTGATATAGAAACTTTGGTTGACAATCTCAAATCAAATGAAAACAAATAAAAATGCCGACGGCTTGATTAATTCAAGAACCGTCGGTTTTCTTTATTCCGTGTATTTTTGTCTTACAGACCGGTTAAACAATCAAATACAAGCCGAAAAACAAACAGCCGCCGAGGTTATCGGCGAAC